>VBPC01000269.1 GCA_005887895.1 Candidatus Rokuibacteriota bacterium
CGTCGCGCAGCGCCGCGATGTCGGGGACGAGGCCGACGATGAAGAACACCGTGCTGATCGACAGGTACGTCGAGATCGCGAACACGTCCCACACCAGCGGCGACTTGAAGTTCGGCCACAGGTAGCGCTGGTTCGGGTACGGCAACAGGAAGTAGGCGAACCACATGCGGCCGGCGTGGATCATCGGGAACAGGCCGGCGGTCAGCACCGCGAAGATCGTCATCGCCTCGGCCGCCCGGTAGATCGACGTCCGCCACCGCGCGCGGAAGAGGTAGAGCACGGCCGAGATCAGCGTGCCGGCGTGGCCGATGCCGATCCAGAACACGAACGTGGTGATGTACATCGCCCACATCTGCGGGGTGCGCTTGCCGGCGGCGCCCATGCCCATCCAGATCTGGTAGGTCCAGGCCAGGATCCCGCAGGTGAGGATCAGCCCGACCACGCACATCCAGCCGAAGTAGAGGTTGCCCGGCGTCCGCAGCGTCGCCAGGACGTCACGGTTGACGTCGGCGAACGTCGGCTCGGCGATGGCGGCGCCGCCGGCGATCGGTCGCGGCGGGGACACGGGCTCGGGGCTCATGCCTGCGGCCTCCCGGCGCGCGGGGCCGGCCCGGACGCCTCGCGCACGACCTTCTTCAGATAGGTGACGCTCGGGCGGGTGCCGATCTCGTCGAGCACGTGATAGGCGCGCGGGGCGTGCGACAGCTTCGCCACCTGGCTCGTCTCGTCCTTGAGATTGCCGAACGTGATGGCCTGCGTAGGGCAGGTCTGCTGGCAGGCGGTCACGATGTCGCCGTCGCGCACCGCGCGCTTCTCGTCGCGGTGGGCGTGGTCCTTGCCGGCGACGATGCGCTGGATGCACATCGTGCACTTCTCCATGATTCCGAGCTGCCGCACGGTGACGTCGGGGTTGAGCTGAACGTCGAGCGGCTCCGGGAACTGGTAGTTCCACCAGTTGAACCGCCGCACGTGGTACGGGCAGTTGTTGCCACAATATCGAGTCCCGACACACCGGTTATAGACCTGACCATTCAGCCCTTCGTCGGTGTGATACGCGGCAAAGACCGGACACACCGGCTCGCACGGCGCGACTTCACAATGCTGGCAGAACATCGGCAGGAACGTGTTGTGCGGATGGCCGGGCTCGCCGTCGGCCCACCGCTCGACGCGCAGCCAGTGCACCTGACGGCCGTAGGCCGCCTCCGCCTTGCCGACCACCGGCACGTTGTTCTCGGCCTGGCAGGCCACCGCGCACGCCTGGCACCCGATGCACGCGTCGGTGTCCACCGTCATGCCCCAGCGATAGCCCTTGTACTCGTGCTCGCTGTACATCGTGGGATGACGCTCCTCGTGCCGGCCGCCGGCCAGCGCCTCCTGGCGGGCGGTGGCGAGGTCGACGTGCTGCACCAGCTCCCGCTCGTCCTGATCGTGCGTGGCCTGCAGCACCGCCAGCGGGCGGCGGGCGCCGGTCCTGGCCAGCGTGACCTTCACCGAGAGGAAGGCCGGGGCGCCCGAGGTCGCATCGGCGGCGGCCGGCAGCAGCGCCATCGGGTTCGTCACGTCGGCGGTCGGCTGGACGTACTTGAGCCGCACGTGATAGGGCGCGTAGCGATGCCCGATCGGAATCGCCACCGCGCCCGGATGGATCGTCGGCGACAGGTACGCCGGCACCTCGATGGCCCCGTGCGGCGAGGCCACCCGGACCACGTCGCCCTGGCGGATGCCGAGCTTGCCCGCGCTCTCGGTGTTGATCTCGACCCAGGCGTCCCAGACGGCCTGGGTCATCGTGTCGGGCATTTCCTGGAGCCAGCTCCGGCTGGCGCTGCGACCGTCGTAGAAGCGGAACGAGGGATACGCCAGCAGGGCGAAGCCGTCGCCGCCGGCGAGCTTGGCGGCGGCGGGATCGACCCGCTCGACCCTCGCCGTCACGCCCGCCGCCGCCACCTCGCGCCAGGTCCCGCCCTGGCTCAGCGCGGCGTTCCACTGCCCGGCCTTGACCACGGAGTCCCACGTCGTCTTGAGGTATTGCTCGACGGTGCTCCACGGCAGCGGCCCCTTGCCCTCCTCGGTGCCGAGCGCGGTGCGGCCGACGGCCAGCAGCACGTCGCCCATCGGGCGGGCGTCGCGGATCGGCTTCATCGTCGGCTGCAAGAGCCCGACGATGCCCTCCTGCGGGGAGTAGTCGCCCCACGACTCGAGCCAGTGCGTGTCGGGCAGGACGAGGTGCGCGAGCGCGGTCGTCTCGTCGGGCAGCGTGGCGAAGCTGATGACGAAGGGGACCTTGCGAATGGCGTCGGCGACCTTGAGCCCGCCCGGCAGCGTGAAGGCCGGGTTGACGGAGTTGCCGAGGACGAGCACCTCGATCTCGCCGGCCGCCATCGCCTGCACGAGCCTGGCCACCTCGGCGTACGGCGTCACCTTGCCGTAGGCGTGATCCGGACCGAACCGCACCGTCTTGCCGAGATTGCCGGCCGCCGCGTTGAGCAGGTTGACCGCGATCTGCAGCTGGGTCGCGTGACTGCCGGTGACCGCGACCCCGCCACCGACGGCCAGGCCCGGCTTGGCGCCGGCGAACGTGCGGGCGACCTGCTCGAGCGTCTCGAGCGGCACGCCGCTGTCCTCGGCGACCTTCTTCGGATCCACCGCCGCCACCGCGTCGGCGAAGCGGCGGTCGGCGCCGCCCTGTTCGACCAGCAGCTTGAGGATCGCCAGCGCCACCGCCGTCTCGGTGCCGGGCGCGTTGCGCACCCATTCGTCGGCGTTGGAGGCGGTCAGCGACTGACGGGGCTCGACGTGGATGAACCGGCCGGCCTTGCCGTCGCGGAACGTGTGCATGCGCGCGAAGCCGCGCGCGTGACGGACGTTCGACATCCAGGTCTCGAGGAAGTCGGCGCCGAACGAGAGGACGACCTCGGCGTCCTCGAAGGCGTGGTACGGCACGGCGTCGCGGCCGAACGTCGCCCGGTTCGCGGCGCGGATCGCCTCGTAGCCGAACGGCTCCAGCGTGACTCGCGGTCGCCCGCCCAGGGCCTGGGTCCAGCGGTCGAGGAGGCTGCCGAGGCTGCCGCTCTCGAGCTGGGTCACGACGGCCAGCGCCTTGCCCTTGCCCTTCACGCCGCCGAGCTTCTCGGCGAACGTCTTCAGCGCGTCGTCCCAGCCGACCGGCTTCAGCACGTCGCCCTCGCGGCGCTGCGGCGATGCGAACCGGTCGGGATGATAGAGCCCCTGCAGCGCGGCATGGCCGCGCGCGCACAGCGCGCCCTGGCTCACTGGATGGTCCGGGTTTCCCTCCAGCTTCACCACGCGCCCCTCGCGATTGCGGGCCAGCACGCCGCAACCGGCCGGACACTCGCGGCACACGGTCGCGAACAAGGCGGCGACGCCCGGCACGAGCTGCTCGTTCGGGACGACCAGCGGCAGGATCTGCTCGGTCGCCTGCTGGCAGCCGGCCGCCGCGGCGGTGGCCCCGGTGGTCGCGACGATCTTGAAGAAATCGCGTCGGTTCATTGGATCTCTCTCAGGCTCGCCTCGTCGCTGCGAAGCGATTCGGCTTGCACTGCCATCAGTGATGACAGGTGACGCAGTCGAGCGGCGCCTGGGTCTTGCGCGTCGCGTTCTGCTGTCGGTGGCATTCGACACACCAGCCCATGGTCAGGACCGGCGCCGAGGGCTTGAAGCCGACCAGGTTCAGCAGGTCGTTGGCGAGTGTGGGCCCGGGCGCGGCGGCGATGGTCGTCATGGTCTCGACGGCCCCGTGACACGTCTGGCAGCGGATCTCGGCCCGGATGTGCGCCTTGTGCGGGAAGTACGTGAACTCCGGCAGCTTGTACACGCGCGTCCACGGTACCGGCGTTTGCTTGCCGGCGTACTCGGCCAGCTTCTTGATCTCGGGCCGGTCGGCGGCGACGATCTTGTGACAGCCCATGCAGCGCTCCACCGACGGGATCCCGGCGTACTCCGAGCGGCGCGCGTCGGCGTGGCAGTACTGGCAGTCGATCTTGTACGTCTGCACGTGGACGCTGTGCGGAAAGTTGATCGGCTGCACGGAAGGCCTGGCGATGGCCGGCTGACGACTCCACGAGGACACTGCGAAGAACAGCAGCACGGCCAGCAGGACGACGGCCGCTGCCCCCACTCCGGCCTTCCTCATCGACGCTCGAGTGCCCTCCGGGAGTCTCGGAAATGCTCGCGAACCATATCACTTGGCCGTCGACGACGTCAACAGAACTCGTGGCAACCGCGAAGCAATTTCGAGGCGCGCTCCGGCTCCGCCGGGGCGCGACGAGCGTCGGGGGCCCGGGGCCATCCCGGGCCCCCCGTGTCTAGACCGTGAGGGCCTCCGCGGCGGCGCGGGCGGCGGTCTCGAGGTCGGCCTCCGAGTGAGCGAGGGAGACGAAGGCCGCCTCGAACTGCGAGGGCGCGAGATAGATGCCGCGCGCCAGCATCGCCTGGAAGAATCGCGCGTAGCGGGCGGTGTCGGCGCGCCGGGCGGAGGCATAATCGGTCACGGGTCCCGCGCAGAAGAACGCGGTGAGCATGGAGCCGACGCGATTGACCGTCAACGGCACGCCCGCCTTCTGCGCGCCGTCGCGCAGCCCCTGCTCCAGCCGTGCGCCCAGCGTCTCGAGGCGCGCGTAGGCGCGGCGATCGGCCAGCGCGCGAATCGCCGCCAGCCCGGCGGCGACGGCCAGCGGGTTGCCCGACAGCGTGCCGGCCTGGTAGACGCCGCCGAGCGGCGAGACCTCGCTCATCACGGCGCGGCTGCCGCCGTAGGCGCCGACCGGCAGGCCGCCGCCGATGATCTTGCCGAGGCACGTGAGATCGGCACTCACGCCGTAGCGCTCCTGGGCGCCGCCGTAGGCGACGCGGAATCCCGTGATGACCTCGTCGAAGATCAGCAGCGCGCCGTGGGCGCGGGTGACCTCGCGCAGCCCTTCGAGGAACCCCGGCGCCGGCGGCACCACGCCCATGTTGCCGGCCACCGGCTCGACGATGACGGCGGCGATACGCTCGCCCCGCCGGCGGAAGAGGTCGCGCACGGCCTCGAGGTCGTTGAAGGCGACGGTCAGCGTGAGCTCGGCCAGCGCGGCCGGCACCCCCTTGCTGTCGGGGATGCCGAACGTCGCGCCGCCCGAGCCGGCCTTCACCAGCAGGCTGTCGGCGTGGCCGTGGTAGCAGCCGTCGAACTTCACGAGGACGTCGCGGCCGGTCGCGCCGCGGGCCACGCGGATCGCGCTCATCGCGGCCTCGGTGCCCGAGCTCACGAGCCGGATCATCTCCATCGAGGGATAGGCCGCGGTGATCGCCTCCGCCATGTCGACCTCGAGGGCGGTCGGCGCGCCGTAGCTGGTGCCACGGCGGGCCGCCTCGGTGACCGCCTCCACGACAGCCGGGGCCGCGTGACCCAGGATCAGCGGGCCCCATGAGCCCACGAAGTCGATGTAGGCGCGGCCATCGACGTCGACCAGGCGCGAGCCCTCGGCGCGCGCGATGAACACCGGGGCGCCGCCGACCGCGCGGAACGCGCGCACGGGGCTGTTCACACCGCCGGGAATCATGCGGCTGGCGGCGTCGAGCAGGCGCTTGGACTCACTCATGCGGAATCTCCACGAAGCTCCGGCCGTTCCACTGGAATGCCTTCATCTCGTCGAGCGCGCCCGCCACGACGGACGCCACGACGTAGACGGCGCTCGGGTACGCGGGCTCGCTGCCGACCAGCGCCTGGCGCCGGTCCGTCTCGGAGAAGTACGCTCCGGCGTCGACGTGCGAGTGGTAGATCACCGCCACGCCGAATCCCTCGCGCTCGAGGTCGCCGATGCGCAGCAGGTCCTTGGGATCGATGTAGTAGGCGGTGCGCGCGTCGCGCGGGTGGCGCTGGGGGTCGCGCGCGTGCAGCTCGTTCTGGGCGTTGCGGCAGCGGAGCAGCCGGCGCTCGCCGCCCCGGGCCAGGATCACCCCGCATGCCTCGAACGGATACTCCTCGACCGCCTGCGACCGGATCGCCTCGCGCTCCTCCGGCGTCAGGATCACCATTGGCCGCCGGCGAGCGCCGGGATGATCGCGACCTCGTCGCCGTCCTCGAGCGCCGTGCCGAGGCCGTCGAGGCTGTCGATCGGCTCGTTGTTGACGTAGATCGCCACGTGGGCATGGACGGCGCCGCGGTCGTTGCGCACGAGGCCCTTGAGCCCGCCGTACGCCCGCTCCAGCTCCTCGAGCAGCGCACGGACGTCGGGAGCGCTCACCTCGACGCGGTCGCGATTCGCCGTCGCCCGGCGGAACGGTGTGGGGATGTACACGGTCGCCATGGGCGTCGCTCTCCAGGGACTCCGGTCAACCGAGACTCAGGTAGCGCTCGCCGGTGTCGGGCAGGACGGTGACGACCGTCTGCCGCGGCGTCAGCTCGGCGGCGACCAGGCAGGCCGCGAACACGGCGGCCCCGGAGGAGATGCCGGCCAGGAGGCCCTCCTCGCGGCTGAGCCGCCGTGACCACGCGGTGGCGTCCTCGTCGCGGACCGGGACGATGCGATCGATGACGCTGCGATTCAGCACGCCCGGCACGAACGAGGCGCCGATGCCCTGGATGCCGTGCGGCCGGAACGGCCCGCCCGACAGCACCGCCGACTTCGCCGGTTCCACGGCGACGACGCGCACGCCCGGCAGTTTTTCCTTGAGCACCTCGCCCACCCCGGTGATCGTACCGCCGGTGCCCACGCCCGCCACGAAGGCGTCGAGCCGGCCGTCGGTGGCATCGAGGATCTCCAGCGCCGTCGTGCGCCGGTGGATCTCGGGATTCGCGGGATTCTGGAACTGCTGCGGCATGAAGTACTCGGGGTGCTCGCGACAGAGCTCCTGGGCCGCGAAGACCGCGCCGCTCATCCCCTCGATGGCCGGGGTGAGGTGGATCTCGGCGCCGAAGCGCGAAAACAACCGCTGCCGCTCGACACTGTAGTCCTCCGGCATGGTGAGGATCAGCCGGTAGCCCTTGACGGCCGCCACCATGGCGAGCCCGACGCCGGTGTTGCCGCTGGTCGGCTCGACGATGGTGGCGCCGGGCTTCAGCACCCCCCGCCGCTCGGCGTCGTCGATCATCGCCGCCGCGATGCGGTCCTTCACGCTGGCGCCCGGATTGCGCGACTCGATCTTGGCCAGCACGCCGGCGCCTGCCGAATCCGGCAACCGCCGCAACCGCACCAGCGGCGTCCCGCCGATGAGATCGAGCACAGTCTCCGCAATCTTGCCGTTCATCCCTCTCCCCTAAGCCTATCCATTACCGAGGAGCGCCACGGCTCCGCCGGGCGCTCCGAGCGTCTGGGGGTTTGGGGGCCATGTCGGGGCCCCCCATCCATTAGATGTGGTACATCGGCCGGGCGGATCGGCGCTTCTCCTCGGCGCGGGCCACGAGGTCGCCGAGCGTCCAGCGATCGACGACGCCGGCCACCGCCTCGCCGATCTCGTTCCACAGCTCGCCGAGGTCGGTGCCGCCGCCGTTGCGCCGGCCGTGGGCGCCGCTCTCGAACGGCGCGCTGCCGCCCTCCACCGCTCTCAGGATTGCGCCCACCGTGATCTCGTCCGGTCCCTTGGTCAGGTGATAGCCGCCGGTGGAGCCGCGCTTGGACGTCAGCAGGTCGGCCCGCTTGAGGGCCAGCAGCACCTGCTCGAGATAGCGCTGGGGGATCGCCTGGCGCGCGGCGATCTCCTGGATGGGCACCAGCGTACGGCCGCGATGCATGGCGAGATCCAGCATCGCCTTGATCGCGTATTCGCCCTTGGCCGAGATGCGCATCGCCCTGCCCTCAGCGCAGGTGGGTGCCGCGCTCGAGCAGCCGCGCGGCGTCCTTGGCGAAGTACGTGATCACGACGTCGGCGCCGGCCCGCTCGCGTACTCGCCGGACACCGAGTAGGCGGCCAGCGGCACGCCGAACTCGGCCTTGGCCCGCGAGATGATGTCCAGGTACGGCAGCGCCGGCTTGACCATCACGATGTCGGCGCCCTCGTCGAGATCGAGCGCGATCTCGCGCATCGCCTCCTGTGCGTTGGCCGGGTCCATCTGGTACGAGCGCCGGTCGCCGAACTGCGGCGTGGAATCCGCCGCCTCGCGGAACGGACCGTAGAAGACCGAGGCGTACTTCGCCGAGTAGGCCATGATCGGCGTCTCGGCGAACGACGCCTCGTCGAGCGCCTCGCGGATGGCGCCCACGCGCCCGTCCATCATGTCCGAGGGGGCGATGACGTCGGCCCCGGCCTCGGCGTGCGACACCGCGGTGCGCGCCAGCAGCTCCAGCGTCGGATCGTTGCGGACGGCGCCGTCCTCCACCACGCCACAGTGGCCGTGGCTCGTGTACTCGCACAGGCACACGTCGGTGATCACGAGCAGGTCGGGTACCCTCTCCTTCACCGCCCGCACCGCCTGCTGCACGATGCCGTCGTCGGCGTAGGCCTCGGTGCCGCGCGGATCCTTCTCGGCGGGCAGGCCGAAGAGCAGGACGGCGGGAATGCCCATGCCGGCGGCGTCCTTGCATTCCTTCACCAGCTCGTCGACGGAGAGGCGCGCCTGGCCCGGCATCGAGCCGATGGCCTCCCGCACGCCGCGGCCGTGCACGACGAACAGCGGGTAGACGAAGTCGTCGACAGCCAGGACGGTCTCGCGGACCATCCTGCGCAGCAGGGGCTTCTCGCGCAGCCGGCGGGGGCGGAACATCGGGTGCGGCATCACATCCTCCTGGCGCGGCGTCCGCCGCCGCGCGGGGCGCGGGCAAAGTGTTCGGTCAGCGCGCGCGCGAGGGCCGGGATCGTGTACTCGGCGGGCATCACCTCGGTGGTCATGCCGTACTCGGCGGCCGTGGCGGCGGTGATCGGCCCGATCGACGCCACGGTGACGCGCGAGAGCCAGGCCCGGCGCTCGTCCTCGCTGAAGAGCTCGGCGAAGTTACGCGCGGTCGAGGACGAGGTGAACGTGACCGCGTCGATCGTGCCGGCCGCCAGCGCCTCGCGGAGGCGGGCGGTGCCGGCGTCCGCCCGGCGCGTGGCATAGGCCGGGACCTCGGTCACCTGGGCGCCCAGCCGGCGCAGCTCGGTCACCAGCACGTCGCGCGTCTGGGCCGCGCGCGGCAGCAGCACGCGATCGGCCGGCGTGATGACGAAGCGCAGGCGGTCGACGAGGCCCTCGGCGCGATACTCGGCGGGCACCAGGTCGGCGCGCACCCCGTGCTCGGCCAGGGCGTCGGCCGTGGCGGGACCGATCGCCGCCACGCGCCGGCCCGACAGCGCGGACCAGGTGAGCCCGCGGGCCGGCAGGCGCCGATTGACCATCGCCACGCCGTTCACCGAGGTGAACACGACCCACGTGAACTGCTCGAGCGTGTCGAGCGCCTGGTCGAGCGGCTCCCACGACGGCGGCGGTGCGATGACGATCGCCGGGGCCTCCAGCACGCGCGCGCCGGCGGCCTCGAGGAGCTGGGTGAAGCGCTGGGCCTGCGCGGCGGCGCGCGTCACCACGATGGTGCGGCCTTCCAGCGGTCGGTCATGGTTCGGTTGCACGCGCGCCATCAGGATCGAGCTCCGGTACTCGGCTTGAGGTTGGTGATGTCGGCGGCGCCTTTCGCCAGCAGGGTGTCGGCGAGGTCGCGGCCGAGGCGCTCGGCGTCGGCGGCCGGGGCGGCGGCGTTGGCGCGCAGGACGTGGCGACCGTCCTCGCTGGCGACGATCGCCGCCATGCGCAGCGTGCCGCGGTCCAGCCGCGCGTGGGCGGCCATCGGCGTGGTGCAGGAGGCGCCGAGTCGGGCGAGATACGCGCGCTCGGCCAGCGCGCAGGCGTGGGTCGATGCGTCGTCGATCCGCTCGAGCCGGGCCAGCGTCGCCCGGTCTGCGGTACGCGCTTCCACCGCGATGATGCCCTGCCCCACCGCCGGCACGAACGTGTCGGGGTCGAGCGGCTGGCAGTGCTCGGGCGCCAGACCGAGCCGGCGCAGCCCGGCCGCGGCCAGGATGACGGCCTCGAAGCCGCCGTTCGCCAGCTTGCGCAGCCGCGTGTCCACGTTCCCGCGGATCGGCTCGACGGCGAGGTCGGGACGCAGCGCCAGCAGCAGCGCCCGCCGGCGCGGGCTGGAGGTGCCGACCACGGCGCCGGGACGGAGCCCCTCGAGCGTGGCGGGTGCGCGGGCCGCCAGCACGTCGCGCGCGTCCTCCCGCGGCGGGAAGGCGGCCAGGACCAGGCCCGCCGGCGGCTCCGCCGGCAGGTCCTTGAGGCTGTGGACGGCGACGTCGATATCGCGGCGGAGCAACGCCTCCTCGATCTCGCGCACGAAGAGTCCCTTGCCGCCGACGGCGGCCAGCCGGGCCTCGGCGAGGCGATCGCCCTCGGTCCGCATGGGGACGAGCTCCGCGTCGGCGCCGAGACCGGCCGCCACGCTCCGCGCCTGCGCCAGGGCCAGGGCGCTGCCGCGCGTGCCGATGCGAATCACGAGCGCCGCCCCAGCGCGAACAGCTCGTGGACGAGCTCGAGCCACGAACGCCCGGCCCCCGCCCGCGACGACTCGCGCAGCTTGGTGATCGGCGCGTGGAGCATCTTGTTCACCATCGCAGTGGACAGCGCCTCGATGGCCGCGCGCGTCTCGGGGGTGGCCTCGGGCAGGCGGGCCAGCGTCCGCTTGACCTCGCCCACGCGGATCTCTTCCAGCCGGGCCCGTAGCGAGACGATCGTGGGAATCACTTCGACGTCGCCCAGACGCGCGAGGAACTTGCCCACCTCGCGCTCGATGAGCGCCTCGGCGCGCTGCGCCTCGCGCGCGCGCTCGCGCAGGTTCGAGCCGACGACCTGCTTGAGATCGTCGATGTCGTAGCGATAGACGTCGGTCAACGTGTCCACGCCGGGCTCGACGTCACGGGGAACCGCGATGTCGATGAAGAACAGCGGACGTCCGCGCCGGCCGTGCATGACGCGCCTGACGGCCTCCCGCGTGACCACGGGCTCGGGCGCCCCGGTCGAGGTCACCACGATGTCGACGGTGCCCAGCGCGGTCTCCAGCTCGTCCCACGGCACCGCCGTACCGGACAGCGCGCGCGCGAGGTCCTGGGCGCGCGACCAGGTGCGGTTGGCGACGTAGACCGGAAAGGCGCCCTGCTCGACCAGGTGCTTGGCCGCCAGCTCGCTCATCTTGCCGGCGCCGACCAGCAGCACGGCCCGGCGGGCCAGCCCGGCGAAGATCTTCTTGGCCAGCTCGACCGCGGCGAAGGAGACGGACACCGCGTGCCGCGCGATCTCCGTTTCCGTGCGCACCCGCTTGGCGACACTGAAGGCCTGGCTGAACAGCGTGTGGAGCCGGGGCCCGACCGTCTCGCAGGCCTGGGCGAGGGCGAAGGCGTCCTTGACCTGCCCGAGGATCTGCGGCTCGCCGACCATCATCGAGTCGAGGCTGGCCGCCACGCGGAACGCGTGGCGAACGGCCTCGGCATCGACGTGCGTGTAGAGCAGCGGCTCCACGCCGGCCAGGTCGATCCCGCGATGCCGGCACAGGTAACGGAAGGCCAGCGCGCGCGCCTCCCCCGGCGCCTCGGCCACGCCGTACACCTCCACCCGGTTGCAGGTCGAGAGCACGACGACCTCCGGCAGGACGCCGGCGCCCTGGATGTCGCGCACCAGCTCCCGCAGCTTGTCGTCGTCGATCGCCAGCTGCTCGCGGAGCGCGACGGGCGCGTTCTTGTGGCTGAGCCCGGCGACGAAGAGAGCCATCAGAAGCCGTGCCGGCCCGGCATGAAGAGACCGGCGCCCAGGGTGACCACGAGGGCCGCGAAGCCCACGATGGCAAAGTACGCGGCGCGCCGTCCGTGCCAGCCGCCCGCCGCCCGGCCGGCCAGCGTCCCGGCGTAGATCACCCACGCGACCAGCGAGAAGAAGGCCAGCGGATCGAACGTCAACGCGGTGCCCCAGGACGTCCGCGCCCAGAGCGCGCCGAGGAGCAGGCCCACGGTCAGGAACGGAAAGCCGAGCGCCAGCGTGCGGAACGTCAGCCGGTCGAGCGTCTCCAGCGCCGGCAGCCGATAGTAGAAGGCCCCCGGACGCTTGAGCTTGAGCTGGCGCTCCTGCAGCAGGTACATGATCGCGCCCACGAAGTTGAACACGAACGCGGCGATGCCGATCAGCGCCAGCGCGATGTGGACCCACACCCACGCGCCGGCCAGCGCCGGCGCCAGCGTCGCCGGCCGCGCCGTGGTCGCCTTGAGGATCAGCACCACGGCGATCGGCAGCACGAAGGCGCCCAGGACGCGCAGACCGGAGCGCTGCTCGATCAGCACCTCGAGCAGCACGATCACCCACACGGCGACGCTGACGGCGTCCGGCAGGCTCCCGAACGGGGGCGCGCCCAGCTCGACGGCGCGCACGATGAGCGCGACGGTGTGGGCCGCCCAGCCGGCGAGCGTGGACAGCACTGCGAGACGATGGACGAGCTCGTGGCGCTGCACGAGGTACGCGAGCGCGAGCCCCATCGCGCAGATGTAGCCGACGACTGCCGGATTGATCAGGCCTGGATGCATTTCACCAAAAAGATCAATGGCTACGGGATTTTACCACATTCCCGATATGGTGAAGGGCGATCAGCGGGACATCAGCCGAGCTGAACGATCGACGGAGTCGGGCGCCAGTACCCCTGTCGATGGGCGACGAGATCGAAGTGCGGCGTGCCCCAGTCCTCGATGAGCGCCGGGCCCGCGTTCCAGCGGGCGCGCCGGTCCACCTCCTTCATATAGGCGCGGCACGAGCGGCAGGCGGCTACGAGATAGCCCTCCTCGCGCGCCTCCTCCGGCGTGAGTCGCACCTGGTGCTCGGCGCCTTCCACGCCGCAGAACGGACAGCGCAGCTTGGCGAAGAGCCAGGCGCCGCCACACAGGTGGCAGGCGAGCCGGCGGCGACCGTCCTCGATCACGTCGGCGAAGGCCGGCGGGCCCCCGCAGAATGGACAGACGCCGAGCGACCACGCGGCCTCGTCGAGATGCTCCCGCGCCGGGGCGAACATCGCCTCGAGCGCCGGTCGCAGGCTCGCGCCGGCCAGGAATGCCACCACGTCGGCAGCGAGACCGCTCGCCTGCTCAACGGCGCCCGAGCCGACGCGACCGCGCGCGGGCAGCAGCGCGGCCGGCGCGACGGCACCGCGATCCCAGGCCTCGGCCAGCCGCTGCAAGGAGGCGCCGAGCGTCGGCTGGGCCCGGGCCAGGCTCTCCATGGCGGCGCCGAGGAGGTCCTCGACGTCGGACGGGCGGAGCGTCGCGGCGGCGTGCTCCACGAGCGGCTCCCCGCGCTCCCACGCCCCGCGCCAGCGGGCGCGGTCGAGCGGCAATGCCAGCGGACGCGGCGGCGACCAGCGTGCCCACGCGTCCAGGATCTCGCCGTAGATCGTGAGGCTGTCACGGAAGGCCGGCCGGCGCCGGAGGAGATCCGCCCACGCATCTTGCAACTCAGTCATGCCCGCCAAGCCCGCGAGGGGGCGGTATGCGTCCTCGCGGTCCGCGCGCCTCGCCCGCGGGAAGGCGTCAGGCCTGGACCGACATCAACACCACGTAGCGGAGGACGAAGCCACCGATGAGGACGAGCGCGGCCGCCAGCGCGCCGAGCGCGCGCGCGCGAGTGCCCAGCAGGTCGAGCGCGAGCGGCAGGAGCAGTCCGAGGCCGATCAGGCCGCCCCAGAAGAGCGTCGCGAAGTGGCCGCTGACGAGCGGCCGGGCGGCGGCGCCCAGGGCCGCGATCAACGCGGCGAGCAGGAGGAGCTCGACGAGCATCGAGTACCGGTCGGCGTGCTTCAGCTTGCCCCAACCCTCGCCCGCCGAGAACGGCATCGCCGAGTTGCTCAGCAGCACGCCCGTGTAGCTCGCCAGGAAGAACCCGAAGAAGATGCCGACCAGGCCGATCTTGCGCCGCAGCGCCGCGTGCGACGGCGAGGAGGACAGGCTCAGCGCCGACGAGACGAACGTGAACAGCCCGAAGACGCCCACGATCCAGGCACCGATCGACATCGGATCCCAGACCTTGAGGGTGCGCATCATGTTGAGGAACCGCGTCGGCACCCCGAGGTCGGCGATCAGGAGGAGCCCGCAGACCGCCACCAGCGGCAGCGACAGCAGGTAGCCGGCCCGGGCCACGCCGCGATCGCGGGCGCCGCCGAAGTTGTCGGCGATGGCGGCGGTGAAGTAGGCGCCCCCGGCGATGCCGCCGAGGAAGAAATACCAGACGATCATCAGCTCCCAGTGCGGCGGCTTAGGCATGGGGGCCTCCCTTCCCGCGCTCGCGGAACGAGAGCAGCACGCCCAGTCCGACGACGAGCGCCGAGCCGATCGACAGCAGCGAGTCGACCATCACGTTGCGCTGCGGCAGTCGTGGATTGTCCGGCAAGTCGTAGGTCGACGGCTTGGCCAGCAGCAGGAAGAACGCGTTGAGGCCGCCGAGGAAGCCCTTGGCATCGGCGCCGTAGAGCTGGGCGTCCTTGAACCCCATGGCCTTCAGCTTCTCCACGCGCTTGGCGGCCTTGCCCACCAGCTCGTCGCGGAAGCCGAACTGGATCGACTCCGTCGGGCACGCCTTGGCGCAGGCAGGCCCCAGGCCGTTGTGGATCCGATCGTTGCAGAACGTGCACTTCTTCGCGGTGCCGGTCGACTCGTTGAAGCTGACCACGCCGAACGGGCACGACGACACGCAGTAGCGGCAGCCGTTGCAGACGTCCTGGTTGATGTTGACCGTGCCGTACTCCGTCCGGTAGATGGCGCCGGTCGGGCACGCGTCGAGGCAGCCCGCCTCCGCACAGTGCTTGCAGACGTCGGACATCAGCAGCCAGGCGAGGTCGCCGTTCGGCTTGCCGCCCGGCTCCTCGATGAACCGCACCAGGCGGTACGTCTTGTCGGTGAAGTGGGCGTGGTTCTGGTACCCGCCCGTCCACTCCGGCACTTCGAGGCCGAGCTCGTTCCACTGCTTGCACGCCACCTGGCAGGCCCGACAGCCGATGCACAGGGACGTGTCCGTGAACATCGCGAGCGTACGGACCATGACTACACCACCCCCTTCTTCACGTTACAGACGAAGGCCTTCGTCTCCTGGATGTAGACGTTGGGGTCTCCGACGGTCGCCGAGAGGTCGTTGGTGATGTCGCCGCGGCTGCCGGGCAGCTCGTCCACGCCCTTCCAACCCCAGTGCCACGGCACGCCGATCTGGTGCACGGTCTTGCCGTTGATCGTGAAGGGTTTGATGCGGTGGGTCACCATGGCGGTGACGTGTACCTTGCCCCGCGGGCTCAGCACGGTGATCTTCTCGCCGTTTTCGATCCCGAGCTCCCGGGCCAGCTCGTGGCTGATCTCGGCGAAGTGGGAGTGATGGAGCTCGGCCAGCATCGGCAGGTACCGCGACATCACGCCGGACAGGTGGTGCTCGGTGAGGCGGTAGGTCGTGATGACGTACGGGTAGTCCGGTGAGCCGACCGGGGCCAGCTCGTTCTTCTGGTCCGGGACTTTCCAGATCTTGACGACGGGATTGATCTGCGTCTTCGACAACAGGTTCTTCGTCGGCGATTCCACCGGCTCGTAGTGCTCGGGGAACGGCCCGTCGTTGAGCGGACCGAAGAAGCCGCCGACGAGGTCGGTCCGCATGATGAACGGCTTGTCGCCGTTCTTGGCGTCGGGCGCCAGGAACGCGTTGAAGTCGGGAACGTCGAGTCCGACCCACTTGCCCTTGTCCTCGGGCTTCTGACCCGGCGCGTTGGCGTCCCACCAGATCAGCTTCTTCTTCTCGCTCCACGGCTTGCCGCGGAGGTCGGCCGCAGCGCGGTTGTACAGGATGCGGCGGTTGGCCGGCCACGCGAAGCCCCAGCCGTGGGCGAGGTAGTCCTTGTCGTCGGCCGGCTTCCGGCCGGCCGCCTTGTTGACGAGCTTGCCGTCGACCTCGACCGTCACGCCGGTGTAGATCCAGCAGCCCGAGGTCGTCTTGCCATCGTCCGTCAGGTGCGCGAACGAGTTGAGTGGCTGGCCCTTCCGGTAGACGAGCTTGCCGTCCTTGTCGGTGATGTCCTCGGTCGCGACCCCGTTGATCTCCTTCAGCACCTCCACCATCTCCGGCTCGTCGGGCTTGGCGCCGTAGGTGAAGTTGGCGGCCAGGAAGCCCTTGTCGCGGTCCTTCTTGCTGCCGGCGTAGAGCTTCTGCAGGCGATGGGCGAGCGAGCAGAAGAAGTCGGCGTCCGAGTGCACGTCGCCCGGCGGCGTCACCGCCTTGTCGTGCCACTGGATGAGCCGCATCGTGTTGGTCAGGCTGCCGTCCTTCTCGGCGGCCGGCGCGGCCGGCAGGAAGAACACCTCGGTCTTGATGTCCTGGGCGTTGATGCCGGGCGCCTTCCAGAACTCGGCTGTCTCGGTCAGGAAGATGTCCACGACCAGCAGCCAGTCGAGCTTGGCCATGGCCGCCCGCGTCAGCTTGGCGTTGGGCCCGCCGACCGCGGGGTTCTGACCGTCGGCCAGGAAGCCCTTGATCTTGCCCTCGTACATGTCCACGAACATGTGCTGGTGGCTGTAGGCGTCGGCGGAGGCCCGCTTGGGCAGCCACTGGTAACCGAAGTCGTTGTCCTTCGTCGCGGCGTCGCCGTAGAACGCCTTGAGCAGGCTGACCATGAACTTCGGCCGGTTGACCCAGAACCCGCCCTTGGGCGTTTCCCTTTCCAGGTACGTCTTGAGATCGGGATGCTGGTCGCGCAACGGCATCGGCAGGTATCCGGGCAGCTCGTGGTAGAGCAGCTCGAGGTCGGTGGCGCCCTGCACGTTGGCGTGACCCCGCAAGGCGACGACACCGCCGCCGGGGCGACCCACGTTGCCGAGCAGCAGCTGCAGCATGCAGAGGGAGCGGATGTTCTCGACGCCGTTGGTGTGCTGGGTGAGGTTCAGCGCGTAGGTGATCGCCCCCGTCTTCTCGGGGCCGGAGTTCGAGCAGTAGAGCTGGGCGACCTCCTCGAACTTCGCCTTGGGGATGCCGCACACCTTCTCGATCATGTCGGGCGTGTAGCGGCTGTAGTGGCGCTTGAGGAGCTGGAAGACGGTCTGGGGATCCTTCAGCGTGTTGTCACGCCGGGGGTTGCCCTCACCGTCGACCTGGTACTTCCACGACGAGCGGTCGTAGACCTTCTTGGCCGGATCGTAGCCGGTGAAGAGGCCGTCGAGGTCGGTCGGCGTCTTGAAGGCCGGATCGATCAGGAACGACGCGTTGGTGTAGTGGACGACGTAGTCCCGGAAGTAGAGGTTCTTGGCGATGGCGTAGTTGATGAGCCCGCCGAAGAACGCGATGTTGGTGCCCGAGCGCAGCGGCAGGTGGATGTCGGCGGCCGCGCTGGTGCGCGTGTAGCGCGGGTCGACGTGGATCAGCTTGGCCCCGCGCTCCTTGGCCTTCATCACCCACTGGAACCCGACGGGGTGATTCTCGGCCATGTTGGAGGTGGCCATGATGACATCCGAGTTCTGCATGTCGATGAGGTTCGTCGTCATCGCCCCGCGCCCGAACGTGGTCCCCAAAGCTGGGACCGTGGCGGAGTGTCAAACTCGGGCTTGGTGCTCGTGGTAGACGATGCCGAGCGTCCGGTTCAGCTTGCTGAGGAGGTAGCACTCCTCGTTGTCGATGCAGGCCGAGCCGAGCGAGGCGATGGCCTCCAGGCGGTTGACGGTGACCTCCTTGCCGTCCTTGTCCTTCTCCTTCTCGATGAAATATTTCTCGCGGGTGTCGTGGTAGCGCCCGGCGATCTGCTCGTACATCCACTCGATCGGCTTCTCCTCCCACTTGTCCGAGCCGGGCGCACGGTAGAGCGCACGGGTCGGCCGCAGCGGGTTGTTGGAGAGCTGGATCGTCGCGGCGCCCTTGGGGCAGAGCCGTCCGAGCGTGTGCGGCGTGTCGGGGTTGCCCTCGATGTCGATGATCTTGTTGTCGCGGGTATAGATGAGCTGGCCGCAGCCGACGGCGCAGTACGGACACACGCCGGCGAAGGCTTTCGCCTCCTTGATCTTCAGGGACGTCGCCGCCGCCTCGACGGGGGCGAGATCGATGCCGGTGCCGGCCGCTACGCCGGCGGCCGTCGCGCCGGAAAACTTGAGGAAGTCACGCCGCGATAGACTCATCACAACCCTCCTTGCCAGAGGCGGTCGATGATGACCGGGCGAGAACCGTGGCTCACCACTCCGGAGAGGTCAGTTCCTCCCAGACTCGACGAACCACGACGATTCGCTCGGGCCGGCCGGATGCTTCCTCGATCTTGACGATGTCGCCGGCGTTCAGCGCCGCGAGATCGGGCCCAGTGCCCTCGTCGGTCACGACGAGCGTGCGCTCCGAGCAC
The DNA here is from genome assembly GCA_005887895.1 of Candidatus Rokuibacteriota bacterium. Lineage (GTDB taxonomy): Bacteria > Methylomirabilota > Methylomirabilia > Rokubacteriales > CSP1-6 > AR5. Next base: position 18,339 of record VBPC01000269.1, read on the forward strand.
GACAGATCCGTGCAGACTTCGGCTTCGCCCTTGATGCGGAGACGCCGGCGTCCGGGATCGACGCCGACCACGACGAAGCGGCTCTGCTGCAGCCAGTCGGTGAGGCTTTGACTCATCGTCGACCTCCTCGGGCCACGGGCGTGGCGAAAACGACTGCGAGCATCGTAGGTGGTCGGACCGCTCGGTGTCAACATGCGCATACGCCAAGACGCGCATGATTGTGAAAACTTGGGCGAACCTGTTGCGGCCGAGCGGCGATTCAGACTGTCGGGGCGCCGGGTTCGTGACGCTCGGCGTCATCGACCGGAGCGTAGAGCCGGTATCGGTCGTCCAGGAGCGCGGCGGCGTCCTCGGACCGGCCCGTCTCGAGCAGCGCCATGATCCGAGCGCTGGTCGCCAGGTCGACGACCGGCGCGTCGATCAGCGGATTGTAGAGCCGGGCCAGCTCCTTCAGGATTTGCCCCACCCTGCCGGCGTCGGTGCCGAGCTTGGCCCGCGCCTCGTGGAAGAGATCGAGGGCGTAGTCGTCGCGCTTGTCCTTCTGGCGGAAGCCGCGCCGGTAGGCCCGGGCCTCGGGCGACTCCTCAGCCACCCGCCGCTCGCACCGGCGCGTCGAGGACGACCGCGTCCCCCGCGTAGACATTGAGGCCGTCGGGTCGCACGTAGCCGCAGACGGTCACCCCGAGCTGCTCGGCCAGGGCCACCGCCATCTCGGTCGGCGACGTGCGCGAGGCGATCACGGGCACCCCCATGCGCGCGGCCTTGAGCAGCATCTCCGAGGACACCCGCCCCGTCGACAACAGCAGGCGATCCTCGGTGGCAATCCCGCGCCGCAGCGCTTCGCCCTTCACCTTGTCGACCGCATTGTGACGGCCCACGTCCTCGGCCACGATCAGCAGTCGGTCGGCGTCGGCCAGCGCGGCGCCGTGGATGCCGCGCGAGCGTTGATAGTGCAGCGCGGCCTGGAAGAGATCCTTCATGCGCGCGGCCAGCTCCGTCGGCCGTACGCGCAGGCGCGAGTGCAGCCGCGGAAACAGCCGGTGGTCGATGCGGAACGTGATGCCGCCGCCGCAGCCGGACGTCAGGATGCGCTCGGTGGGCAGCGTCACCGGGTGCGTCAGCGTGACCTCCGCCCGCCCGTCGACCGGCGAGATCTCCAGGCGCGCGATCTCCGCCGGATCGCCGATGACCTTTTCCATCCACAGGTAGCCGGTCACCAGCGACTCCAGCCCCATCGGCGAGCAGAGCAGCGTGAGGAACTTTTCGCCGTTGACGAAGACGCTCAGCGGCTGCTCGCGGACGACCTCGCCGGCGACTTCGACCACGCGACGCCCTCTGACCTGAAGATACGTTCGCATGCTGATCCGCAGCCTCATTCTAACGTTGGAGGGGGCGAGACGCCCCCGAACCTCCGCGGGCGACCTTCCCGGATCAGTACAGGACGCGAACCAGGAACAGCCCGTGGGCGGGGGCGGTGGGCCCGGCCAGGGTGCGATCGCCGTCGCGCAGGACGTCGGCCAGCCAGCCGGGGTCGCGAGCGCCGCGGCCGACCTCGACCACGCTGCCCACGATGTTGCGCACCATGTGATGCAGGAAGCGGTCGGCCGATACCAGGATGGCCACGCGGGACTTCCGGGTCAGGACGTGCACCGCGCGCACCCGGCAGACGGGATCGGCCTCGCGTCCGGGCGCCGCGCAGAACGCGCTGAAGTCGTGGCGGCCGCGCAGCGAGGCCAGCCCCGCGCGCATCGCCTTCAAATCGAGGCGCGCCGCCACGTGCCAGGCCCACCGCCGGGCGAGCGGCGACGGCACGCTCGCGTTGTCGACCAGGTAGAGATAGCGCTTGCCACGCGCGGCCCGCCGGGCGTCGAAGCCGGGGGCGGCCTCGGCCACGGCGACGACGCGGATCTCCCTCGGCAGATGGGCGTTGAGCGCCGCCTGCAGCGTCGCCGCCGACAGCGCTGACTCCCCGGTGACCGAGACGGTCTGGCGGAGCGCGTGGACGCCGGCGTCGGTCCGGCTGGCTCCGACGACGCGCACGTCTCCCGCCATGAGGCTCCGGACGGCCTCGATCAGCGCTCCCTGCACGCTCACGACGTTGGGCTGGACCTGCCAGCCGTGAAACCCCGTGCCGTCGTAGGCAAGGACCAGGCGGTAGGTGCGCGTCAGGCTCAGTGCGGCGGCCGGCGCGAGACGCGGCTCGGGAAGAACGTCAGCCACATGACCGCGACCAGGAGGAAGAGCGTGATATTGAAGACGGTTCCCCACGGGATGCGGGTCAGCAATCCCTCGTCGTCGCTCCGCTGCAGCCACTGCCCGCGCTCGCCGTCCTTGGGCTCGTAGTGGCCCGCCGTGTAGCCGCCGAGCGCATCAATCACCCGGACGACCTGCGGCACTCCCGCGTAGGCGACGACCACGATGGTGAGGAGCACGGCGAGGTTGAACCGCGCGTGGCGCCAGGTCCGCCGGTACAGGCGTGGCCGGGACATCGTCCCTAGCTTCGGAGCACGAGCTCCGCGATCTGCACCGCGTTCGTCGCGGCCCCCTTGCGCAGCTGATCGCCCACCACCCAGAAGTTCAGAGCGCGCGGGTGCGAGAGGTCCTCGCGCACGCGGCCCACGAAGCAGTCGTCCTGGCCCTCGACGGCGATCGGCATTGGATAGCGCTGCTCGGTGGGTTCGTCCCACACGCGCAGCCCCGGAAAGCCGGCGAAGAGGTCACGCGCGCGCGTCGCGCTGATCTTCTCCTCGGTCTCGGCGTTGACCGCCACCGAGTGGCACGTGAACACGGGCACCCGCACGGTGGTCGGCGCGATCGCCAGGTCGGGCAGCTCGAGGATCTTGCGCGTCTCGTTGACGAGCTTGTGCTCCTCGCCGGTGTAGCCGTCGTCGGCGAACCCGTCGATGGCCGGGATGAGGTTGAACGCGATCGGATGCGCGAAGTGGCGCGGCGTGACGCTCTCGCCGCGCGCCCACGCCAGCGTCTCCTCGCGGAGCGCCGCGATGCCGTTCACGCCGGCACCGGAGACCGCCTGGTAGGACGTCGCCACCACCCGCCGCAGCCGGCCAGCGTCGTGCAGCGGCTTGAGCGGCATCACGGTCACGATGGTGGTGCAGTTCGGGCTCGCCAGGATGCCGCGATGCCCGCGCACGGCGTGCGGGTTGATCTCCGGCACGATCAACGGCACCTGGCGATCCATGCGCCAGGCGTTCGACTTGTCGATGACGATCGCGCCCGCCTTCACGATGAGCGGGGCGTATTCCCTCGACTGCGCCGAGCCGGCCGAGCAGATCGCGATATCCACGCCCCGGAAGGCGGCCGCCTCGAAGCGCAGGACCGGCACCGCCTCGCCGGCAAACGTCACCGTCTTGCCGACCGAGCGCTCGGACGCGAAGCAGCGCAGCTCGCGGACCGGGAACTTGCGCTCCTCGAGGATCCGCAGGGTCGTCTGCCCGGCGGCCCCGGTCGCCCCGACGACGGCGACGGTCACGCCGCCGGCCATCACCCGCGCTCCACGTCGCGCACGATGAGCTCGCCCATGTCCTTGGTGCCGACGATCCGCTCGCCGGCGGCGGCGATGTCGCGCGTGCGGTGCCCCTGCTCCAGCACCCGCCGGACGGCCGCCTCCACCCGATCCGCCTCCCGACCCATGCTCAAAGAGTACCGCAGGAGCATCGCCGCCGACAAAATGGCCGCGATCGGGTTGGCGATGCCCTTGCCGGCGATGTCGGGCGCGGTGCCGTGCACCGGCTCGTAGAGCCCGACCGGGACGCCGCCGGCCCCCGCCACGCCCAGCGACGCCGACGGGAGCATCCCCATCGAACCGGCCAGGATCGCCGCCTCGTCCGACAGGATGTCGCCGAAGGTATTCTCGGTGACGATCGTGTCGAACTGCGTGGGCTTCTGGACGAGCGCCATGGCACAGTTATCGACCAGAACGTGGTCCAGCGTGACGTCCGGATATTCCTTCCCGATCTTCGTCACGACCTCGCGCCAGAGCTGCGAGACGGTCAGCACGTTGGCCTTGTCCACCGAGGTCAGCCGCTTCTTCCGCTTGCGGGCCACCTCGAAGCCGACCCGGGCCACCCGCTCGATCTCGGGCGTGGTGTAGACCATCGTGTTGACGCCGCGCTCGCCGCCCCCGGCCAGCGGCGCGCGCCCGCGCGGCTCGCCGAAGTAGAGGCCGCCGGTCAGCTCACGGATCACCATGATGTCGGTGCCTTCGACGACCGACCGCTTCAACGGCGAGGCGTCGACCAGCATCGGAAAGCAGGTCGCGGGACGGAGATTCGCGTAGAGGTCCAGTTCCTTGCGCAGGGCGAGCAGCCCGCGCTCGGCCCGCTGCTCCTGCGGGAGGTGGTCCCACTTGGGCCCGCCGACGGAGCCGAACAGGATGGCGTGGGACGAGCGGCAGAGCGCGAGGGTCGGCGCCGGCAGCGGCTGGCCGGTGGCGTCGATGGCGCCGCCGCCGACGAGGGCTTCCTCGAACTCGAACGAGGCGCCGGCGGCCTTGCCCACCGCGCGGAGGACGCGAACGGCCTCCGCCACGACCTCCTGCCCGATGCCGTCGCCGGGCAGCACGGCGATCCGATAGGTGCTCATCGCGGTCTCACACGCCTCCGGCGTCCTTGGGCCGTTGCCCGGAGCGCAGCATCCGGTTGAGGGCCGAGAGGTACGCCCGCGCGCTCGCCTCGATGACGTCGGTCGACGAGCCCTTGCCCGAGACCGACGTGCCGTCGAAGTCGACCTTCACCGCCACCTCGCCCAGCGCGTCCTTGCCGGAGGTGGCGGCGCGAATCGAGTAATCCTGCAGCCGGCCCTTCATCCCGGTGATCGCCTCGATGGCGGCCAGCACCGCGTCGACCGGACCGTCGCCGACGCCGGAATCCTGGTACGACTCGCCATCCTTCTTGAGCCGCACGGTCGCCGACGGAATCACCCCGGTGCCGCTGATGACGTGCAGGTACTCGAGGTCGTAGACGGTGTCGATCTGAGTCGCCTCGTCGGTGACGATGGCCATCAAGTCCTCGTCGTAGACCTCCTTCTTCCGGTCGGCGAGGTCCTTGAAGGTCTTGAACGCGCGATCGAGATCGGAACCGGTCAGGTCGAAGCCGAGCTCCTTGAGCCGCGACGAGAGCGCGGCGCGGCCGGAGTGCTTGCCGAGCACCAGCTTGTTGGAGGGCCGGCCGATGTCCTCCGGCTTCATGATCTCGTAGGTGAGCTTCTCCTTGAGGACGCCGTCCTGGTGGATGCCCGCCTCGTGGGCAAAGGCGTTCTCGCCGACGACGGCCTTGTTGGGCTGCACGTGGACGCCGGTGATGTGCGAGAGCAGCCGCGAGGTCTTGAAGATCTCCTCGGTCTTCACGGCGGTCTCGAGGCCAAAGAAATCCCGACGGGTGCGCAGCGCCATCACGATCTCTTCGAGCGAGGCGTTGCCGGCGCGCTCGCCGATGCCGTTGATGGTGCATTCCACCTGGCGGGCGCCGTGCATGAGCGCGGTCAGCGAGTTGGCCACCGCCTGGCCGAGGTCGTTGTGGCAGTGGACGGACAGAACCGCCTTGTCGACGCCGTGGACCCTCTCCCGGATGTGCGCGATGCGCTCCGCCCACTCCGTCGGGATGGCGTAGCCGACCGTGTCGGGGATGTTGATCGTGCGGGCGCCGGCGTCGATGACCGCCGACAGCACGTCGCACATGTAGTCGAAGTCGGAGCGCGAGGCATCCTCCGGCGAGAACTCGACGTCCTCGCAGTACCCGCGGGCGTGGCGGACGGCTTCGACGGCCGCCTTCATCACTTCGGCCCGCGACTTGCGCAGCTTGTACTTGAGGTGGATGTCGGAGGTCGCCACGAAGGTGTGGATGCGGGAGCGCCGGGCGTGCCTCACCGCTTCCCAGCAGCGGTCGATGTCGCCGAGACCCACGCGGCTCAAGCCGCAGATGATCGGGGCGCCCTCCAGCGTGCCCACCTGGCGGGCGACCTCCCGGGTCGCCTCGAAGTCCTCCTCCGACGAGATGGGGAATCCGGCTTCGATGACGTCCACGTTCAGTCGCGCCAGCTGCCGGGCCATCTCCAGCTTCTCCATCGCGTTCATGGAGAACCCGGGCGACTGCTCGCCGTCGCGCAACGTCGTGTCGAAGATGATCACTCGGTCCATGGTGGCTACCCCCCTAGTGCGATTCCTTGGCCGGCTCGGCGGTGGCGCCGGCGGGCGGCCGGCCTACGATCACGCGGCGGGCCGGGCCCGAGAGCGCGGATCCGCCGAAGACGAGGAACAGGAAGATCTCGTGCATGGTCGCCACGACCATGACGGCCAGCACGACGACCAGCAGCGTCTCGAGCGGGCGCCGGCGCGCGAAGTCGACTTCCTTGAACGACCAGTAGCGGAACGTCGACACCATCAGCAGCGCCAGCACGTAGCTGGTGATCGCCAGGGCGACGCGGACCGCCCGGGTCGGCTCCTCACCCTGCAGCAGGATCACCGTCGAGGCGGCCACGCCGGCGGCCGCCGGCGTCGACAGCCCGATGAAGAAGCGGCGATCCACCGTGCCCGTCTGCACGTTGAAGCGGGCCAGCCGCAACGCGCCACACACGAGGAACAGGAAGGCGCCGAACCAGGCCGCCCGTCCGAGCGGCTGCAGCGCGAACGAGTAGAGCAGGAACGCGGGCGCCACGCAGAAGGAGATCACGTCGGCCAGCGAGTCGTACTCCACGCCGAACTGGCTGGTGGCCTTCATGAGCCGGGCCACGCGCCCGTCCAGCAGGTCCATGATCATCGCCACGAAGATCGCCAGCGCGGACTCGGTCCACCGGTGCTCGACCGCCAGCAACATCGACAGGAAGCCGCAGAAGAGGTTGCCGGTGGTGAGCAGGCTCGGGAACAGGAAGATGCCTTGCCGCCGCCGCTCGCGCAGCTCGTGCCACGGCCGCCGCCTCAGCCGCTTGCCTCGTCGAATCACCGGGCGCCACCCGCGGGCCCGGCTCTGCTCATGTCAGGACCCCGATCACGGTCTGGCCGCCGCGCAGGTGCTCCCCGGCGCGCACGGTGACCTCGGTGGAGCGCGGCATGTAGCAGTCGGTGCGCGAGCCGAACCGGATCATGCCGAACCGCGCACCGGCGTCGAGCTTGTCGCCGGGAGCGACGTAGCACACGATCCGGCGGGCGACGATGCCGGCGATCTGCACCACGGTGACCCGGGCGTGCTCGCCCTGCAGCCGGACGGCGCAGCGCTCGTTGCGCTCGGCGCCGGGATCGTACGCCGCCGTGAATCCGCCGGCCGTGTACAGCACCTCGCTCACCACGCCGCTGATCGGCGCCCGGTTGATGTGGACGTCGAGCGGGGAGAGGAAGATCGCCACTCGCACCGACGGCCCCACGAACGGGTCGACAGCGTCGTCGACGGAGATCACCCGGCCGTCGGCCGGGGCCAGGACGCCGTTGGCCACGACCGGAATCGCCCGCTCGGGGTCGCGGAAGAACCCGGCGCAGGCGGCGGCCGCCGCCGCGAACGGCAGCGCCAGCCGCCGGTGGCCGAGCAGCGCCAGCCCGACGGCGAGGGCGCCCGGGATCGCGACGAACGGCCAGCCCTCCCGCGCGATCGGAACCTTGCTCATCATTCTCTCGGTGGCTTGATCCACGACATCATCGCCCGCAGGCGCCGGCCGACGTCCTCGATCTGGTGGTCGGCGTCGCGCTTGCGCATGGCCAGGAAGCCGGCGCGGTTGGCCTGATTCTCCAGCACCCACTCGCGGGCGAACTGGCCGGACTGGATCTCGCCCAGGATCTTCTTCATCTCGGCCTTGGTCTGGTCGGACACCACCCGCGGCCCTCGCGTGTAGTCACCGTACTCGGCGGTGTCGGACACCGAGTAGCGCATGTAGGCCAGGCCGCCCTGGTAGAACAGGTCCACGATCAGCTTCATCTCGTGCATGCACTCGAAGTACGCCACCTCCGGCTGGTAGCCGGCCTCGACGAGCGTTTCGAAGGCGGCCTTGATCAGGTGCGAGATCCCTCCGCACAGCGTCGTTTGCTCTCCGAACAGGTCGGTCTCGGTTTCCTCTTTGAAGGTGGTTTCGATGACGCCCGCCCGCGTGCAGCCGAAGCCCTTGCCGTAGGCGAGGGCCATGTCCCGCGCCTTGCCGGTCACGTCCTGCTGCACGGCGACCAGCGCCGGCACGCCGGGGCCCTGCGTGAAGAGGTCACGCATCACGTGGCCGGGCGCCTTCGGCGCGATCATCGTGACGTCGACGTCGGCCGGCGGCACGACCTGGTTGAAGTGGATGTTGAAGCCGTGGGCGAACATCAGCATTTTGCCCTTGCCGAGACCGGCGCGAACGGATTCCTCGAAGACCTGCCGCTGGGTCTGGTCCGGCAGCAGGATCATGACGACGTCACCCAGGCGGGCGGCGTCGGCCACCGGCGCCACCTTGTGGCCGTCCTTCTCCGCGCGGGCCCAGCTCTTGCCGCCCTTGTAGAGGCCGACCACGACGTCCTGACCGGAGTCCTTGAGGTTGAGCGCGTGGGCGTGGCCCTGGCTGCCATACCCGATGATCGCGATCTTCTTGCCCTTGAGGAGGCCGAGGTCGGCGTCCTGGTCGTAGTAAATCTTGGCCGGCATGCTCGTGTGTTCCTTTCCTGAAAGTGTTAGTCCGCGAATCCCACGACGCGCGGGTCGTCGGAGACGCGCGGCCGGCGGGCCTCGGGCGCCCGCTTCACGCGCGTCTTCGGCCCCCGGCCGATGGCGACCTTGCCGGTCCGCACGACCTCCTGGATGCCCATCGGGCGGAGGAGCTCGAGCATCGCGTCGATCTTGCCCTCGTCGCCGGTGGCCTCCAGCACATAGGACACCGCGGTGACGTCCACGACCTTGGCCCGGAAGATGTCGCCGACGCGCAGGATCTCCGCGCGGTGCTGGGGCTCGGCGTTGACGCGCACCAGCACCAGCTCGCGCTCGACGTGGCTGTCGTCGGTGAGGTCGTTGACCTTGATGACGTCGATGAGCTTGTGGAGCTGCTTCATCACCTGCTCGATGACGAACTCGTCGCCGCTGACGACCAGCGTCATGCGCGACACGCTGGGGTCGAGCGTCTCCCCCACCGAGAGGCTCTCGATGTTGTAGCCGCGCGCCGAGAAGAGGCCCGCCACCCGGGAGAGGACGCCGAACTTGTTCTCGACGAGCACGGCGATCGTGTGCTTGCGGGGCTCGGAGCCGTTGGCGCTCACCTCAGAACCCCGTCTGCGACTTCTCGGCCCGCTCGCGCGTCTCGCGGCTCGGCGGCGCCAGGATCATGTCGGTGTTGGCGCCGCCGGCCGGCACCATCGGAAAGACGCACTCGTCCTTGTCCACGACCACGTCGAGCACCACCGGCGCCGGCGTGCTCAGCATCTTCTCGAGCGCCGGCACCACCTCGCTGGGCTTGGTCACCCGCAGGCCGACGCAGCCGTAGGCCTCCGCCAGCTTGACCCAGTCGGGGATGCCGGGCAGGTCGATCGCGCAGTAGCGCTCCTTGTAGATGATGCGCTGCCACTGGCGGACCATGCCGTGGCCACTGTTGTTGATGATGACAGTCTTCACCGGCAGGTGCTCGGTGAAGCACGTCGCCAGCTCCTGGCTGTTCATCGCGAACGAGCCGTCGCCGTCGACGTTGACGACGAGACGGCCGGGATGGGCGGCCTGCACGCCCATGGCGGTCGGCAGGCCGTAGCCCATCGTGCCGAGGCCGCCGGAGGTGAACCATGCCCGCGGGTGCTTGAACTTGTAGTACTGGGCGGCCCACATCTGGTGCTGGCCCACCCCGGTGACGACGAGCGCCTCGCCCCGCGTGAGGTTCGACAGCTCCTGGATCACGTACTGCGGCTTGATGACGTCGTCGCTCCACTCGTAACGCAGCGGCTGGGCCGCCTTCCACTCGGCGATCTGCCCGTGCCAGGCCTTGCGCGCCTCGCGGCCGCCGCCGTCGTCCTTCTCCTGCTTGATGGCGTCGATGAGGCTGCGCAGCACGCGCCGGCAATCGCCGACGATCGGCACGTCCACCTTGATGTTCTTGCTGATCGACGAAGGATCGATGTCGATGTGGATGATCTCGGCGTGGGGCGCGAAGGCGTCCACCCGCCCGGTCACGCGATCGTCGAAGCGGGCACCGACCGAGACCAGCACGTCGGAGTGGTGCACGGCCATGTTCGCGTAGTAGGTCCCGTGCATGCCGAGCATCTCCAGGCTCAGCGGGTGCTCGGACGGGAACGCGCCCAGGCCCATGAGCGTGGTGGTGACCGGGATCTGGGTCAGCTCGGCCAGCTCGCGCAGCTCGGCGTCGGCATCGGCGGAGATGACGCCGCCGCCGACGTAGAGCACCGGCTTGCGGGCCCGCACCAGGGCGCGAGCCGCCCGCTTGATCTGGCCCGGGTGCCCATCGTAGTTCGGGTTGTAGGAGCGCATGACGACCTTCTCGGGCCAGATGAGCTCGGTTTCCTTGACCAGGATGTCCTTCGGAAGATCGACGTGCACCGGCCCCGGCCGTCCCGTGAGGGCGATGTGGAAGGCCTCGCGGATGATCGGGCCCAGGTCCTTGCCATCCTTGACGAGGAAGTTGTGCTTGGTCGCCGAGCGCGTGATGCCGACATTGTCCGCTTCCTGGAAGGCGTCGTTGCCGATCAGGTGCGTCGGGACCTGCCCGGTGAAGGCGACGATCGGAATGGAGTCCATCATCGCGTCCTGCAGGGCCGTCACGAGGTTGGTGCACGCCGGGCCGGACGTCACCAGGCACACGCCCACCTTGCCGGTGGCGCGCGCGTAGCCCTCGGCGGCGTGGCCGGCGGCGGCCTCCTGGCGGACCAGCACGTGGCGCAGGCCCTCGAAGTCGTACAGCGCATCGTAGATCGGCAGCACGGCGCCGCCGGGAAGGCCGAAGATGAGATCCACACCCTCGCGCTTCAGGCACTCCAGCACGATCCTCGCCCCAGCCTGTTTCACGATCGTCTTCCTCCATGGGGGCCCCGAGATGGCCCCCATACCCCCCACCGCTCGGCACGCCCCGGCACAGCCGGGTCGCCCCTCGTCGATCGCTGCTTCACGCGCGGCCTCCTCCATGGGGGCCCCGAGATCGCCCCCATACCCCCCACCGCTCGGCACGCCCCGGCACAGCCGGATCGCGCTTCGTAAACCGCTTCTTCACGATCGTCCTCGTGTCGCGGTCAGGCATTCGGCGCCCCCTCGGCGGAGGCTTCCCGCGTGCGAATGCGCGCCTGGGCCGCGCTCAGCCGCGCGATCGGGATCATGAACGGCGAGCAGGAGACGTACGTCATGCCGACCTTGTGGCAGAACTCCACCGATGACGGCTCGCCGCCGTGCTCGCCGCAGATCCCCACCTTGAGGTCGGGCCGCGTCCGCCGGCCGCGCTCGATGCCGATCCGGATCAATTCGCCGACCCCCTCCTGATCGAGGACCGAGAACGGATCGTGCGACAGCAGCCCCTTCTGCAGATAGTCGGGCAGGAACTTCGCGACGTCGTCCCGGCTGTACCCGAACGTCATCTGGGTCAGGTCGTTGGTGCCGAACGAGAAGAACTCGGCGTCCTGGGCGATCTCGTCGGCGATCAGCGCCGCCCGCGGGACCTCGATCATGGTGCCGATCGTGTACTTCACCGGCACGCCCATCTCGACCAGCACGGCGTCGGCCACCTTCTTCGTGTTGTCGTACGTCAGGCGCATCTCGCCGACGGTGCCGGTCAGCGGGATCATGATCTCCGGCTCGACTTTCACACCCTGCTCGGCCGCCGTGCAGGCGGCCTCCAGGATGGCCCGCACCTGCATCGCGTAGATCTCCGGCGAGGTGATGCCGAGGCGGCAGCCGCGGTGGCCGAGCATCGGATTGGCCTCGCGGAGCGAGTCGATCTTGGCCAGCTGCTCGTCGAGCAGCGCCTTCCGGCCGGGGTTGATGTTGAGCGCCTCCAGGCGCGCGCGTTCCTCGATCTTCTCCCGGTACTCCTTGGGATTGGCGAGGAATTCGTGCAGCGGCGGATCGAGCAACCTGATGGTGACCGGCAGCCCGTTCATCGCGCGGAAGATCCCGATGAAGTCGTCGCGCTGGAACGGCAGGAGCTTCTGCACGGCCACCCGGCGGGCGACGTGGTCGGAAGCCATGATCATCTCGCGCACGATCGGAAGGCGGTCCGGCGCGAAGAACATGTGCTCCGTCCGCACCAGGCCGATGCCCTCGGCGCCGAAGTCGCGCGCCTTCTGGGCATCCTCGGGGGTGTCCGCGTTGGCCCGCACGCCGAGGGTGCGGTAGCGGTCCGCCCACGTGAGGAATTCCTGGAACTCCGGGGCCAGCCCGCCCTCGACCGTCTTGACGGCGTCGAGGATGACCTCGCCGCCGCCGCCGTCCACCGAGATGATGTCGCCCTCGCGGATCGTCCGACCGACGGCCGTGAACACGCGCCGCTCCTCGTCGACGACGAGGTCGCCGGCGCCGACGATGCACGACTTCCCCATGCCGACGGCGACGACGGCGGCGTGCGAGGTGCGGCCCCCGCGGGCGGTCACGATGCCGCGCGCGGCGTACATGCCGGCCACGTCCTCGGGCGAGGTCTCCGGGCGCACGAGGATGACGTCCCGGCCCTGCTTGCCCCACTCGACCGCCCGGTCGGCGTCGAACACGACCTCGCCCACCGCCGCGCCGGGCGCCGCCGGCAACCCGCGGGCCAGCAGCCGGCCGTGGGCGATCGCCTGTTCCTTGTCGTGCTGGTCGAAGCGGGGATGGAGCACCTGGTGGAGGTCCTGAGGCCGTACGCGCAGCAGCGCGGTGTGCTGATCGATGACGCTCTCGTGCACGAGATCGACCGCCACCTTCACCGCCGCCGCCGCCGAGCGCTTGCCGGCCCGCGTCTGCAGCAGGTAGAGCGTGCCGTCCTGGATCGTGAACTCGATGTCCTGCATGTCCTTGTAGTGGCGCTCGAGGCGGTCGGCGATGGCGAGCAGCTCGTCGTAGATCTTCGGCATGCGTCGCTGGAGATCGTCGATGTGCTCGGGCGTCCGGATGCCCGCCACCACGTCCTCGCCCTGGGCGTTGGCCAGGAACTCGGCGTAGAAGCGCCGCTCGCCGGTGCGGGGATCCCGCGTGAACCCCACCCCGGTCCCCGACGTCTCGCCGAGGTTGCCGAACACCATCGACATCACGGTGCAGGCCGTGCCCCAGTCGGCCGGGATGTTGTTGATGCGGCGATACTCGACGGCCTTCTTGCCGAACCACGAGTCGAACACCGCCTTGACGGCCAGGCGCATCTGCTCGCGCGGCTCCTCGGGAAAGGCGGCGGCGCTGTGGGCGGCCACGACGTCCTTGAACTGCTGGACGAGGCCCTTGAGCTCGGCGGCCGGGATCTCGGGGTCCGTCTTCACGCCGAGCCGCTTCTTGAGCGCGTCGAGACGCTCGTCGAACGCCTCGCGCCGGATGTTGAGCACGACGTCGCCGAACATCGCGATGAACCGGCGGTAGCAATCCCAGGCGAAACGCGCGTTGCGGGTCCGCGCAGCCAGGCCATCGACGGTGGCGTCGTTCAGGCCCAGGTTGAGCACGGTCTCCATCATCCCCGGCATCGAGACGCGGGCGCCCGAGCGGACGGACACGAGCAGCGGCCGCGCGGGATCGCCGAGCACGAGACCCGAGTCCTGCTGGAGCTTCTCGAGACCCGCCGCGACCTGCTCCCACATCCCCTCGGGAAACTGGCGGCCGGTGCGGTTGTACGCCGCCCACGCCTGGGTGGTGATGGTGAAGCCCGGCGGTACAGGAATCCCGAGGTTGGTCATCTCGGCGAGCTCGCAGCCCTTGCCGCCGAGAAGATTGCGCATCAGCGAGGAGCCTTCCGCGCGGCCGCCACCGAAGGAGTGGACGTATTTCGTCATAGGACCGTCGTCTCCGTGCAAGGAGTGACGAAAAAGTCTTTCGATTCTATAGGATATGCAGCAGTCCTGTCAACCGTTCGCACCCGCTGTCCTCTCCTCCGCTCCGGCAGCACAAAAAGAAAAGGGCCACGGGTCGCCTCACCCGTGGCCCTTGATCGCTCTCTGCTGTCGATCGCCACGGGCGGGCGTCCTGCCCGTGGCATCCGTCGAAGCGCTACTCCGCGGATGCTCCGGGCAGGCCCGGCAGCGCCAGGCTAATCAGCCCCACCAACAGCACGCGCGGAATCGGCGCCTTCATCGTGCCGCGTAGTATACGGACCCCCTCCCGCGCGGTCAAGCCGGCCGCCGCCCGTGGCGGGCGCTGGAGGTGCCGTCGGCGCCGAGCACGAGCGTCTCCACCGCCTCGATGTGCTCGAGCATCGCGCGGCGGGCGCCGTCGGGGTCGCGCCGCGCGATGGCCGCCAGCACCCGCCGATGATCCTCGTGCGAGCGGGTGGGCCGGCCGGGCATGTTGAGCGAATCCTCGCGACTCTGGGTCAGGAGGTCCATGATGGCGTGGGCGATGCGGGTGATGGCGCGGTTGTGGGCCGCCGCGCCGATCGCCGAGTGGAACTGCGCGTCCTGCTGCAGGCCCGTGCGTCCGCCGGCCACTTCCTTGGCCTGTTCCTCCAGGATGCGCTCCATCTCGTGGATCTCCTCCGGCGTGGCCCGGGTCGCCGCCAGCGCGGCCAGCGACGGCTCGAGCAGGCGGCGCGCCTCGAACAGCTCGCCGATCGCCTCCCGCTGGGAGACCATCAGCAGCGCCAGCGGCTCGACCAGCGCGTCGATCGAGACCTCGCGCACGAACGTCCCTTCCCCCGGGCGGATCTCGACCAGGCCGAGGCTCTCGAGCGCGCGCAGGGCCTCGCGCACGGAGGTGCGGCTGACCACGAACTTCTCGGCGAGGTCGCGCTCGGGCGGCAGCCGGTCGCCGCCCTTGAGCCGTCCCTCGGCGATCATGGCCTTGACCTGCCGGACGATCTCCTCGTAGATCCGCGTGGACTTGATCGGCGCCAGGTCCATGACCGCCTCCTCACACGTTCTCGGGCAGCTCGGCGTGACGCCGGCGGCCGACCCACCAGCCGATCGCCAGGATCACCGCGCCGAGGGCCAGGGGCAGCGGATGCACGTTGACGGCGATGCCGCCAGGCAGATCGTACTCGACGCCATGGGCCAGGGGCCAGCGATGCACCAGCCGGTCTTCCAGGATCATCTGACCGGCGACCTTGCCGAGGATGCCACCTCCGAGCCAGACGATCCAGGTGTGGCGGTTCATCAGCCGGGCCAGCCAGCCCGCCCCCCAGACGACGATCGGCAGCGACAGGGCGATGCCGAGGACGATCAGGACGAAGTCGCCGCGCGCCGCCGCCGCCACCGCCAGCACGTTGTCGAGGC
>VBPC01000025.1 GCA_005887895.1 Candidatus Rokuibacteriota bacterium
GCGCCGCCGCCGCGTACTCGGGCCGGGCGCCGGCGGCCGAGCCGCAGAACACGCACAGACGCGTCACGGCGTGGCGGGGGTGAGCCAGGCCTCCGCGAACTCGTCGCTCAGCGCGCCGGTGTAGACCTCCTCGACCGGCCCCTCCAGGCGCAGCGACCAGTCCGAGCGCACCTCGATCACGAGGTCGCCGCCGGGCATGCGCACGGTGACCTTGCCGGGCTCGCAGAACCCGTTGCGGACGGCCGCCGAGGCGGCGCCGCACGACGACGAGCCGGAGGCCAGCGTGTAGCCGGCGCCGCGCTCCCAGATCAGGATGTCGAGCGTGCGGCGGTCGGCCACCCGCGCGAACTGCACGTTGGTGCGCTGCGGGAACGCCGGGTGACGCTCGATGAGCGGGCCCAGCCGCTTGCAGGCCTCGGTGTCGAGCCGGTCGACGAAGACGACGCAGTGCGGGTTGCCGACCGACACCGCCGTCGCCGTCACGGTGGTGCCGTCGGCGAGCTGCAGCGGCACCGCGACCACGTCGCGATCGGGGCCGTTCATCGGGATGTCGGGCGCGCGGAACGTCACCCGCCCCATCTCGACGGTGACGAAGCCGACGCGGCCGCCGCGCCCGTGACAGGTGCACTCGACCACCCCGCCCCGGGTGTCCACCGTGAACGTGTCGCGCTTGGCGTGGCCGTGCTCGCGCAGCCACTTGGCGAAGATGCGCAGGCCGTTGCCCGACTTCTCGGCCTCGCTGCCGTCGGGGTTGAAGATGCGCAGGCCGAAATCGGCGCGGGTGGAGGGCACCAGCATCAGAATGCCGTCGGAGCCGATCCCCCAGTTCCGGTCGCAGATGCGGACGATGGAGGCCTCCGAGAGATCGAACGGCAGGTCGTCGCGGCGCAGGACGATGTAGTCGTTGCCGAGGCCGTGGCCCTTGGCGAACGGGATCGCCGTCACGGCGCCCGCGCTCAGCGCTGCGACATCGGCACGTACGTCGCGCGCGTCGGGCCCGTGTACTCCGCGCGCGGGCGGATCAGCCGGTTGTTGCCGTGCTGCTCGAGCACGTGGGCGGCCCACCCGGCCACGCGACTCATCGCGAAGATCGGCGTGAACTGGTCGGTCGGGATGCCCATCGCCGCGTAGCCGGCGCCGGAGAAGAGGTCGACGTTCGGATAGATGTGCTTCTGCTCGGTGACGACGCGGGCGACCGTGTTGAGGATCTGCACCTTGCTCTCGTCGCCCACCTGGCGCCCGAGCTCACTGGCCAGCCGCCGCAGGTGCTTGGCGCGCGGATCCTCCACGCGATAGACGCGGTGGCCGAAGCCCATGATGCGCGCCTTGTCGGCGATGGCCTTGCGGATCCAGGCCTCGGCCTTGGCCGGGTCCTTGATCTTCTCGACCATCAGCATGACCTGCTCGTTGGCGCCGCCGTGCAGCGGCCCCTTGAGGGCGCCGATGGCGGAGGTGATCGCCGAGTGCATGTCGGACATCGTGGCGGCGGTGACGCGGGCGGCGAACGTGGAGGCGTTGAACTCGTGGTCGGCGTGCAGGATCAACGCGACGTCGAACGTCTTCACGGCCAGCTCGGTCGGCTTCTTGCCCGACATCATGTACAGGAAGTTCGCGGCCAGGCTCAGCTTCGGATTCGGCGCCACCGGCGTCCGGCCGCGCCGGATCCGCTCCCACGCCGCCACCAGCGTCGGCATCTGAGCGGTGAGCCGCGTCGCCTTGCGGATCGACGCCTCGCGCGAGTTGTCGGCGGCGTCGGGATCCCAGGCCGAGAGCGCCGAGACGCCGGTGCGCAGCACCTCCATCGGCGTCGTCTTCTTCGGCAGCGTCCGCAGGAGGGCCAGCAGCCCGCTCGGCAGCTTGCGGTTGGCGCTCGACGACAGCGCCTTGTAGAAGGCGTCGTACTCCTTCTTGGTCGGCAGCGCGCCATGCCACAGGAGGTAGACGACCTCCTCGAACGACGAGTGCGCCGCGAGGTCGTCCACGTCGTAGCCGCGATAGACCAGGCGGCCTTCGCGACCGTCGATGAAGCAGATGTCCGACGTCGAGACGACGACGTCTTCGAGGCCGGCTTTCCCCACGGTGCTCATGGCGCTCCCTCGCAGGACTGAGGTGCGAACGCCTTGCTTGTATCACAGTCGGCGACACGCTTCAACGGCGGCACCCCTATGATGGGCGTCGAGCCGTGAGCGACGTCCTCGACTTTTACGACCGCCATCCGATCAGCGAGGCCCAGGTCCTGGCCGCCCTCCGCCGTCGCCGCGGCGCTCTCGCGGGAGGTCCCCTCACCGCCGACGATCTGTTCGAGTTCGACCAGGATCACTACGGCGGCCTCGCCGCGGTCGACACCCTGGCGCGGCTGGGTGGCATCCGGGCGGGAACGCGCCTGCTCGACCTCTGCGCCGGGCTGGGCGGACCGGCGCGCTTCCTGGCAAGTCGCCGCAGCTGTCAGGTCGTGGCGCTCGAGCTGAACGCCGGCCGCGCCGGCGGCGCCGCACGGCTCACGCGGCTCGTCGGTCTGCGTCATCGCGTGAGCGTCGTGCGCGCCGACGCCACCCGCCTGCCGTTCGCCGCCGCGCGCTTCGACGTGTGCCTGAGCCAGGAGGCGTTCCTGCACATCGCCGACAAGGCCGCGGTCCTCCGCGAGGCGCACCGCGTGCTGGTGCCGGGAGGCCGGCTCGTCTTCACCGACTGGGTGGCGCGGGCGAGCCTTGGCGACGGCGAGCGCCGCCGGCTCGAGGAC
The DNA here is from genome assembly GCA_005887895.1 of Candidatus Rokuibacteriota bacterium. GTDB lineage: Bacteria > Methylomirabilota > Methylomirabilia > Rokubacteriales > CSP1-6 > AR5. The sequence goes on from VBPC01000025.1 coordinate 2,741, forward strand.
TGGATGGCGGCCACCACGTTGCAGACGCTCGACGGCTATCGTGGGCTGCTCGGCGCCGCCGGCTTCCATGGAGTCACGGTCGAAGACCTGGCCGACGAGTGGCGGGCCGTGCTGCGCAGGCGGCTCGAGATGTTCCGCGCCATGCGCGAGGACACCGTGGCGCGCCTGGGCGAGGCGCGCTATCGCGAGTACGACGCGCTCTACGCGTTCTTCGTGCGACTGATCGAGGCCGGCAAGCTCGGCGGCGGCCGCTTCAGCGCGAGTCGTTGAGGTGGGGGGCCCCGATATGGCCCCCCACACCCCCCAAACATTCGGACCGCCCCGGCGGAGCCGTGGCGGTCCTCTAACTTGCGCGAGAACCTTGAGGCCCCGATATGGCCCCCCACACCCAAACATTCGGACCGCCCCGGCGGAGCCGTGGCGGTCCTCTAACTTGCGCGAGAACCTTGAGGCCCCGATATGGCCCCCCACACCCAAACATTCGGACCGCCCCGGCGGAGCCGTGGCGATCCTCTCACGTGTGTCTAGAACGCGGTGAGGTCGGAGCGGCGGCGGAACGTGGCCGGGGAGGCGATCGGGCCCAGGACTTCGAAGGCATCGGCGGTGATGGCGTTGCCGTCGCCCGTCGTGACGGTGATCGGTCCGGTGGCCGCCGTGCCGGGCACGATCGCGACGACCTGGCTCGCGTTGGCGGAGACGAGCGTGGCGACGGCGGGACCGAAGAGCACGGTGCTCGTGGTGCCGAGCGCGTTGCCGGTCATCGTCACCTCCGTTCCGGGAGGGCCCGCGACGGGCGTGAACCCCGTCACGCTGGGCAGCACGTGGAAGTCCGAGGCGCTCGTCACCGTGCCCGCCTCGTTGGTGACGGTGATCCGGCCCGAAGGTGCTGTTCGGCACGATCGCGGCCAGCGACGTGGTCACGCTGGCGTTGACCGCGCTGGTGTTGGCGCCGATCCCGTTGAACTGGACGATGCTCGTGCTGGTCAGGCTGGTCCCGACGAGCGTCACGACGGTTCCGGCGATGCCGCTGGGCGGCGTGAACGACGCCAGCGTCGGCGTGCGCATCACCGTGAACCGCGTCGACGAGTTCCCGGAGCCCTCGGTCGTGACGACGGTGATCGCCGCGGTGAGCGCGCCCGCCGGGACCGGCGCCACCAGCGCGGTGAGGGACACCGATGTCGGCGAGGTGGGGATCGTGCCGAACAGCACCTTCGGCACGCCGACGAAGCCGCTGCCGTTGATGGTCACGGCCGCGCCGACGGGGCCCAGGGCGCGAGCAGGGGCACCGGGGTCTGGATCTCGGTGGGCGACAGGGTGGTGATCGGCGACGCGTTCACGCCGTTGAAGGTCACGGCGGTGGCGCTGGCGGCGGAGACGCTGTCGATGGTCACCAGGGTGCCGGTCGGCCCGCTCGCCGGCCTGAACGCGGCCACCGTCGGCGGCCGGATGACCTCGAACGTCGCCGGGGACGTCGTCGCGGTGCCGGCCGCCGTCGTCACGGTCACGGGCCCGGTCGTCGCGGTCGGCGGCACGATCGCCGTGATCTGGCTGCTGTTGGCCGACACCGGACCGATCGCCGTCGCGCCGATGCGCACGGCGACGAGATCGGTGAACGTCGTCCCGCGGATCGTGATGGCATCGCCGACCGCGCCGCGCGACGGCGAGACCTCGGTGATCGCCGGCAGCACGCGGAACACCGCCGAGCTGTTCGCCGACCCCGCCGCGTTCGTGACGCCCACGCGCCCGGCGGTGGCGCCGAGCGGCACGGTCACCCGGAGCGCGCTGTTGGAGAGCACCACGCGTCGGTCCACGGCGACGCCGTCGAAGAACGTCACCGCGCTGGCGCTGGCCAGATTGGTGCCGCTGAGCGTCACGCTCGCGCCGACGGCCGCGGACGCCGGCGTCACCGCGGCGAGCGTCGGGCGGCGGATGACGAGAAAGTCGGCCGCGCTCGTCGACTGGCCATCGGGAGTGACGACAGTGATGCGGCCGGTCGGCGCCGTCGCCGGCACGGTGGCCACCACGACGCTGGCGTTGCTCGACGTGATGACGCCCGGCACGCCGCCAAAGCGCACGGCGGTGGCCCCGCCGAACGTCGTCCCGGTGATCGACACGTTGGCGCCGGGCAGGCCGCTCGGCGGCGAGAAGCCGGTGATCCGGGGCGCCACGTGGAAGGTGGCGACGCTCGAGCCGCTCCCGGCGGGGTTGGTGACGGTGAGTGGACCGGTGACCGCGCCGACGGGGACGACGCTGCGGAGGGACGTCGGTGACAGCACCGTCGGCGGGCCGGCGGGCACGGCGTTGAAGCTCACATTGCTGGCGGCGGCGAACTGAGTACCGGTGATGGTCACCGTGGCGCCGACCGGCGCCGACGTCGGCGTGAAGCCGCTGATCGTCGGTTGCCGCACGACGATGAGGTCCGTCGCCGCCGTCGTCGTCCCGCCGGGGGTCGTGATGGTGATGCGGCCGGTTTGCGCCGTGGCCGGCACCGTGATGCGGACCTCGGTGTCGGTGTTGGACGCCGTCTCCACGGGCGCCGGGACCGAGCCGATCCGGGCCACCGCCCCGCCCAGCGTCGTCCCGGTGATCGTGATCGAGCCACTGACCAGGGCGACCGTGGGTGCGAACGACGTGATTCGTGGCGTGACGCGAAACGCGGTGGCGCTGGAGACGTTGCCCCCGGTGAACGCGAGCGTGATCGGTCCCGAGGTGGCGCCGCTCGGCACCCTGGTGCGCAGCGCGGTCGGCGGCAGCAGCGTGAAGCTCGACACGTTGACGCCGTTGAAGAAGTGGACCTCCTTGACGGCGGGCAGGCTCGCTCCGCTGATCGTGACGGGGGTGCCCACCGGTCCCGCCGCCGGCGTGAACGACGTGACGGCGACGCGGAAGGCCGTTCGGGCGACGGCCACCCGGGCGTTGTTGCTGGTGTTGCCCTCCGGCACGAGGTGATCGACGTCCGCGATCGCCCCGACGAAGTAGCTGCCGGGCACGAGATCGGGCGGAATGCTCACCGGTGTCGAGGCCACGGAGACGGCGGAACCCGCGAGGCCCGCGAGGGTCCGGCCCCCGACGCGGACGTCGACGGCGGGATCGATGCTGGCGTTGGCGGAGAGATAGATGCCCACCGTGAAGCTGCCGCTCACGGGTCCCGCCGTGAGGTTCTGAACCGTGGTGCCGACCACCAGCGTGCCGCCGATCGTGCCGGTCGCCGGCGCCGTCACCGCGCTGACCACCAGGTCGGGCTTGACGATGGTCAGCGGGACACTGCGGACGTTGTTGCCCTCGTTGGTTTCGTTGACGGCATTCAGGTCGTCCGCCACGGCGACCAGGAACATGCGGCCGGCCGGCGCGTCGCGGGGAATCGTGACCGCGGTGTAGTCCCCCAACGACGCGCCCGCGGCGAGCGCGCCGAGGCTCCGAGAGCCGATCGGCAAGCCACTTGGCGCCGACGCGTTCGCGGACAGATAGAACCCGATCCGGAAGGCTCCGGCGGGGCTCGCGCCGGCGTTGCGGACCGTGTTGGTCGCGATCAGCGGCTGGCCGGGCGCCGCGAGCGCAGGCGCAGTCAACGCGGTGAAGAGCAGATCCGGCCCGGTCGACGCGGCGGCGGTGGCCGTCGGGGCGCCGGCGGCGACGCGCTGCGTGCGGACCGCGCAGACGCCCGTCGCGCAATCCCACCAGGCGACGATCGCGCCGCCGGCGCCGCCGGCGACGAGCGCGGTCCGCGAGTCGAGCGGCGCCTCGGCGACCGACGGCGAGGCGGATTCGCCGAGCATCTCGACGCGGATCTCCGTCGCGCCGGCGCACGTGGACGCGGGGCAATGCTGCCAGGCGGCGACGACCTCGTCGCCGACGGCGGCGACGCGGGGGCCGAGGGCGGGCAACGTGCCGAGCGGACGACCGTCGGCGCCCCACTCGCGTCCTCCGTCGGCGCGCAGCCGCTGCATGCTCGTCACGCAGTCGTCGGGGCATCCGGCGCTGCCGTCGCGCACGTCCTGCCAGACGAGCGTCGTCCGGCCGAGTCCGTCGACGACGAGACCGAGGTCGGCCGGGGCGATCGCGGTGTCCGCGACCGGTACGCCGTCTGCGGTCCACGCGGGTCGGCCGGCGGCATCGACGCGCTGGGCCCGGAGGCCGGCGCCATCGCGCTCGGCCCACGCGATCACGACGCCGCCGGCCGGCGCGGGCGACATGGCCAGCGCGCCGGAGAGCGCCGCGCGCGCCACGATCACCACAGCGCCGGGCGCCTGGCCATCGGCAGCCAGCCGATGCAGGACGATCGGGCCGTCGCCGCCGTCCTCGGTGCGGGTCGCGAACGCGACGCGGATCCCGCCGCCGGCGTCACCGGCGGCAGCCAGGCTTCCGGCGACCGCGGCGCCGGCCGACGCCAGCAGACGTCCAGTGTCGCCCCAGGCCGCCGCGCCGCTCGGGTCGAGACGCTGCACGACGAGCGTGCAGCACGTCGCCGCATCCCCCGCTTCCCACGCCAGCAGCGCGCCGCCCGCGCCGTCGGCGACCAGGGCGAAGGACGCCCCGGCGCCGGCGCTGCCAACCACGGAGACATCCGTCCACAGAGGCGTGCCGTCGACGGCGAAGCGCTGGACGCGGACGCCGGCGACTCCGCCGGCATCGAGCCACGCCACCAGCACGCCGCCGGCGCCGTCGGCCGCCAGCCGCGGCGCCACCACCGACGATCCCGCGCGAAGGCCGGAACTCGGCCAGCGCTTCGCGCCGTCGGCAGCGACATGCCGGACCACGATCGCTCCACCGGCCTCACGCCAGGCGACGAACGCGCCACCGGCGCCGTCGGGCTCGAGGACCGGCGCCTCGAGGCGAATCGCGCGCGCATCTTCGCTGGCGCCGGAGGGGGCGCCGAGCGTTGAGACCCCGGGGGTGACGAGCAGGCCGCCGATCAGGAGGAGACGAGCGCCCAGGCCCCGGACGCCCACGCGTGCCGAGCGCGAGGCCCGGATCGCCGTCACGTCTTCACCGCCGCCGAGCTCTGGTCCAGCAGGTGACCTCGCCTCCGGTCGTCGTGAAGACCTCGCGCCGGGCCGGGCACTGGCGGGGCCGGCCCGGCAAACCGGCCCCGCGGCGTCGCGCAGGAACGCTTACTTGATCGTGTCGTTGAAGCTCTTGGCGGCGGCGCCGAACGCCTTGCCGTCGTACTTCTTGGGATCCTCGAGCGTGCCGAACATGGTGTCGAGCGCCTTGCTCGCCGCGGGATCGGCCTTGGCGCCGGGCGCCTTCGAGTAGGCGCTGTAGAGTCGGTCCAGCGCCATCGCCGCCTGCTCGGCGGCGCGGATGCCGGTGGCGCCGATCGCGTCACCGCTGCCGGAGATGTCGGCGAGCAGCTTCTTGGTGCTGGCCTGGTCATAGTCGCGCGCCGCCACCTTGGAGGCCTGGCCCTGCATCGTGGTCTGGAGGTTCTTGGCGGTGGAGCCGATCTTGGCCTTGTCGCCCTTCGCCACCGCGTCGGTCAGCGAGGCGACGTCGCCCTCGACCGACTTCTGGACGTCGGGGGCCCCCACGGCCAGGATCACCCGCACCATGGCGCCGTGGCCCTGGACCTTGGCCAGCGCGTCGTTGAGCACCTGGCCGGAGGCGCTGCCACCGGCGCGATCGCCGAGCTGCTTGGCCGCCTCGCGCAGCGCGATCACCTGGCCGGTCGCCCACGCCTTGGTGCCGGCCCACGTGCCCTTGTCGCGCCAGTGGGGCGGCATCTGACCGCTGTAGGTGTCCAGCTCGAACGCCGACAGGTCCGGGTGGCCGGCGGCCACCATGTCGGCGTCGATCTGCAGGTGACAGGAGACACACTTCTCGGCGCGGAGCAGAATGCTCTTGGTGTCGTACATGCCGACCTTGACCGACTGCTCGTGCGTCCACCCCTTCTCCGAGTGCTGCTCGAGCCACTTCTCCGAGGAGCCATGGCAGCCCTCGCACTGCACCCCCTCGGCGATGTCGAACTTCGTCCCGCGCAGCTCGGGCTTGACGTTGACGGCGTGGCAGGACAGGCAGCGCTCGCTCGCCTCCGGCTTGCCCAGCTTGAGGTTGGTGGCGATCTTCGAGGGACTGATGCCGGATTTCGGCTTGTCGCTGGTGAGCGCCGTGTAGGCCCTGGCGTGATGGTCCTTCTGGGACCAGATGGTCGCCTCGTTGAGCTTCGGATAATCGGCGCGTGGCCGGGTGCTGCCGTGGCAGTTGGAGGCTCCGCACGACGCCGCCCCCGCATACTTTCCGGCCGCGGCCTGAGCATGCGCGAGGTCGGGAACGAGCGGCGCCGACGAGCGGGCGCCTCCGCCCGCGACGACGGCCACGACGACGACAGCGACGACGGCGGCCCCGGCGATACGACGCAGCATGGCGAGCCTCCTCTGCGAACCGTTGCGCTGCTCTCCGGCCAGCGCGGCCGGCGACCCACGTGCATATATATTGGTGCAGCCGGGGCGACCGACCGCCCCCTCGTGGCGCGGAATCCTAGCGCCCCCACCTGCGTTTGTCAAAAGTCCGAACCCGAGACGCTTGCTCTGTTGACATTGCCGCGGCGACCGCGTTCGCCCTCCTTGGAGGGCTGCTCGTCGGCGCCGACCTGGCTGTCGCCGACGAGCGAACCGAGGCAGGGCCGGTGCAGATGGCGCAGGCGGAGGCGCCGCAGCCCCCCACGAGCACCCAGCTCCTCCAGCCCGAGGCGAACCGCTGGCGCCTGATGGAGCCGCTCGGCTCGGGCATCACCGGGCGCAGCCCCCTGTACGATCCCTACAGTCCCAACGTGCTCAAGGGCGATTACCCGATCTTCGGCGACAAGTACTTCGGCGCCATCACGGCCGTCCTCGACGCCGTGGCCGACTTCAAGCGAAACCTGGACTATTTCACCACCGACCGCATCCGCAACGTGCCCTACCACGAGCACAACCTGCTCGGGCAGTTCACGGCCACGGCGGCGTTCGAGATCTCCCACGGCGACACGGTCTTCCAGCCGCAGGACTGGCGGGTGCGGCTCACGCCGATCATCCGCTGGCGGTGTGGCGACCAGAACGCGATCGATCAGGGCTGCGGTGAGGACATCCGGATGCTCGAAGCATTCGGCGACGTGAAGCTGTTCGAGGTCGGCAACAACTTCGACGCCACCACCGCCCGCCTCGGCCTTCAGATCTTCAACGCCGACTTCTTCGGGTTGATCTACAACGACGTCCAGCCGGGCGCCCGGGTCTTCAGCGAGCTCGGCCGCAACCAGTTCAAGGCGAACATCGCGTACTTCGACCGGCTCAACAAGGAGAAGCTGTCGGCCCTCAACGAGTGGAAGCGCCGCGAGGACGCGGTCGTCGTCGCCAACGTCGAGTGGGACGACTTCCTCGTCCCCGGTTTCAACGTGCTGCCGGCCTTCGTGGCCAACTTCGACGACAAGCTGGCCAAGCACCTGGAGGCGTACTACGTGGGCGCCACCGCCACCGGCCGCCTGGGCCGGGTGAACGTCAACGGCGCCGGCTACTACGTCTTCGGGGGCACGGCCGACAACACCCCGACGAAGCAGCGCGAGCAGATCAGCGCGTGGATGGGACTGGCGCAAGTGCTCTATCCGATCAGCTACTTCACCCCCCGGCTCGCTCTCCTCTACGCCAGCCCCGACGAGGATCCGCGCGATCGCAAGGCCCATGGCTTCGACAGCGCCTTCGACAACGTCAACTTCGGCGGCGGGCAGTTCAGCTACCTGTTCGGGGAGAAGATCCAGCTCGGCGCCACCACCGTGTTCCGCGGCAACAGCGTGTTTCCGTCACTGCGGGGCGCCAATGCGACCTCCCAGTTCGTGAACCCCGGATTGTTGGCCGTCAATGCCGGGGCCGACGCCGCGCTGACCGCGAAGCTGGTGGCCTCGGTCGACGTCAACTACGCGCAGTTCAACAACACGTCGAGCGTGCAGCTGCTGGTGAAGCGACCCCACGTCGCCCAGTACATCGGCACCGAGGTCAACGGCGGCATCACCTACAAGCCGTTCCTCAACGAGCAGGTCATCCTGTTCGTCGGCGGCGGCGTGCTGGTGCCCGGCCAGGGCATCCACGACATGTTCGGCGGCGACGCGCCGGTCTACAAGCTGCTCGTGCGCACGGTGCTGACCTTCTAAGGCGGGGAGAACGGCGATGACTTTCCGTCGGACCACGATACGGATCGCGGCGGTCGTCCTGGTGCTCGCGGGCGCGTTCGCGGGCGCGGCGATCCACACGGCGCCCGCCGCCGAGGCGCCGCCGGCCAAGACGCCGGCCGCCAAGCCCCCGGCGCCGCCCTCCAGCGCCTCGTGCGAGTCGTGCCATGCCGGGATCGAGCCGATGCACGAGACGGTCCAGCTCACCTGCACCGAGTGCCACGGCGGCGACGGCACCCAGACGGCCAAGGAACGGGCCCACGTCCTGCCCCGCAATCGGGACCTCTGGAAGACCTCCGCGAATCCCAATTCCTCCTATGGCGCGCTGAACCTCGAGTCGCCCGAGTTCATCCAGTTCATGAACCCGTCCGACCTTCGGGTGGCCGACAAGGCGTGTGGCGATTGCCACGGAACCATCGTGGACAACTCGCGGCGGTCGATCATGGCGACCAATCCCATGGTCTACCATGCGGGACTCTACAACAACGGCGTGGAGCCCTCGAAGGTCCCGATGTACGGCGAAGCCTTCACGCCGGTGCAACAGGGCGACCGGACCATGTACGCCCCGGCGCGCATCGGCAGTCTCGGGACGTTGACGGCCAAGGACGTCGCCAACGGGGCCCTCAATCAGCTGGTCCCGCTCCCGCGCTGGGAGATCTCGGTGCCCTGGGACCCCTTCCGGGTCCTCGAGCGCGGCAACGTCGGCGCGAGCGACCGGGCCAAGGGAACGAACTTCAAGGTCTCCGGCGTGTATCTCACGCTGCTGAAGACCCGGCTCAATGACCCCGGTCTGTGGCTGCAGGGCCCCAACGACGTCGCCGGCGACCTCCGGCAGAGCGGCTGCGCGGCCTGTCACGTGCTCTACGCCAACGACCGGGAGGCGGCCAACTCCGCCCACGTGGCGGAGTACGGCAACAAGGGATTGTCGTTCTCGGGTGACAAGACCATTCCCAAGAACGAGCCCGGCCACCCCATCAAGCATCAGTTCACCCGGCGCATCCCGTCGTCGCAGTGCATGACGTGCCACCACCATCAGGGCAACGGCGCGCTCACGATGTACCAGGGCTACCTGCTGTGGGACCAGGAGTCCGACTACGATCGCGTGGTGAAGCTCGGGATGGGGTATCCCTGGTGGGATCCCGACAAGAAGTACCTGGGCGTGGATCCGCCGTACAACCCGGAGCTGGCGTCCGACGGCACCCCGAAGATGGCCGAGCTCTTCACCCACAACCGCGAGATGCAGCAGGTGCAGTTCGGCGACGAGCACGGGCATCGCTGGCATTTCGTTCGCGTCTACAAGCGCGACCGCTACGGACGCCTGCTGGACGGCAACGACCAGGTCGTGCCCGACAGCGATCCCGAGCGGTTCCGGCGCGCCGTGCACCTCAAGGACATCCACCTCGAGAAGGGGATGCAGTGCATCGACTGCCACGGGGCGGGTGATTCGCACGGCGACGGCAAGCTGTACTCGCAGATGCGGGAAACGATCGAGATTCGCTGCTGGGACTGCCATGGCACCGCCACCACGCGCCCCACCCTGAAGACGTCGGGACCGACCGGTGGCCGCGACCTGACCAAGGAGCAGACGCCCTTCGGCAAGCCGTGGATGGAGCGGCGCGGGGGCAAGGTCGTCCAGAACTCCAAGATGACCGAGGGGCTGGTCTGGGAGGTCAAGCAAGTCCTCGATTCGATCGATCCGGCCAGCCCGACCTACAGCGCGAAGGCGGCCCGCGCCATGGGCCTCAGGAAGGACGGCTCGACACGGCCCGGCGCCAGCGACGAGGGTCTCGCCCACCCCAATGCCACGATGGAATGCGCCTCGTGCCATGCCTCCTGGAACAGCGGATGCTGGGGCTGCCATCTCTCGGTCCGCACCAACGTCAAGACCAAGGAGATCCACATCGGCGACGAGCCGACCCGCGCCTACACGGACTACTTCCCGCAGCTGCTGCGCACGGACAACAACATGATGGGGCTCTCGGGCGTCCGGGAAGGCCACAAGTTCTCCGCGTTCCGGCCGGCCAACCCGGTCTTCGTCAGCGTCTACGACCGTGGGCGCAACATCGCCGTGCACGAGCAGCCGACGGTCTCGTCGCCGGGGTACTCGGGCTTTGCCTTCACGCCGAACCCTCCGCACACGATCCGGACGCGCGAGACGCGCGACTGTGAGGACTGCCACGTCTCCAAGGCCAACGACAACAACGCCTGGATGGCCGGCATGCTGGGCTTCGGGAACAACGCCGCCAACTTCATCGGGGAGTTCGCCTACGTGGCGGAGGCGAACGGCGGCGTGCGGGCGGTCCGGGTCACCGAGGGCTACGAGCCCCGGCCCGTGATCGGCAGCTGGCTGCACGGCGTGGCGTATCCCAAGGACCACGAGCGCTTCGTGAAGGGCGGCCGACGCCTCAGCGAGTCGTACCGGGCGCCGTCGCGTGGCGCCCGCTCGATCGTCCGCCGTGGAGAATTCCTCTTCGTCGCCGACGGGCCGGGTGGCCTTCGCGTGTACGACGTCGCCAACATCGCCAACAAGACGGTGGCCCAGCGGATCGTGCCGGCCGCCTTCTCCGCGCTCGGCAACCGGGTGGAGGTCCCGTCGAAGGATGCAACGGCGGTGGCGCTGGCCGCCAACAACACGATGGACCTGGACCGCAAAACCCGCCCGGAGAACCTGGAGCAGCCGATCTCGCCGATCTTCCGGTACGCCTTCGTCACCGACAGTGCCGAAGGCCTGATCGTCGTCGATATCAACACGTTCACGGACGGCGATCCCACGAACAACTACATCGAGCGTGCGGCGACCTTCAATCCCGGCGGGGCGCTCACCGGCGCCCGCAACCTCACGATTGCCGGCAACTACGCCTACATCGTCTCGACCCGGACCGGGCTGCAGATCGTCGATATCTCGACGCCGAAGGCGCCCAAGCTGATCGGGACGGTCGGCGCCGGCCTCGTCGAGCCGCGCGCGGTTCAGGTGCAGTTCCGGTACGCGTTCGTCGTCGACCGGGAAGGACTCAAGGTGGTCGACGTCACCAGGCCGAGCCAGCCGCGGCTCACGGCGGCCCGGGTGGCGCTCGGCGACGCGCGCGACGTGTACCTCATGCGCACCTACGCGTACATCGCGGCCGGTGCGCAGGGCCTGGCGATCGTCGACATCGAGCGGCCGGAGGCGCCGGGGCCGGCGACGCTCTTCGATGGCGCGGGGACGATCAACGACGCGACTGGCGTCGTGATCGGAGCGACGTATGCCGGCCAGTATGCCTACATTGCCGACGGCAAGAACGGCCTGCGGGTAGTGAAGCTCATCGACACCTCGACCCCCGGCAACCTCGGGTGGTCGCCCGTTCCGGCGCCGGCCCTGGTCGCCTCGGCCCCCACGTCCGGACCGGCGGTGGCGGTGGCGGACGGCTACAGGCGCGATCGTGTCAGCGACGAGAGTGGCAACCAGATCGGCATCTCGAACCGGTTGGGCGCGCGGCCGTTCAACGCGGACGACCTCAACCGATTCCTGAATCGTGGCGGTGGCCCGATCACTGTCGAGAATTCGACTCCCCGGCCCAAGCGGTAGGGGGACGGCAGGGAGGTCCAGAAGCATGAACCGATGGGGTCTCGTGATGATTGGCGTGGCAGCCCTCGCCGGCAGTGTCGGCGTGTTCGGGCTCACTGTGTTCGCCCAGGGCCCCGGAGACCCGAAGGCCGCCACCGAGGTCTATCAGCAGCAGTGTGCGAAGTGTCATGGCGACGGCGGCGCCGGTGACGGGCCGGACGCGGCCAAGACCAAGCCCGTGCCGAGCGACTGGACAGCGGGCGCCGGTCTCAAGGGCATGTCCGACCAGGAGCTATACGACTCGATCGCCAAGGGCGGGCGTGCCGTCGGCAAGGCGCGCTCGATGCCGGCCTACCCCAAGCTGTCCGAGACCGAGGTCTGGAACCTCGTCGCCCTGGTCAAGTCCTTCCAGAAATAGCGGACCGGGCCATGCAGCGGCTCCTGCTCGCCGTCGGCCTCATCGCAGTGGGCTACGGTGCGGCCGGCTGTGCGTCGGCGTCCGAGTCACCATTCCAGCTCGAGTGGCAGGTCAGCCCGGAATCGCGGAGCCCCTCGGTCAAAGGCCACGTGTTCAATCGGGGCTCGCTGCCGGCGCGCAACCTGCGCCTCGTGATCGAGGGCCTCGATGCCGCGGGGCGCGTAGTGACGACGACCCTGGGCGTCCTGTCGCAAACGGTCGAGTCGGGCGGGAGCACGCCGTTCGACGTCCCGGTGCCGGGAACGGCCGCGAGCTA
>VBPC01000026.1 GCA_005887895.1 Candidatus Rokuibacteriota bacterium
CGCGGGACATCAAGCTCGGCGTCTACGCGTCGTGGCGCGAGGCCGAACGCATCCTCCCCAACGTCATGCGCTGCTACCAGGAATTCCGGGACGAGACGCACCTGCCGCTGGACATTCCGCAGATGCTGGACGGTATGGCGCGCCTGCGCGGAGCCCCCGCGAGTCACACCTGTCTATGAACACGGACGATGTTTTTCCCGTGCGTCGTCGCGCGCTTCGCCGGCGCGCCGGAGGACGCCGCGGTGCGCGCCAGCGCCGGCCTCCGCCGGCTGGGCGCAGCGCCGGCGGCGGCTCCCGCGTCGCGATCCAGTCCACGCGCGGCTGGAGCGCGACGACGTCACCGATCACGATCAGCGCCGGCGGGGTGAGCCGCGCCGCCGCCGCCCGTTCCACGATGTCGGCCAGCGTGCCGACGACGGTCTGTTGCTCCGCTGTCGTGCCCTGGCGAATGAGGGCGATCGGCGTCTCCGGGCGGCGCCCGTGGGCCACGAGGTCGGCGACGATGCGGGGCAGGCGCCGCAGTCCCATGACGATCACCAGCGTGTCGACCGCCGTCGCCAGCCGGGCCCAGTCGACGCTCGCCCCCACCTTGCAGCCGTCCTCGTGGCCGGTGACGACCGCGACCGACGACGCCACGCGGCGATGCGTCAGCGGGATGCCGGCATAGGCCGGCGCGCCGATCACCGAGCTCACGCCGGGCACGACCTCGAACGGAATGCCGTGGGCGGCCAGCGCCTCGGCTTCCTCGCCGCCGCGCCCGAACACGAAGGGATCGCCCCCTTTCAGCCGCACCACGCGCCGCCCCGCGCCGGCATGCGCGACGAGCAGCGCGTTGATCGCGTCCTGGGGCAGCGCGTGCTCGCCGGCCGCCTTGCCCGCGAAGACGCGGAGCGCCCGTCGCGGCGCCAGGGCGAGCAGGCGCGGATCGACCAGTCGGTCGTACACCACGACGTCGGCCCGACGCAGCGCCTCGCGCCCGCGGAGCGTCAGCAGCCCGGGATCGCCGGGCCCGGCGCCGACCAGATGAACGCGCCCGGGGGTCATTTCACGTGGGGGGCCCCGAGATGGCCCCCCACACCCCCCGAGGCTCGGAGCGCCCCGGGGAACCCGGGGCGCTCCTCGATCAGGCGCGCGCATTTGTTCACGTGGGGGGCCCCGAGATGGCCCCCCACACTCCCCAACGTTCGGAGCGCCCCGGGGAACCCGTGGCGCTCCTCGACTACGCGGCTGCGCCCTCGCTGCAACGCTCGCGGTGCCCCGGGGCGCTCCTCGGTCGCGTGCGCGCATTTGTTCACGTGGGGGGCCCCGAGATGGCCCCCCACACCCCCCAGCGCTCGGAGCGCCCCGGGGAACCCGTGGCGCTCTTCGATCACGGGTGCGCTCATCGTTCGGCCAGCAGGGCCTTGAGCGCGCGGCGCCAGGTCTCGGCGTCGGGCGCGCGCCCGTCGCGCCGCAGCTCGCGCCGCGTCCGGGCGGCGACGTCGGCCAGCACGCGGTAGTCGTCGGTGAAGTAGCCCTCCAGCTCCTCCCGGATCGTGCGGGCCAGCGCCGGGCTCGTGCCGCCGGTCGAGACGGCCACGGTCAGCTCGCCGCGCCGCAGCACCGACGGCAGCGTGAAGTCGCAGCGCGCCGGATCGTCGGCCGCGTTGACCCAGACGTGCAGGGCGCGCGCCTCGGCGACGACGGTCGCGGTGAGCGCCGGATCGTCGGTGGCGACGAATACGAGCGCGTGGCCGCTCACGTCGCCGGTGCGGTACTCGCCGACGAGGTGACGGACGCTCCGCGCGTCGACCCAGGCCCGCAGCCGCCGTGTGAGCGTCGGGCTCACCACCGTCACGCGCGCGTCGACGCCCAGCAGCGCTTCGACCTTGCGCTCGGCCACGGCCCCGCCGCCGACCACCAGGCACGGCCGTCCCTCCAGCTCGAGGACGATCGGCAAGCCGGCCATCGCCCGGCCTCAGCCGCCGGCCTCGAGGCCGAGCGCGGGGACGGGGACGGCCGAGACGGCGCGGGGCGCCCGCTTGCGATGCGTGACGTACAGCGCGAAGCCGGTGAGGACGACGCCGGCGATCATGTTGCCGATCGTGACCGGGATCTGGTTCCAGAGCCACCAGTCGGCCATCGACACGCGCGCCCCCAGCAGCATCCCGGCCGGGATGGCGAACATGTTCACGACCGAGTGTTCGAAGCCCTGCGCGAAGAAGGTCAGGATGGGCAGCCACATCGCCGCGATCTTGCCCATCGTCGACTGCGAGGTCAGCGCCATCACGACGCCGAGGGTGACCATCCAGTTGCAGAGCATCGCCTTGCTGACGCCGACCAGCAATCCGTAGCCGCCGAGCTTGGCGTAGCCGAGCGTCTTCGTCTCCGCGACCGCGATCAGCAGCCGCGCCATCTCGGAGTCGGGCGTCACCGTCAGCGTGAACAGGGCGGCATAGAACACGCTGCCGAGCAGATTGCCGACGAAGACCCACGTCCAGTTGGTAGCCAGCGCGCCGAGCGTCGTCCGGCCCTCGCGCACGGCCAGCGGCACCAACGCGAAGTTGCCGGTGACGAGCTCGAGGCCGAGCAGGACGATCATGACGAAGCCCACCGGGAACACGAGCGCGCCGGTGAGCCCGACCTTCGTCTGCAGCGTGGCCGTGAAGGCCAGCGTCGTGGCGAAGCCGAGCAGGCTGCCGGCGAGGAATCCGCGAACCAGGAGGTCCTTCACGGGCAGCTGGGCCTTGGCACTGCCCACGGTCACCATCTGGTCGAGTACGGTGTCGGGCTTGACGTAAGGCACGCTCTCTCCTCCTTCTCAGGCGTCGACGGTGTGGCCGCCCGCGTGCGGCACCACCGGAAAGGTCTTCGCGCAAAGCGCGGGATCGGTCGAGCAGGCGCCGGTCTTGACGTTGAAGCGATGGCCGTGGAGCGGGCAGACGACCTCCTCACCGTCGAGCTCGCCGCCGGCCAGGTCGCCGCCGGCGTGCGGGCAGGCGTTCTGCAACGCGTACAGACGGCCGCCGCAGCGGAACACGGCGACGTCGGTCCCGTTGATCGTGAGCGCCTTGCCGGCGCCGTCGGCCGGCTCATCGGCCGCGATCATCGGGCGCGGCGGGTGCCTCGCCTCGCGCGCGGGCGCGGTGGCAGCGGCGGCCGGCGGCGGCGCCGTCGGGGCGAGCGCGCGCAGCTGGCGGCGGACCTTGTCGGGCTCGTAGTGACGGATCAGCCCCTCCAGCACCTGTGGCAGGCTCGTGCACGGCACGCTCTCGAGCACGCGGAGGCCCTGGTTGGCCTGCGGCCCCGACGACCCACCGATGAAGACGTCCACCGCATCGACCGGCTTGCCGTCGACGTTCACCTTCACGCCGAGGAGCCCGATGTCGGCGACCGTGTGGTTGCCGCAGCCGGCTGGACAGCCCGACCAGTGGATGCGGATCGGCTTGCCGTGGTGGACTTTCGTCTCGAGCGTGCGCGCCACCTGGAGCGCGCGCGTCTTCGTCTCGATCACGGCGAGGTTGCAGAACTCGATGCCCGTGCAGCTCACCAGACCGCGCATGATCTCCGAGGGGTCGTAGCGCAGGACCTTGAGCAACGGCTCCGTCGTGAGGTCACCAACCTTGGGATCGGGCACGTGCGGCAGCACGACGTTCTGGTCCGGCGTGAGCCGCACGTCGCCGGTGCCGTACTTCTCGGCCAGCCGCGCCAGCTCCACCAGCTGATCGCCGGTGACGCGGCCCACCGGCACCAGCAACCCGGCGTAGTTCAACCCGGGCTGCCGCTGTCGGAAGATGCCCACGTGGTCGGTGGCCTTGGGCAGGCGCGCGTCGGCGCCGGCCGGGCTGAGCTCGTGGCCGAGGCGTGCCTCGAGCGCCGAGCGAAATCCGGCCTCGCCCCACTCAGCCACGAGGAAGGCGAGCCGGATCTTGTTGCGCGCCTCGCGGCTTCCGTGGTCGCGGAAGAGCAGGACGACGGCGCGGCACACGGCGACCGCCTCGTCCGGCCGCACGAACAGGTCGAGCGGCGTGGCGATACGGTAGCCGCCCGAACCGTTCTTGCCGCCGACCAGGACGTTGAAGCCGGCGACCGTCTCGCCGTCGACGTCGCGGGTGGCCGGCACCAGGGCGAGGTCCTGGGTCTCGGCGTGCGTGCAGTTCTCCCGGCAGCCGGTGATCGTCACGTTGAACTTCCGGGGCAGGTTCGTGAAGGCCCGGTCGCCAACGAAGGCCTCGGTGAAGGCCCGCGCGACCGGCGAGGCGTCGAACAGCTCGTTGCCGGTGAGCCCGGCCACCGCGCAGCCGACGACGTTGCGGATGTTGTCCATGCCGGTCTGGAGCGTCACCAGGCCCACGCCGCGCAGGCGCTCGAGCACGGTCGGGATGTCGCCGATCGTCAGCCAGCGCAGCTGCAGCTGCTGGCGCGTGGTGATGTCGGCGACGCCACGACCGTACTGGTTGGCGAGCGTGCCGAGCGTGCGCAGCTGGGTCGCGGTCGTCAGGCCGTTCGGGATGCGAATGCGCATCATGAAGTGCCCGGGCGTGTGCTTGCGCACGAACAGCCCCCACCACTTCAGCCGCTCGACGTCGCCCTCCTCGATGGCCTCGAAGCCCTGCTCGGCGTAGCGCGGGATCGCCTCGCCGACGTCGAGGCCGTCCCGCTCGGACTTGATCTGCTCGATCCTGTTCACGCCGCGCCTCCTGTGATCGCCGCCGAAGGAGGACAACGAAAAAAGGCGCTTCCCGAGAACCGGGAAAGCGCCCTTGCCTTCGACGAGGAGCCCGTCGTCGGGCCCTCGCTGGAGCCGGTGGGTAACAAGCATCGTGCCAGCCGGCGCGCGCCGCTAAGTCCGTGAAAAGCGCGGACTCACGCACACGGCGGACGCGGCTCGGCGATCGGCGGCTGCTGAAGCCGTGGGCAGCGCCGGCGCCGTTGCCCATTCGGCGAGCGTAACGGGGCTACAATCTCGCCCACATGCGGATCGTCGCCTGGAACATCCGCGCCGGTGGCGGCCGGCGCGTCGCCGCGATCGCGCGCCAGCTCCGCCGCTGGGCCCCCGACGTCGTGGCGCTGTCGGAGTTCAGAGCGACGCCGCCGAGCGCCGCCCTGGCGGCGGTGCTGGCCGAGGCCGGCCTGGGCCATCAGCTCACCACCGCCGATCCGCGCCAGCCGACGCTCAACGCGCTGCTGCTGGCGGCGCGCTGGCCGCTGCGCCGCGTGCGCCTGGGCCGCGCCCCGGCCGAGCGCGTCCGCTGGCTCTCGGCCGCCGTCGCCGCGCCGCTGCCCGTCGTCGTCGGCGCGCTGCATGCGCCCAACTACGTCAGCGGCCGCAAGTACCCCTTCCTCGACGCCGTGCTGGCGTGTGCCCAGGGCTGGCGCCGCGGTCCCGCGCTCTTCGTCGGCGACACGAACTCCGGCCGCCGTGGCCTCGACGAAGAGACGCCCGTCTTCAGCCTGCGCGAGGAGGGCTGGATCGACGCGCTCGGCGCCTGCGGGTGGGTCGACGCCTTCCGCCATCTGCAGCCCGAGGCACGCGCGTACACCTGGTATTCACCGAACGGCCGCAACGGCTTCCGCATCGACCAGGCGTTCGTCAACGCCGCGCTGCTGGCGCACCTGAAGGAGGCCGTCTACACGTGGGGCGGCACCGCGCGCCGCCGTCGCGACGCGCTGAGCGATCACGCGGCCCTGCTGGTCGATCTCGCGGGCTGACGAGCATGACGCGGCAGGACCTGGTGGTGGCGATCGTCCTGGGCGTGCTGGTGGGCGCCCTCGTCGTCCTGGTCTGGCGTGAGAACGAGCGCCGCTACGAGAACTTCCGGCTGGCCGGCTGCCTCGACTCCACGCTCGGCGTGTCCCAGCCCTGCGCCGGCGCGAGGCGCCTCTGCCGCGACGCGCCTCCACTGATCGACTGGCGTCACGCCTGCGATTGACTTACATGGAGGGATGATTTACATGGGGGCCCCGAAATGGCCCCCAAGCCCCCCCAACGCTCGTCGCGCCCCGGCGCAGCCGGGACGCTCCTCGGTCACGGGCGTGATTGATCTACATGGGGGTCCCGAGATGGCCCCCTAGCCCCCAACGGCTCGTCGCGTCCCGGCGGAGCCGGGGCGCTCGTCGGCGACGCGAGCCGCGTATGCTCAGCGGCTGCCGGTCAGGGTGCCCCAGAGGCCCTTGGGGAGGAAGAGGACGAAGGCCATGAAGACCGCGCCGATCACGAGCGCCCACGACTCGGT
>VBPC01000352.1 GCA_005887895.1 Candidatus Rokuibacteriota bacterium
CGCCATGGCGAAGTGCGTGCTGACCACCGGGTCGGCGAGGTCGCCGAGGTCGCGGGTGCCCCTGGCGCCCGGCCGCTTGAAGGGTCCGGCGATCGGCTCCAGCAGGGCGGCCGTCGACGGCTTGATCTGGAAGAGCCCGATCTCACCGGCCGCGCCGACCGCGTCGTGCTTGAACTCCGACTCGACCTCGGCCTGGGCCAGCACCAGGCAGTGATCGACGTTGGTGCGCTGGGCTTCCCGCAGCAGCGTTTCCGGGAAACGGCGGAAGGCGCTGATCGGCGCCTGCGGGTTCTTTTGTGCCACATATTCCAGGATCGAGCGGTTCAGCCGCTCGGCGTCGGCTTCGCCGGCGACGGCGATCACGTGTCGCGTCAGGATGAGTCCCGCGAACGCCACGACGACCGCGAGCGCCACTACCGCGATGGCTCTGCTCATGCTCATAACGACCTGCCTCCTTGTGTTCCAACGTCGAGCAATTGCGTCTTGGCCCAGCAGGAGGATGACGGGACGAATGAAAGAAGTGCACGAACTGTAGCACGCGACTTTGCGAGTACGCAATAGGTCGTTGTTCTGCGGGTAAAGTTCTACTACCGGCAGTGTCAGTCCGCTGACGGATCGCCAGGAGAGCGCGAGAAATTCAGCGCTTACGCGGTGACGAAATGGCCCGGACAATCCGTTCCTCGCTGCGCGCACACAACGACGGCAGCCGCGTTGCACTGTGCAAAGTTCGCGCGCGGTGTGTCGCGCGCGGAGGAGGGCCGCTAATGGACCGCGACGAGATCAAGGGCAAGGCGACCAAGGCGAAGGGCTACATCAAGGAAAAAGCGGGCGAGCTCACCGACAATCCGGATCTCGAGGCCGAAGGCAAGATCGATCGCGCCAGCGGCGCGGTGCGCGAGACCTTCGGCAAGGCCAAGCGCAAGGTCAAGGAAAGCATCGAGGAACTCGCGGAGGACACCGAGGACCTCGAGGAGTAGAGCGTCTCGCGGAGGGGGCGGAGCGCTCCGTCCCCTCCGTCCGCGTCGGGCTCCGGCGCAATCCGGCGTGATAGGATCGCCGCGATGCTGCAGGCCCGCCTGGCCGTCAAGATCGCCGTCCTCATCGTGGTCGTCCTGATCATCGGCTTCGGCGCCTCTACGATCCTGACGATCCAGCGCGAGGCCGACCTGGTGGTGGAGCAGAGCAAGATGAGCGCGCGCCGGCTCACCGCCACGCTGGTGGCCAGCATCGAGGGGGCCATGCTCCAGGAGCGACCCGACGTGACGCGCGCCGCCATCCAGGAGCTGAAGACCTCGTCGCCGGTGGAGGGCCTCACCATCTTCCGGCGCAGCGGCGACGAGGCGTTCACCGACCTCAGCACGGCGATGGAGGTCAACAAGACCGCCGGCCTGAGCAAGGAGGTCCTCGACAACATCAAGAAGATGGCACGGCCGCCCGGTGAGACGACGCACGACCCGCTGTTCACGCGGGCGCTCGAGACGCTCAAGACCCAGGAGGCGGTGGAGGCGCGCAACGGCGTCCCGTACTTCACGCTGCACCATCCGATCCTCAACCAGGAAAAATGTCAGGGCTGCCACGGGACCGCCTCCAGGGTGCGCGCGGTGGTGCGGGTGGCGACCTCGATGGAGCCCGTGTTCGTGACGATCGCCATGCGGCGCGTGGTCATCCGGCCGATCGGGGTGCTGGCCGAGACGGCCCGGCGGGTCGGCGCCGGCGATTTCGCCGCCCGCGCGCCGGTCACGACCAGCGACGAGATCGGTCAGCTCGGCGCCGCCTTCAACGAGATGACCGCGCGCCTGGCCACCGCTTATCAGGAGCTAGCCGGCAAGAACACCGAGCTGGCCACTGCGCTGCAGAATCTCCAGGAGTCACGCGAGCGGCTCGAGCTGCTCGAGCAGCTCAAGGGCGAGCTCTCGAAGTTCGTGCCGGAGGCCGTCAAGCGGCTGCTCGAGCAGAATCCCAACGCCACCGAGCTGGAGAAGAAGAACGTCGAGGTCTCGGTGCTCTTCCTCGACATCGCCGGCTACACGAAGCTCTCCGAGCAGCTCGAGCCCAAGAAGCTCAATCAGCTCGTGCAGACCTACTTCTCGAGCTTCCTCGAGATCATCCAGCGTCACCACGGCGACATCAACGAGACGGCCGGCGACGGCCTCATGGTCATCTTCCAGGCCCAGCCGACCGCCGCCGACCACGCGCTCAACGCGACCCGGGCCGCCTTCGCCATCCGTCAGCGCACCGAGCAGCTCAACGAGGAGTACGGCGGCATCTTTCCGCCGGTCGGGCTGCACATGGGCATCAACACGGGCAACGCGCTGGTCGGCGCAACCAAGATCGGCGGCAGCGGCAGCCAGCGCTGGACGTTCACGGCGACCGGCCCCACGACCAACGTCGCCGCCCGCTTCGCCGGCTCCGCCCAGGCCGGCGAGATCGTCGTGGGGCCGACCACTGCCGACCGCATCAAGGCCCAGTTCGTGCTGGAGAGCGTGGGCGAGCGCACGTTCAAGAACGTCTCCCAGCCCATCCACGTGTTCCGCGTCATCCCGCCCGGGGTGTACGAAAAGATCGTATGAAGCGCGTATGACGTGCCCGCAGCTGGAAGGCGAGCGCATCGAGCGCGTTCTTCGGGCCTGACCGGTTCATGGCCCGCGCTCGGGTGCGGGTCGGCATCTGCTCGTGGGCCGATCCGGCCCTGATCGAGTCCGGCGGCTTCTATCCCAGGAAGTCCATGAGCGCGGAGGCGCGCCTGCGCTTCTACGCGCGGTTCTTCGACGTGGTCGAGGTGAACGCCTCGTACTACGCGATTCCCGACGTGCTGACCGTCCGCCGCTGGGCCGAGCGCACGCCGCCCGGCTTCGTCTTCCACGTGAAGGCGTGGAGCCTGATGACCGGTCACCATCCGCGCCCGCCGGCGCTGCCGGCCGAGCTGCAGGCGGCGCTGCCGGCGCGCCCGCGGCGCACGCCCCGCGGCGAGATCGTGGCCGACGAGTTCCCGCCCGACGCGCTCGACGCGGCGTTCCGCCTCTTCCGGGCGGCGCTGGCGCCCCTGGAGGCGGTCGGCAAGCTGGGCTACGTGCTCTTCCAGTTCGCGCCGTGGGTGCACTGGGCACCGGCGCGCCTCGACTATCTCGCCTCGCTGCCGGCGCGGCTGCCGGGATGGACGCTCGCCGTCGAGTTCCGCCATCGCTCGTGGTTTCCCGACCGCGCCGACGAGACGCTCGGCGCGCTGCGCGCGGCCGGGCTGGCCCACGTCATCGCCGACGCGCCGGCGGTGGCCGGCA
>VBPC01000027.1 GCA_005887895.1 Candidatus Rokuibacteriota bacterium
GACGGCCCGGGACGCGCGCCGCGCCTTCGCGCAGGGGCTCCTGTCGAACCTGCTCAACCCGAAGGTCGCGCTGTTCTATCTCACGCTCCTGCCCCAGTTCGTCCGCCCGGCCGACAACGTGCTGGCGCGCTCGCTCCTGCTCGCGGGCGTGCACGTCCTGATCGGACTGGCCTGGCTCGTCGCGTACACGTACTTCCTCGGGCGTCTGAGCGCCGCCCTGCGCCGCCCGCGCGTGCGACGCGCCCTCGAGGGCGTCACTGGCTCCCTGCTGATCGGCCTCGGCGGGCGACTGGCCTGGGACCGGCGGTAGCGTCCAGCCCGGTCGCCGTAGCTGCTCATAAGTCAGGGTTACCCTCCGGTAGCGGTCAACTCATTAATCAGGGTTACCGAAGGCGCCGGGTGAGCGGCGGCGCCGGCACCCGCTGACATCCGCTGCGGATCGGGAGCCGCCAGGCTCCACAACCGCTCGAGGGCGGCTTCGAGGTCGCGCTGCAGTTGGAGCGGGTTGAGGCGCTGGTAGAGGGCGTCGAGCTCGGCGCGCTTCAACGGCGTCAGCACGCCCGCCGCGCCCAGGCGTTGGTAGGGCGTCTGCGCGCGGTCGAAGACCCGATGGACTCGAGCGCCCGTCCGGTGTTTGCTCACCAGCTTTTCCACCGGCTGGAAGAAGTTCACGTGCACGCGCGCGAGCGCGTAGACCCGGGCGAGTTGGGCATAGGCGGCCTTGGAGGTGAAGCGATCATAGCCGACCAGGTGGCGCACGATGGCGCCGTTCTTCTGCTCGACCAGGGCGCTGTCGTTTTTCTTCCAGGCCCGGCCCCGCGTGAAGGTGATGCCCTCCCGCCAGCAGTAGTAGTACAGGACGCGATTGATGAATTCGGAGCCGTTGTCGCTGTCGAGGCCCGCCAGTGGCACCGGCAGCCGCTCGCGCACCGCCTGCACCCCGGCCGCGACGCGATAGTGGCCTTTCCCCCAGAGCGCGTGCAACTCGACCCAGCTCGTCGCCACATCGACCGCGCACAACGTGCACAGATAGAAGCCCTTGGTGCTGCTGCCGCAGTGGGCGACGAGATCGACCTGGCAGAACCCCGGCCGCGCGTCGTCCCAATCCGCAAACGTCCGGATCGGGATCTGCTGCTTGAGCCAGCTACTCGGCCGCGTGGTGGCGGCGCCCCGCCGGGGGTACTGCGCGCGCGCCGGCTCGAGCAGGCGGGCCAGCGTCGGACGGCTGGCCTGCCGCACGAGCTTGTCCACCGCCGGAGTGACGGCGAGTTCGCCGCACCGGACGAGCCGGTCGAGCAGTTCGGGGACGAAGGGGTGCAGCCGATGCGCTCCGATCCGCCCGCTGGCCTGCCAGAGCACCTCGGCCGCGGCGGCGACCTCCGCCCCATAGCGCCGCGGCCGGCCGCTCCGCGGCGGGGCCGGCACCGCTCGCGACACTCGCCGCAGCAACCGAATGGCCGCCTTGCGGTGCATGCCGGTCACGGCGACCACCTCATCCAACAGCCTGTGCTTGTCGGCCCGACTGGCCTGCTGGTACCGCGCTCGCTGCACGGCGGCGTACTCGCGCAAGCTGGCTCGCGTCACGGTGGCCTCCACGGGCGGATTGGTAACCGTGACTTCTGATCTACGAGCCTCTCCTCGGTAACCGAAATTTTGAGTCGATGCGGTCGCTTGATCGGGCGCGGGTTCGGGCGTAGCCTACCGCGTGTCCATGCAGCCAACCGCGGGAGCTCGGGTGACCGGGCTGAGAGGGCGGCTGAGCGCCGCCGACCGCAAGAACCTGACCTGGTTAATACCAGCGAAGGGAGGCCAGTCATGTCCGTGTCTCATCCTGCATCGCGCAAGATCTATCTGACCGGCTCGCGCCCCGACCTGCGGGTCCCGATGCGCGAGGTGTGTCTGCACGGCGGTGAGCCGCCCCTGCGTCTCTACGACACCGGCGGGCCGTGGACCGATCCCGACGCGCATCCCGACATCAAGATGGGGCTGGCGCCGCTGCGGCTGCCCTGGATCGTCGGCCGCGGCGACGTCGAGGAGCTGCCGGGGCCGACCTCGCTGTACCGCCGGCAGCGCGACGACGACCCGTCGCTGGGTGGTGTTCGCTTTGCGTCCGTCCGGCGGCCGTTGCGCGCCAAGCCCGGGCGGTGCGTGACCCAGATGCACTACGCGCGGAAGGGCGAGATCACGCCGGAGATGGAGTTCATCGCCCTGCGCGAGGGCATGGACGCATCATTCGTGCGCGACGAGGTTGCGCGCGGCCGGGCCATCATCCCGTCGAACGTCAATCACCCGGAGACCGAGCCGATGATCATCGGCCGGAAGTTCCTGGTCAAGATCAACGCCAACATCGGCATCCACGAGACGCGCGAGTGGATCCTGCGCAACTCGCCGGTGCCGATCGGCACGGTGCCGATCTACCAGGCGCTCGAGAAGGTCGGCGGCAAGGCCGAGGACCTGACCTGGGACCTCTACCGCGACACGCTGATCGAGCAGGCCGAGCAGGGCGTGGACTATTTCACCATCCACGCCGGCGTGCTGCTGCGCTACGTGCCGCTCACCGCCAAGCGCGTGACCGGCATCGTCTCCCGCGGCGGCTCGATCATGGCCAAGTGGTGCCTGGCCCACCACCAGGAGAGCTTCCTCTACACCCACTTCCGCGAGATCTGCGAGATCATGGCGGCGTACGACGTCGCGTTCTCGCTCGGCGACGGCCTCCGTCCGGGCTGCACGGCCGACGCCAACGACGAGGCGCAGTTCGCCGAGCTCGACACGCTGGGTGAGCTCACCAAGATCGCCTGGGAGCACGAGGTGCAGGTCATGATCGAGGGCCCCGGCCACGTGCCGATGCACCAGATCAAGGAGAACATGGACCGGCAGCTCGAGGTGTGCCACGAGGCGCCGTTTTACACGCTCGGCCCCCTCACGACCGACATCGCGCCCGGCTACGACCACATCACCTCGGCGATCGGCGCCGCGATGATCGGCTGGTTCGGCACCGCGATGCTCTGCTACGTCACGCCCAAGGAGCACCTCGGCCTGCCCAACCGCACCGACGTCAAGGACGGCGTCATCGCCTACAAGATCGCCGCCCACGCCGCCGACCTCGCGAAAGGTCATCCGGGTGCTCGCGCGTGGGATGATGCCCTCTCCAAGGCTCGCTTCGAATTTCGGTGGGAAGATCAGTTCAATCTGTCGCTTGATCCAGAGACTGCGCGGGAATTCCACGACGAGACGCTGCCGGCCGAGGGCGCTAAAATAGCCCACTTCTGCTCGATGTGCGGGCCGAAGTTCTGCTCGATGAAGATCACGCAGGAGGTCCGCGAGTACGCCGCCCAGCAGGGCGTGGCGGCCGAGACGGTCGCGCTCGCCCAGGGCTTGCGTGAGAAGGCGGAGGAGTTCAGGAAGACGGGCGGCGAGATCTACCGGCCCGCCTGAGGAGTCTGATGGGGACGCTGCCGCTCAGTCGTCGCCGGTTCCTCGCCGGCAGCGGCGCCGCGCTCGCCGCCGCCGCCCGGCCCGGGGCGGCCGCCGCCCAGGGCCGGCGCGGCGAGATCATCGCGGGCCTCTCCGAGCGGATGCTCACGCTCGATCCGGCGAATCATTACTCGATCTCGTCCACCTCCGTGCTGCGGCACGTCTACGACCCGCTGGTCGACGTGACCAACGACGACCGATTCGTGCCGGCGCTGGCCGAGACGTGGCGGCCGCTGAACAACACGACGTGGCGCTTCACGCTGCGCCGGGGCGTGAGCTTCCACGACGGCACGCCGTTCACCGCCGACAGCGTGGTCTTCACGCTCAAGCGCGTGCGCGACAACACCAAGCTCATCAAGTCGTTCGTCTACCAGGACATCGAGGACGTGCAGAAGGACGGCGACCACGCCGTCACCGTGACGACGAAGCGGCCGTTCGGCTCGCTGCCCGCGCACCTCACCATGCTCGGCATGCTCCCCCCGAGCGCGGGCGCGAACGACGAGGCGTTCTTCCAGAAGCCGATCGGCACCGGTCCGTTCCGGTTCGGGTCGTGGACGCACGGCGACCACATCGATCTCGTCGCCAGCCCGAAGTACTGGAAGCCCGGGATCCCCCGGGTGGAGAAGCTGACCTTCCGCTTCATCCCCGAGCTGTCCACCCGCGTGTCGGCGCTGCGGGCCGGCGAGATCCACGTCATCGACCGCGTGTGGCCGGACATGGTCCAGACGCTCAAGGGGACGGCCGGGGTCAAGGTGCTCGACACGCCGGCGCTGGAGGCGCAGCGCTGGCACTTCCAGCTCGCGCGCGACCCGGTCAAGGACCTGCGCGTGCGCAAGGCGATCTCGCTGGCCATCGATCGCAACGTGATCATCAAGGACCTGCTGCTGGGCTACGCGCGGCCGGTCGTGTGTCCCGTCCCGCCGGGGCTGCTCGGCCACACGAACCTCGGTCAGAAGCCCTACGACCCCGAGAAGGCGCGGCAGCTGCTCAAGCAGGCGGGCGCGTCGAACCTCAGCCTCGACTTCGTGCTCATGAAGGACCTCTATCCCAAGCAGCTCGAGATCGCCCAGGCGGTGGCGGCGATGCTGGGCGAGGTCGGCGTCAAGGTGAACATCCGAAATCTGGAGATCGCCACCGCCCGCGAGCAGCGCACGGCCGGCAACTACGACCTGTTCTTCTCGGGCTGGGCCCAGATGCCGCACGACCCCGACTGGTATTTCGGCCAGTGGTTCACCAAGACCGGGGCCGAGAAGCTCACGCGCTTCTCCGACCCGCGGGTCGAGCAGCTCATCGCCGACGGGCGCGTGCCCGACCCCAAGGTGCGCCAGCAGAAGTACGAGGAGATCGACCGGCTGCTGTGGGAGGAGGAGCCGGAGATCTGGCCCTACTACACCGTCGCCATCTACGCGATCAGCGACAAGCTCCGCAACTTCGAGGCGCGCCGCGACTACTACGTGCTGCTGCACGAGGTCGGCATCGCCTGACGCCGTACCTGCTGCGGCGGCTCTGGCAGTCGACCGTCACGCTGGTCGGTGTCTCGCTCCTGGTCTTCGTCGTCCTGCGCGTCGTGCCCGGCGATCCGGCCAAGATGCTGCTGCCGGAGGGCGCCCCCCAGTCGGCCGTCGACGAGCTCAATCGCCACCTCGGGCTGCGCGAGCCGCTGTGGATCCAGTACGGCCTCTTCCTGCGCTCGGTCGCCCGGGGCGACTTCGGCCAGTCCTTCCAGTACCGCTCCCCCGCCCTGCGCGTCGTCGTCGAGCGCCTGCCGGCCACGATCCAGCTCGCCGCGACCGCGATGCTCCTCACGGTGCTGTTCGGCGTGTCGATCGGCGTCGTGGCGGCGGTGCGCCAGGGCACGGCCTACGACTACGCCGGCACCGTGCTGGCCGTGCTCGGCCAATCGCTGCCGAACTTCTGGCTCGGCATCATGCTGATCCTGCTCTTCGGCGTCACCCTGCGCTGGCTGCCCACCTCCGGCTTCCAGGGCTGGACGTACCTCGTGCTGCCGAGCGTCACGCTGGCCGCGTTTCCCACCGCGCTGGTGGCGCGGCTCACCCGCTCGAGCTTGCTCGAGATCCTCGGGCAGGAGTACATCCGCACCGGCCGCGCGAAGGGCCTCGCCGAGCCGGTGGTCGTCCTCCGCCACGCGCTCAAGAATGCCACGATCCCGCTGCTCACGGTGATCGGGCTGCAGATCGGCACGCTGCTGGGCGGCGCGGTCATCACGGAATCGATCTTCGCGTGGCCGGGGATGGGCAAGCTGGTGGTCGACGCGATCTTCTTCCGCGATTTCCCGGTCGTGCAGACGATCCTGATCCTGTCGGCGACGATCTTCGTCGTCATCAACCTCCTCGTCGACGTGCTCTACACGATCCTCGACCCGCGCATTCGTTACGGATGAAGCGCCTGCTCCGCAGCCCGACCGCGGTGACCGGCGGCGTGCTCCTGCTCCTCGTCGTCGTGGCGAGCGTCGCCGCGCCGCTGCTGGCGCCGGCCGATCCCGTCAAGCCGAGCTTCGGCAGGCGACTGCAGCCGCCGCGCCTGCTCGGCGGCGCCTCGGCCTACGCGCTCGGCACCGACAACCTGGGCCGCGACATCCTCGCCCGACTGCTCTACGGCGGCCGCGTCTCGCTGGTGCTGGCCGCCAGCGCGGTGGCGCTGGCGGCCACCGCGGGCGTCGTGGTGGGCCTGGCGGCCGGGATCCTCGGCGGGCGGCTGGACGACTTCGTCATGCGGCTGGCCGATGTGCAGCTCGCGTTCCCGGTGATCATGCTCGCCATCGCCATCGTCGCCGTGGTCGGCAGCAGCCCGGCGGCGCTGGTCTCGGTGCTCGCGCTCTCCGGCTGGGTCCTCTACGCGCGAACGGTGCGCGCCAACGTGCTGACCATCCGCCGGCTCGAGTACGTCGAGGCGGCGCGCACCCTCGGCGCCAGCGAGCTACGCGTGATCCTCCGCCACATCCTGCCCAACACGCTGGCCCCGATCCTGGTCATCGGCTCGAGCCAGTTCGCGACGATGGTGCTGCTCGAGTCGGGCCTGTCGTTTCTGGGCCTCGGCATCCAGCCGCCGCAGCCGTCGTGGGGCGCGATGCTGGCGGAGGGACGCGACTATCTCTCCAACGCGTGGTGGCTGGCGACGGTGCCGGGGATGGCGATCTCGCTGGTCGTGCTGGGCGCCAACCTCCTCGGCGACGGGCTGCGCGACGTCCTCGACCCGCGGCTTTGAAACCGGGGGCCCCGACATGGCCCCCAGACCCCCACCCGTTCGCAGCGCCCTGGCGCAGCCGTGGCGCTTCCCTGGAGTGGTGAACGTTGCGCGAGGGCGCTGCCGGTTGCTGGGCGGCGGCGGCGCGACCTCTGCCCGTTGGTGTCGCGCGATTGCTTTCCGAGCGCGTCGACGGCCGCCTATCATCGCCATAGATCGCCTGCGGTGCCGCATCTGGGGAGGGAGCGCGCCATGGCCGATGACGTCAAGCCGAGTCCGTTCGGTCGCCCACCGATCCCCCGGCCCGCGGGGGCGCTCAGCCCGTTCTCGCCGCGCCACATGACTGCTGAGCCGTTCACGGCCGCTCCCGCGACGCCTCCGCGCCCGGTCAGATCCTCCGCGCCGGCGGCCCGCGGCGGGGCGAGCCTCGCGCGCGGGCTCGTGGCCGGTGTCGCCGCTGCCGCGGTCGGTGCGGGCCTGTGGGCGCTGGTGACCGTGGCGACCCATCGTCTGTGGGGCCTGGTGGCGGTGGCCGTGGGCTTTCTCGTCGGCTGGTCAGTCCGCTGGGCGGGAAGAGGCTCGACCCCCGGGTTCGGCGTGATCGGCGCGCTGATCGCGCTCGGCGGCTGCACGGTGGGCAACCTGCTGGCCATGAGCGTGTTCCTGACGCAGAAGAGCACGCTGACGCTGCTCCAGGTCTTCACGCATCCAGCGGTCCTCGGCCGGCTGATGAAGGTGTCCTTCTCTCCGACCGAGCTGCTCTTCTACGCCATCGCGATGTACGAGGGCTATCGCTTCTCGATCGTCCGTCGCACCGCTCGATAAGCCGCCCTGCGCGCGCTACAATGCGCGCGCCATGACTACCCTCACTCCGTCCAAGCTCATGGGCGCCGAGGTCAAGCGCAAGGAAGACCCGCGCATGATCACCGGCACCTCCACCTACGTCACCGACGTCGTGCTACCCGGCATGCTGTGGGTCGCGTTCGTGCGCAGCCCCCACGCCCACGCGAAGATCAAGAAGATCGACGCCCGGGCCGCCCTCAAGGTCCCCGGCGTGCGCATGGTGGTGACCGGCGACGACATCCGGACGCTGGCCAGGCCGATTCCACCGGCCAGCGCCTCGGCCGAAGGCGGCGAGAGCACCGGCGCCCCCGGGCGCCAGCACTACGCGCTCTCGATCGAGCGCGTGCGCCACGTCGGCGAGGCGGTCGCCGCGGTGATCGCCGAGTCCGACTACGCGGCCCACGACGGCGTCGAAGCGGTGCAGGTGGACTGGGAGCCCTTGCCGGCGGTCACCGACGTCTTCGAGGCCCTGAAGCCGGGCGCGCCGCAGCTGCACGCCGACGCGCCCAAGAACATCGAGCACGAGAACACGATCAAGAACGGCGACCCCGACGCGGCCTTCCGGAGCGCCCGGCGCGTCGTCAAGCAGCGGATGGTCAGCCAGCGGCTCTGCAGCATCGCGATGGAGCCGCGCGCGGGCGTGGCCGCGCCCGACCCGACCACGCGCGGCCTGGTCATCTGGGCCACGCACCAGGCGCCCCACAACCTGCGCGGTGACCTCGCCGGGTTGCTCGGCATGGACCAGAACGTGATCCGCGTCATCAACCCGGACATGGGCGGTGGCTTCGGCAACAAGTTCGGCTGCTATGCCGAGGACGTCGTCCTGGCGGCCATGGCCCGCAAGCTGCGCACGCCGCTCAAGTGGGTGGAGACGCGCGTCGAGCACATGCAGGCGACGACTCACGGCCGCGCCCAGGTGGCCGACCTCGAGGCGGCGGTGGAGGACGACGGCACCATCACCGCGCTCCGGATGAAGGTGACCGCCAACATCGGCGCCTATCCGGTCTTCACGTTCATCCCCGACCTG
>VBPC01000028.1 GCA_005887895.1 Candidatus Rokuibacteriota bacterium
CGCTTCCGCAGCGCGTCGTCGTCCTGGCCGCAGGCGACGTCGACGACGCGCGCCCGGCCGGCTGTCCACTCGATCGCGCAGGCCGCCGTGCGGGCGGGCAGCGACGCGAGATCCACGCCGAGCGTGATCACGCCGGCCGCCGGATGTAGCGACCGCGCGCGGCGCCGACGACGCGGCCGTTGTCCCACGCGAGCCGGCCGCGCAGGAACGTGGCGGTGACCTGGCCGGTCAGCTCCCGGCCCTCGAACGGCGTGTAGCCCTGCGCCGACGGCGACTCGGCCGCGCGCACGGTGACGCGGCGCTCGGGGTCGAGCAGCGCCAGGTCGGCGTCGAAACCGACGGCGACGTCGCCCTTGTGGAGCAGGCCGTAGCGCTGCGCCGGATTGAGGGCGAGCAGCTCGGCCATGCGGGAGCAGGACAGGCCGCGCTTGCTGCCCTCGCTGAAGACGCCCGCCAGCAGGTATTCCGTGCCGCCGAAGCCCGACTTCGCCAGCCAGATGTCGCCGCGGCCCCGGCCGGCCGCCTTCACCTCCTCGGCGCAGCAGGCGTGGTCGCTCACGATCCAGTCCACGTCGCCGGCCAGGACCGCGCGCCAGAGGAACTCGACGTCGTCCCGGGGGCGGATCGGCGGATTCACCTTGGCGTAAGCGCCGGCCGGCGCGTCGACGTCGAGCAGCAGGTGCCCGACGGTGACCTCCCGCTTGAAGCTCACGTGTGGAAACACGCGCGCCATCGTCAGCGCGGCCTCCAGCGCCTTGCGCGACGACAGGTGCAGGAGGTTCACGTTGTGGCTCTCGGCCTCGTGGGCGAGGTAGGCGGCGATCCACACCGCCAGGCCCTCGGCGTGCGGTGGCCGTGCGGCGCTGTAGGCGCGCAGGCCGGCCAGGGAGCGGTCCTGCGCCACCAGACGCGTGTAGGCATTGAGGATGTCGGCGAGCTCGCAGTGCAGGCTCACGCTGACGTGCGGGGCGAGGGCCGGGTGCGCCCGCTGGATGCGGCCGGCCTCGCGCAGGATGAACTCGAAGTGGGCGAGGTCGTAGGTGTCGTCGGGGCCGATCATCAGGAAGCGCCGCTGCTCGTCCTCTCCCGCCTGACCGTGCAGGCCATAGCCGCCGTAGAACATGAAGATCTTGAACGAGGTTTGGCGTAAGCGCCGGCCGGCGCGTCGACGTCGAGCAGCAGGTGCCCGACGGTGACCTCCCGCTTGAAGCTCACATGTGGAAACACGCGCGCCATCGTCAGCGCGGCCTCCAGCTCTCGCTCCCTGCGTCCTCGGCCAGCGGCCCGTAGATGCCGACGTGGGTGTGCGCGTCGACGACGCCGGGAAAGCCGAGCCGACCGCGCGCGTCGTAGACCGCGGCTCCGCCGGCGGCCGGAATCGCGGGGGCGATCAACGCGAAGCGTCCGTCCTTGACGCCGAGGTCGACCGTCTCCACCTCGGGCCGCCGCGGGCGGACCAGCCGCACGTTCTTGATGACGAGGTCGAGCGGTGTCGTCGGGTCCACGCGCGTCTCCTTTGAAGGGTCGGCCGCCGGGCCGTTAGTATAGGCGCGGCCCTCCGGAGGGGCGAGCCATGGGCGAGCGGCCGCCGCGCGGCTGGACGGAGACCGATTCGAGGGCGTTCATCGACGACGGCGCGGTGTTCGTCCCGGGCCGCGAGGAGCAGATCGCGACGCTGCGCGCGCTGATCCCCGCCGGCCCGGACGAGCCGTTCACCGTGGCCGAGCTGGGCGCCGGCGGCGGCGTGCTGGCCCGCGCCGTGCTGGAGGCGTTTCCGCGCTGCCGCTACGTCGCGCTCGACGGCTCGCCGGCGATGCGCACGCGCCTCGGCGAGACGCTGGCGCGCCACGCCGCCCGCGTGGAGGTCCACGACTTCGAGCTGGCCGAGCGGGCGTGGCGAGCGGCGCTGCCGTCGCCGCTGCGCTGTGTGCTGGCCTCGCTGGTCGTCCACCATCTGCCGGCTGCCGGCAAGCGCCGCCTCTTCGCGGATCTCGCGCGCCGCCTCGAGCCCGGTGGCGCGCTGCTGCTGGTCGACATCGTCGAGCCGACGAGCGCGGCGGTGCGCGAGGCTTTCGCCCGGCAGTGGGACGACGCGGCGCGCGTGCAGAGCCTCGCGCTCACCGGCGGCCTCGAGGCCTTCGAGCGCTTTCAGACGGATGGCTGGAACTTCTACCGCGGCACCCCCGACTCCTACGATCAGCCCTCGCGGCTCGACGAGCAGCTGCGCTGGCTCAGCGAAGCGGGCCTGGCGCCGGTGGACTGCTTCTGGATGCGCGCCGGCCACGCGGTGTTCGGCGGCTGGCGCCCATGACGCGGTCTTACTTCGCGTCGTGGAAGATGACGCCGAGCGTGTAGCGGGTGCCGCGCAGCAGCCGGCTGACGCCGTGGCGCATCGCCGCCCGGTACCAGCCGCGGGCGCCCTGCACGGGACGGTACCGCGTGGTGAAGATCACGAGCTCGCCCTGCTCGGTCGCGATCGCCTCGCCGCGTGACTGCGCGCGGGGCCGCTGCTCGACCAGCAGGAAGTCGCCGCCGTCATAGTCCACGCCGCGCCGGCTCAGGAAGCAGGTGAGCTGGAGCGGGAAGACGACGTCGCCGTAGAGATCCTGGTGCAGGCAGTTGTAGCCGCCGGCCTCGTAGTGCAGCAGCAGCGGCGTCGGTTTCGTCTGACCGCGGCGATGACAGCGGTCGAGCAGGGCTTCGAGCGTCTGCGGATGGAGCGTGGCGGTGCCGAGGGCGACCTCCCACTGGTTGGCGATGGCGGCCAGCGGTGGATAGGCGGACGTCCGCAGCGCCTGCACCAGCGACGGCAGCGGCGCCGCGAAGTACTGGTAGTCGCCGATGCCGAACCGGTAACGCTCCATGTCGACGCGGCTGCGGAAGCGCGCCTCGTCGCCGTACATCGCGACCAGCTCACCGCACTCGTCCGGGGTCAGGACGGGCGGCGTCCTGGCGTAGCCGAACTCCCACAACGAGCGCTCCACGGCGGTCCAGTCGAGATCGGCGAGCCGGGCGGCAATGTCGGCCATGCCCGAAGTATCCTGCACGGGGGAACACCAGGAAAGAGGAGCGCCGCGGCTTTGCCGGGGCGCTCCGGACGTCCGGG
>VBPC01000029.1 GCA_005887895.1 Candidatus Rokuibacteriota bacterium
TCGGCATGGCGCCCGACTGGTTGTTGGCGCTGGGGCAGTTCGTGGCCGACGAGCCGTTGTCCGGCAGACCGCCGCAGAGCGCGGAGTAGATGCTGACCGCGGAGGCGATGGCTCGCGTGTCGGCCTGAGCCTTGGCGATCCGTGCACGCGCCTGCACGTTGGCGTACAGCGGAACCGCGATCGCGGCCAGGATGCCGATGATCGCGACGACGATGAGCAGCTCGATGAGCGTGAAACCGCGTGCGTGCCGCAATGTCTTCATTGGCGGCCCTCCCTCGGGGCGGAACTTGCAGGAAGAGGGCCACGGCGGGGACGGTGGCGGAATCAGCGGGTTAGGAGGACTCGTGCCACAGTGCGCCCGAGGGCGTCGTCCGCTTTCTCCCTGGTTCTGACGATTCGGCTCAGAGCGCCGACGCGTCAGCGGTAGGCGTCGGGCGCCTGGATCACCGTCTTCCAGAACGCCGGATCGTGGCCGGGGAAGATGCGGGCGCCGACCAGCCGCGCGACCGTCTTGATCTTCTTGATGGCGTGCAGCGCCAGCGTCGGGTTCCAGACGACGCCCGGCACGCGCTCCTTCTCGGCGTGCTCGAGCCAGTAGCAGGCATCGCCGGTCAGCAGCACCGGTCCCGCCGTCGGCAGGTCGACCAGCAGCGACTGGTGGCCCGGCGTGTGGCCGTCCGTGCGGAGGACGGTGAGCCCCGGGGCCAGCTCGGTATCGCCGTCGAGCAGCCGCCAGCGATAGCCCGGCAGATCGAAGTTCTTCCGGTAGTAGAAGGGCTCGAAGAACGAGGCCGGATAATGGGCGTACGAGTACTCGTCTCGCTGCACGATCAGCTCGGACTTGGGAAAGAGCTGGGCGCCGCCGGCGTGGTCGTAGTGCAGGTGCGACAGGACCACGAGATCGACGTTCGCCGGCTCGAGGCCGAGCGTGTCGAGGCGGTGGATCAGCAGATCCTCGTCGGTGAAGCGCGCGAACGGGTCGTTGCGCATGAGACCGGCCACCGCCCGCGGCGACACGCCCGTGTCGAACAGCACGTAGCCGTCGGAGGTCTTGACGAGCCAGCAGGCGACCGGGATCTGCGTGGGCTTCTCGGAGTACTCGCCGTAGAACAGGAGCGAGCGCGGAGCGCCCATGAACCCGTTCTGGAGCGCGTAGAGCGCCTGGACCGCCATGGCGCCCGCGATTCTAGCACGCGCCCGCGGGGGCCCCTGCGCGTCGCGCGCATCGAGTAGAATCGGGGTCAACCCGTCAGCGAGGTAGGGGCCATGGATTTCGCGCTCACCGAGCAGCAGGAGCTGATCCGCAAGGAGGTCGGCGCGCTGGCGCGCTCCTTCCCGCCCGAGTACTGGCTGGAGAAGGACCGCAAGGCCGAGTACCCGTGGGAGTTCGTCAAGGCCTTCGCCCAGGCCGGCTGGCTGGGCGTGATCATCCCCGAGGCGTACGGGGGCTCCGGCCTGGGCGTTACCGAGGCCGCGCTGATGCTGCACGACATCGCCGCCTCCGGCGCCGGCACCAGCGGCTGCTCGCCGATCCACTTCTACTGCTTCCCGCCGATGCCGGTCATCAAGCACGGCGCCGAGGCGATGAAGACGAGGTACCTGCCGCGCATGGCCACCGGCGAG
Source organism: Candidatus Rokuibacteriota bacterium (assembly GCA_005887895.1). Lineage (GTDB taxonomy): Bacteria > Methylomirabilota > Methylomirabilia > Rokubacteriales > CSP1-6 > AR5. The sequence continues at coordinate 1,624 of VBPC01000029.1, forward strand.
ATCGTGATGTCGTTCGGCGTGACCGAGCCCAACGCCGGGACCGACACCTCGCGCATCCAGACGCGCGCGGAGGCCCGGGGCGACCGCTTCGTCGTCAACGGCCGCAAGGTGTGGAACACCAACGCCCAGAACGCCACCCACATCCTGCTGCTCGCCCGCACGGCGCCGCGCGACGACGCGAAGCCCTTCAAGGGGCTGACGCTCTTCTTCACCGAGTTCGACCGCGCGAAGATCACCGTGCGGGTGATCGAGAAGCTCGGGCGGGCGGCGGTGGACTCCAACGAGATCTTCATCGACGGCCTGGAGGGGCCGGCCGAGAACGTGGTCGGCGAGGTGGGCCAGGGCTTCTACCACCTGCTGGACTCGCTCAATCCCGAGCGGATCTTCACCGGCATCGAGGCCGTGGGCATCGGGCGCGCGGCGCTGGCCCGCGCGGTGGACTACGCCAAGGAGCGCGTGGTGTTCGACCGGCCGATCGGCCAGAACCAGGCCGTCGCGCATCCCCTGGCCATGGCCTGGGCCAAGCTGGAGACGGCGGAGCTGATGTGTCTCAAGGCCGCCTGGCTGTTCGACCAGGGCCGGCCGTGCGGGGCCGAGAGCAACGCCGCGAAGCTGCTGGCGGCCGAGGCCGGCTTCGAGGCGTGCGACGCGGCGCTGCAGACGCACGGCGGCTACGGCTACGCCAAGGAGTTCCACGTCGAGCGCCTCTGGCGCGAGGTGCGACTCTACAAGATCGCGCCGGTGTCGCAGCAGATGGCGCTGAACTACGTGAGCGAGCACGTGCTGGGACTGCCGAAGAGCTACTGAGAGGGAGAGAGGAACCCGCCATGACGAAGCCCGCAAGCATCGCGTGGACGGTGGCGCTGGCGTTGCTGCTGGGCGCCGCGGTCGTCTTCGCGGCGCCGGTGATGGGCGCCCATGCCGACGCCGACGACAACCCGCTGGCCGGCCTCAAGGACGCGCGGGTCGCCTTCGACATCACGGCCGGCGACCCCGGACGGATGCTGAACATCCTGACCACGATCGACGAGACGCGCGAGGGCTTCCTCAAGCACGGCGTCGCGCCGCATTTCGTGCTGGCCTTCCGCGGCCCCGCCTCGCTGCTGACCCAGAGCGACACCTCGCGCCTCAAGCCGGAAGACCGCGAGACGGCCGCCAAGGTGGCCGCCAAGCTCAAGCAGCTGCGCGCCACCCCGGGCATCGAGCGCCTCGATCAGTGCAGCATCGCGATGCGCGGCCAGAAGGTCGACAAGGCCCAGGTGCTGCCGGAGGTGACGATCGTCGAGAACGGCTGGATCACGCTGGTCGGCTACCAGGCCCGGGGCTACGCGTACATCGCGCCGTGAGCGGGCGAACCCGTCACGATTTCTTCGACACGCATCCTCGGATCGACTTCCGCTCGCGCCCGCTGAGCGGATAGTCGGCCAGCGGCCGGCGCTGCGGCGCGTCCGCGTCGCGCAACGCGTCGTCGAGCAACATCCTCGTGCCCGAGTCGGTCGTGCCGGCCCGCGCGCCGGCCAGCGCCTGACGACCCGCCGGGCCCATGTCGACGAGCACCCCGGACGCCGCGAGCTGCACGACGTGGTCGCGGTCGGACAGCATCTGCGTGAGCACCGGAATATCGGCGTCGCCGACGCAGGACCGTAGCGCGATCAGCGTGTACATGTTCACGCCGCGGGTCATGTGGGCGAAGCCGGTGTTGCGGTTGATGACGCGCGTGAGCTCCCCGTAGCGCAACTCCGCCGCCGCGCCGCCGCACGTCAGGAGGATCGCCACCATCGCGAGCGCGCGGGCCCGGCCAACGCCGTGGGGCTCCGGCTCAGCGCTGTCGTGCATGCCGACAGGCTACTACGGCACGCGGATGGCGTGATAGTCGCCGAGCGGGTTGGCGGGCAGGGTGCTGAGACGGGCGGGCAGCGGCGTCGGCTGGAGCGGTGGCTCTCCGCGGTAGAAGCGGAAATCACGAACGCTGTAGAGGCGGGCCGGCGGCAGCAGCGCGAAGTCGGCCGCCAGGTCCTCGTCGGCGAAGAAGCTCTCGACGGCGCCCTCGTCCAGACCGACCACGAACGTGCCCGCGGGCCCGGACGCGTGGCTGTACGACACGAGCACCGCGCTGGTGGAAGCCCGCCGGCCGAGCCCGTGAAGGCTCGGGGGAACGCGGAACGCCTCGCGCGCCCGTCGCGCGTCAATGTCCCAGGCGATCACGGTCCCGGTGGGCCACACGGTGTGGCGGTCGACGTCGCCCAGCAGGACCAGGCGCTCGCCGAGCGGGGCGGGCCGGGCGCGCCGAGCGTCGACGAATCGCGCGGGCGCCTGGATGACGCCGCCGCGATGGCTCGTCACGGCGAATCCGGCGTAGTCGCTGTCGGCGGCGCACGGCGTCGTCACGCAGGCGTAGTTCCAGAATCGCGTGGA
>VBPC01000270.1 GCA_005887895.1 Candidatus Rokuibacteriota bacterium
GCCAGCACCTGGCGGAAGGTCCGGTAGAACTCCACGTGGTCGGTGATGCCTTTCTTGAGGATGGCCGGCAGGTGGGGCAGGTCGTTCAGGTTGACCACCACGTTCACGCTGCGCGCGAACGCCATGGCGTTGTCGAACGTCTTGAACTGACGGCCGAGCAGCATGACGAACATCCAGCGCCGCTGGGACATCGGCATGGTGCGGATCGCCGTCAGCACCGGGTTGTCGAGCGGGCCGGCGCCCTGGTACTGCTCGTCGATGATCACGACCTCGTACGTGTCGCGGCGGACGCGCTGGATGGCGTCCTCGGCGTTCTTGGGCGCCAGCATGGCGAAGCCGATCTGCTCGAGCGCGGCCTTGATGACGGACTGGCGCTCGGGCGCGTCCTCGCAGACGAGCGCCAGCCGGGCCTCGAACGGCGACTCGGCCTGGCCTTCGGGGCTCACTTCTTCCTCGCGCCGAAGACCGAGCGGTTGTAGTCGGCGTCCAGCCGGAGGCCCTGGACGTCGGTGGTCTTCTCGCCGCGCTTCTGCTTGATGGTGTCGATGCCGCGCTGCACGACCGCCTTGCGCGTGGAATAGTTCACGGCGGTGTCCTCGGTGACGAGGCCCTCCTCGTAGGAGTGCAGCAGCGACTGGTCGAACGTCATCATGCCGAACGGCTCGCCGACCTCCTGGATGTCGTAGAACGTCTTGCCGTCCTGCTCGCCCAGCAGGACGAGCTCGTTGGAGCGGATCGTGTTGGCCAGGATGTCGTGCACGGCCCAGCGGCCGCCGCCGACCTTGGGCACCAGCCGCTGGCCGACGATCCAGCGCATGGTGTCGGCCAGCCGCTGCCGGATCAGCTTCTCCTCGTCCTTGTCGAACATGCCGACGATGCGGTTGACGGCCTGGCCGGCGTTCACCGTGTGCAGGGTCGAGAGCACGAGGTGGCCGGTCTCCGAGGCCTTGAGCGCCAGCTCGGCCGTCTCGTGGTCGCGCATCTCGCCGACCAGGATGATCTTGGGCGCCTGGCGGAGGGCGGCCCGGAGGCCGTTGGCGAAGGTGTCGTAGTCGAGGCCCAGCTCGCGCTGGTTGAACGTCGCCTTCCGGCTGGGATGCACGTACTCGACCGGGTCCTCCAGGGTCACGATGTGCACGGCCTTGGTCGCGTTGATCTCGCTGAGCAGCGCCGCCAGCGACGTCGTCTTGCCGGAGCCGGTGGCGCCCGTGATCAGGATGAGCCCGTTCTTCTCGGCCGGCATCTTCTTGAACGCGTCCGGCAGGCGCAACCCCTCGATGGTGGGAATGGTGGTCTCGAGCTTCCGGAGCACCATCGAGTAGTTGCTGCGCTGCGAGAAGATGTTCACCCGGAAGCGGGCCTTGCCCGGCAGGTAGTACGAGGTGTCGCACGAGCCCGACTTGATCAGCATCTCGGTCAGGCGGCGATCGCCGTTGACCAGGTTGAGCGCGAAGATCTCGGTCTGGAACGGCGTCAAGTTCTCGATGGCCGGATCGACCGGCACCGCCACCAGCTCGCCGGCCGCCTCGACCTGCAGCGGGCGGTCGACGGTGAGGTTCAGGTCCGACACGTTGTCGTGCGACTCGAGCATCGCTGCCAGGAGGTCGTCGATCTCGGGCTTTCTCATGCCGCGCCCCCTACTGGTTCAGCTCGTCCGGCGGGTTCTTGAGCAGCGGCCGGAACTTGGTCTTGTCGTTGCACTTGTCGTAGGCCTCGTCCGGACTGATCCAGCCCTTCGACAGGACGCCCATGATCGCGTCGTCGAGCGTCTGCATGCCGTACTGCCTCCCGGTCTGGATCGCCGAGGGGATCTGGACCGTCTTGCCCTCGCGGATCAGGTTGCCGACGGCCGCCGTGCACACCAGGATCTCCAGCGCCGCGCACCGGCCCTTCTTGTCGACGCGCTTGAACAGGTTCTGGGCGACGACGACCTTGAGACCGGTCGACAGCCCGTTGCGGATCTGGGCCTGCTCCTCGGCCGGAAAGACCTCGATGACGCGGTCGATCGTCTTGGACGCGCTGGTCGTGTGCAGCGTACCGAACACGAGGTGACCGGTGTTGGCGGCTTCCAGCGCCAGCCGGATGGTCTCCAGGTCGCGCATCTCACCGACCAGGATGATGTCGGGGTCTTCGCGGAGCGCGCCGCGCAGGGCGGCGGCGAACGAGCGCGTGTGGATGCCCACCTCGCGGTGGTTGACCAGACAGCCCTGGGCCTGGTGCACGAACTCGATCGGATCTTCGATCGTGACGATATGGTCCTTGCGGTGCTTGTTGGCGTGATCGACGACGGCGGCGAGCGTGGTGGACTTGCCGGAGCCGGTCGGCCCGGTGACCAGCACCAGGCCCTTGTGCAGCATGGCCGACTTCTTGAGGATCGGCGGCAGCCCGAGCTCGTCGGCGGTGAGGATCTTGGTCGGGATCTGGCGGAAGACGGCGCCGCAGCCGTACTTCTGCATGAAGTAGTTGGCGCGGAAGCGCGCCACGTTCGGGATCTCGTAGCCGAAGTCGACGTCGCCCGTTTCCTCGAAGGTCTTGATCTTCTGCTCGGGCGCGATCTCGTAGAGCATCTGCCGCAAGTGCTCGTCGTCGAGGGGGTCGTACTTCACGCGCTCGAGGTCGCCGTGCACCCTCAAGATCGGCGGCTGCCCCGACACGATGTGCAGGTCGGAGGCGCCGGTGTCGAACATCAGCTTGAAGAAGGCGTCGAGCTTCGCCATGCTGTCGCCTCTCCTCCAGAGGAGGGGTCACATCGGCCCGCGGTAGTCCGCGAGAAAATTCGGAACTTTCAACGAGCCTATTCGTTCGGGTCGCGCGAAGTCAAGAATGGCCGCCCGCGCGCGGCGCCGCGCCACGACGTTGTCGGCGCGCGCTGAACGCCGGGGGTGTGGTGGCGGGGGCGGACCCTCCACATCGGGTGGCGTTCCGCCGCCACGCGCGCCGCTCCCAACTGGGGTACTCTTCGCGTGGGCGGAGCGGCCGTGGAGGAGCGGTGATGACCGAGCCGGTCGTGGTGGAGGCGGGCGCCGGGGGTCTCGAACGCGTGCGCGTGACCGGCGCCCGCGCCGACGCCGAGGTCTACCTGCAGGGCGCCCACGTCACGCGCTGGCAGCCGCGCAGCGCCGCCGCGCCGGTGCTGTTCCTCTCGGCGCGCGCCGCCTACGCGCCGGGCAAGGCCATCCGTGGCGGCGTGCCGCTCATCTTTCCGTGGTTCGGTCCGCACGCGACCGACCGCACCAAGCCCATGCACGGCTTCGCCCGCGCCAGGTCGTGGCGGCTGGTGCGCGCCGAGCCCGCCCCCGACGGCACGGTCGGCCTCGAGCTGGCGCTGGACGACGACGAGGCCACCCGCGCCGTGTGGTCCCACGCGTTCCGCGCGCGCTACCGCGTCACGATCGGCGACGCGCTCGGCCTGACACTGGAGATCGTCAACGCGTCGCGCGCGCCGTTCACGTTCGAGGCGGCGCTGCACACGTACCTCACGGTCGGCGACGTCCGGGCGGTGGCGATCACCGGCCTCGACGACACGGCCTACATCGACAAGGTCGACGCGATGACGCGCAAGCGTCACGGCGCCGAGCCGTTGCGGCTGACCGGCGAGACCGACCGCGTCTTCCTCGGCACCCGCACGCGCTGCGTCGTCCACGACCGCGACCTCGGGCGGCGGCTGGCGGTCGACAAGACGGGGTCCGCGAGCACCGTCGTGTGGAATCCGTGGTCCGCCAAGGCCGCCGAGATCGCCGACCTCGAGCCCGAGGACTGGCGGCGCATGGTGTGCGTGGAGACCGCCAACGCGGCCGACGACGCGGTGACGCTGGCGCCGGGCGCCCGCCACGTGATGACGGCCACGATCCGCGTCGAGGCGGCGGCGTGAGGCCGGCGCGGGCGCTGCTCGCTCTCGGCCTCCTCGCCGCGGCAGTCGGCGCCGGCGGCGCGGTGACGGCACCCGTGCCGCCCGCGCAGCGCGAGGTCGAGGCGGCCCGCGCCGCCCAGGCCGTCGCGGCGCGTCGCTACCAAGAGAGTCTCGAAGAACTGCTGCCGCTGCGCGAGGCCGCGGTGGAGCGCGCCGCGACGCGGCTCGAGCGGGACCGCGAGCTCCTCGCCCGCGGGGTGATCGCGGCGATCGACGTCTCGGCCAGCGAGCGTGCGCTCGACGACGTGCGCGCCGCCGCCGCCAGGACCCGCGCCGAGATGGCGCAGGCCGCCGCCCTGGTGAGCGAGGCGGAGGCCGCGCGCGAGCTGGCCGCGCTGCCACCCGCGGCGCCCGACACGCTCACCGCCGGCCCCACGCTCCTCCGCTACGAGGGCCGGGCACCGTGGTCGCTCGGCCAGCTGCCCGCCATCGAGCGCTTCTTCGCCGAGCGCTTCCGACGGCCGCTGCCCATCAGCGCGCTCGGCCAGACCGCGGTGCACGACCGGCTCGGGTTCGATCACCACGACGCCCTCGATGTCGCCGTGCATCCCGACAGCGCCGAGGGCCGCGCCCTGATGGACTACCTGCGCGCGCACGGCATCCCGTTCCTGGCCTTCCGCGCGGCCCGGCCGGGCGTCGCCACCGGCGCCCACGTCCACGTCGGGCGTCCCAGCCCGCACGTGTGAGGAGAGCCTGACCGTGCGCACGACCTTCGCCGTGAACATGCTGCGGGCCAGCGAGAAGCTCAACGTCATCCCGCCGGAGGCGGTGGCCGACATCGACTGCCGCATGCTGGCGGGCGACGACCCCGCCGAGATCCAGGCCTGGGTGCGCGACGTGATCGCCGACGCGCGCATCGAGATCACGACGGTGCGCGAGCCGAAGGTCTCCAACCTCTCGCCGCCGGACACCGAGCTCTACAAGGCGCTCGCCGACACGCTGCGCCGCCGGGTGCCCGGCACCGTGATCGCGCCGGGCATTCTCACCGGCTTCACCGACAACTGGGTGTTCCGGCGCGCGGGGCTGCAGGGCTACGGCTGGAGCCCGTTCGTGCTCGACGCCGAGGAGTACCGCCGCATCCACGGCAACGACGAGCGGATCTCGCTCGACAACGTGCGCGACGGCGGCCGCGCCTACACCGAGCTGCTGCTGGCCGTCGCCGCGGCCTGACGCTCGCGTGGCCGCCGCCCGCCTGACGATCCGCCGCGGCACGCCGCGCGACGTCCCGACGATCCTCGCCCTCGTCCGCGGCCTCGCCCGCTACGAGCGGCTGCTGAGCCAGTGTGTGGCCACGCCGGCCGGGCTGCGCCGCGACGGCTTCGGCCGGCGACGGTACTTCGAGACGCTGATCTGTCGGCGCGGCGGCCGGCCGGTGGGCTTCGCCCTCTACTTCTTCACCTACTCGACGTTCCTGGCGCGGCCGACGCTCTACCTCGAGGACCTGTTCGTGCTGCCGGCCGAGCGCGGCCAGGGCGCCGGGCTCGCCCTGCTGCGGGCGCTCGCCCGCCGCGCGGTGCGACGCGGCTGCGGCCGCATGGAGTGGACCGTGCTCGACTGGAACCGGCCGGCGATCCGCTTCTACCAGGCGCTGGGTGCGCGGCTGCGGCGGGACTGGATCCTGACCCGGCTGACCGGCGAGCCGCTCGCGCGGCTGGCCGGCCTCAGCGCTCGCCGGGGCCCTGGTCGAGCACGGCGAGCTTCTGGGCCGCGCACTCCCACAGGAGCGGGATCGCCGAGGCGACGGCGACGCCGCGCGACTGCGCGCGCGAGACGTTCTCCGGCTGGGTCGCGAAGTCGACGATCCGCTTGACCGACGGGCAGAGGTCGATCGCCGGATCCTGCCCGACCGCCTCCCAGACGTCCTTCTGATCGAGCGTCCGCGCCCGCCAGGCCGCCACGGCCAGCAGGTGGACGTCGAGCACCTCGCGCAGCTGCGCGCGGACGGGGCCCGGCGCCGTCGAGGCCATGAAGCGATCGACGTCGGTCCTGGCGAAGATCACCCGGCTCGAGTACACGGACTGCGCGGTGGCGGGCGAGCTGACCGCCTGCAGCTGGCGCAGCGAGCCCATGATCTGGTCGAACGCGGCGCGCTGCTGCTCATCGATGGACGGCGGCGCCGCCGGCGCCGAGCTGACCGGCGCCACCGGTGGCGTGTCGAACCCGAGTCCGAAGTAGATTCCGGCGGTGACACCGAGCGCGACGAGCGCCAGCACCAGCGGCCACACCCGTCGCGGCGGCTGCCCCGCCGGCTCTCCCGCGGTCTTCAGCTCCGCTTGCTGCGTGAGCGCCGTGCGGATCGTGCTGTCGAGGTTCAGCCGGGCCGGCGACGTCCGCCCCGGCGGCGGCGGCGACGCAGCTCGCGTCCCGCCGCCTCCCGCTTCGTCGAGGATCTTGAGGGCCTCGCGCGTGATCGCGTCGAGGTCTTGAGGGCTCTCGGGCGGCGCATCGCGCGCGTGGGATTCGGGTCTGGTCGTCGTGGTCTCTTCGGCGGCCAGCGCGGCGCGCAACGCCTCCTCGAGGTCGGCGCTCGGCCCCGGCGCCGGGCGTCCGGCCGAGGGAGACTTGCGAGCGGCGCCGGGGGCCGCGATCGCACCCGGCGAAAGCGGCAGCGGCTGCCTGGCTTCTTCGACGGTCACCATGCGGTCGAACGTGGCGCCGCACGCACAGGTCAACGTGAGGAGGTAGCCACCGGCGGGTTGCGGCCCGGCGTGTGGAGTGATTCCCCCGCACGCCGCGTGCTCGCGGCCGAACCGTTCGACGTCGGCGAAGTTGCTCATACGCTCGGCGGCGGCCCCTCGCTGCCCATGATCGTGCCGACCGGCGGCGGCCAGCGCGGGACGTCTTCGCAGGGACCGAGCATTGGACCGACCCTAGGGCCCCGCGGGGCAGCCCGTCAAGTTAATCGTGGCAGGCGGGCGCAAATACGCGCCGCCGTGCGAGTGCCCCACTCGAATGCCTCCTCGAAGAGCGAGAATCCCGAGAGGTCGCCGTGAGCGAGATGCACGGGCCCGCTCAGGGCCGCCGCGGCGGCGGCGCGCGCGGCGCCGCACACGAAGCCCACCTCCGGACGCACCATGGCGTGGCCGTAGCGCATGACGTCGAGTCGCCGCACCTCGCGGGCGAGCTCGGGATGCGGGCGCGCCAGGTCGCGCAGCACGCCGTCGCGCAGCGTCGCCCACGAGGCATCGAGCAGCGCGCGGCGCGTCGCGGCGGGATCCGGCCCCGGATAGGAGCGGTAGTACGTGAGCACCGTCGGTCCCGGGTGCGAGCGCAGCGACTGGTGGGTGGCGACGACGTAGCCGAGCGCAGGGCTGTCGTACAGCACGTTGTCCCACGCGAGCGGCGCGCCGCCGGCGCCGGTCGGAGCACGATCGAGATGAAGATTGGCGACGAGCCACGGTGCGTAGCGGAACGCGGCGGCGAACGCCGGGGGTCGCTCGCGCCACGGACGATAGAGGCGCGCCGCGACGAACACCGGGCACGCCAGCACCACCTCGCGGGCGACGATGCGACGCGTGCGTTCGGCGCGCGCGTCGTAGGCATCGACCGCCACGCCGCCGGCGACCGGCTCCACGTTGACGACGAGCTGGCCGAGGCGGACGCGGTCGGCCACCGGCTCCGCCAGCCGGCGGGTCAGCCAGCCGTTGCCCTCCGGCCACGTGAGCACGACGTCGCCGTACTCGGGATCGGCGTCGCGCGCGGCGTGATAGTGGACGCCGGCCCACGCGGACGTGTGGGCGAGATCGCTGCCGAAGTCGTCGCGACAGCCGTACTCGACCCACCAGCGCAGGCGCGGCGACGTGTAGCCGCGCGCCGTCAGGAAGTCGGCCATGGAAACGCGATCCAGCTCGGCGAAGGCGCCGGGCGCCCCCGCCGCGCGCGGCACGGCGAAGGCGCGGCGGCCGGCGCCGTCCCGCCAGCGACGATAGCCGTCCATCTCCTGCCGGAAGCGCTCGAGCTGGGCGCGGTCCTCGGCGCCGGCGCCGGGCGCCGGGAACAGCCCCTCGTGCCAGCGGCCGAGCAGGAACAGCCGCTCCTGCGGGGCGTGGCACAGGTGCCGCTCGTCGTAGACTGGACGGCCGGCGCGATCGACGCCCTCGATGACGCCGACCTCGCGCAGCAGCGTTCGTACCCCATGCGCGGCCTGGCCCGGCAGCGGCAGGTAGTGCGCGCCCCAGGGATAGCCGGTCACGGCCGAGACGCTCGACCGCGCGTTGCCGCCGGGCGTGTCCTCCAGCTCGAGCACGACGAGATCGCGAACGCCGGCACGCGCGAGCTGCCAGGCCGCCGACAGTCCGGCGACGCCGCCGCCGACGATGGCCACGGCAACGCGCTCCGCCCCCGACGGCGGCGGCAGCCGTCCGGGCTCGCGCAGGAGATGCCCGAGCCGGTGCCCGGCGCCGACGATCTCGCCCTCGAGCGAGCTCGCGACGCTCGCGCGACACCCGCCCGCCGCCAGCACCGCCGCCCCACCCGCCAGCAATTCACGTCGGGTGAATCGAGGAGCGTCACGGGTTCCCCGCGACGCTCCGAGCCGCGGGGGGGTGGGGGGGGCCATCTCGGGGCCCCCCACCTCTAAAGCGACGGAAAGATCCTCTGCCACTCGGCGCCGTAGTACTGGACGAGGATCTGGTTATCGAGGCGGTTCACCTCCACGGGCACCGCCGCCATGTCGGGCGGGAACACGAAGAGCGCCGGCGTGGCCTCGGTGGTGAGGAAGCGCAGCCCGTCGGGATAGGCGCGTGGCGCCGCCGGCGGCTCGAGCCCGGCCAGGACGAAGCCCCACTCGCCGAACGACGGCACGTAGACATGGTAGGGGCGCGCCGCCAGCCCCGCGCTCCGCAGGGTCTCGACGATGCACCAGAACGAGCGCCGGGCGAACATCGGGGACGTGGCCTGCACGCTCACGAGGCCGCCCGGCGCCAGCCGCGCGCGCAGCAGGCGGTAGAAGCTGCGCGAGTAGAGCTTGCCGAGCGAGAAGTTGTGGGGATCCGGAAAATCGACGATGACCACGTCGAACGCCTCGCGCGTCTGGCCCAGCCAGACGAAGGCGTCCGCGTTGACGACGCGCACGCGGGGATCGCGCAGGGCGCCGCCGTTGACGGCGATCAGCACCGGATTGTGGCTGAAGAGGCGCGTCATCTCGGGGTCGAGGTCCACCAGCGTCACCGACTGCACGGCCGGATATTTCACGATCTCGCGCACCGCCAGGCCGTCGCCGCCCCCGAGGACGAGGACCCGACGCGGCGCGGCGTGGGCGGCCACGGCCGGGTGCACGAGCGCCTCGTGATACCGGTATTCGTCGCGCGAGGAAAACTGCAGGTGCCCGTTCAGGAAGAGCCGCAGGTCGTCGGTCCAGCGCGTGAGGACGATGCGCTGGTAGGCCGAGGTGCGGGCCAGGATGATCTCGTCGGCGTACAAGCGCTCCTCCGACCACGTCGTGATGCGCTCGGCCGCCAGCGCGCCGCCGCCGAGACACACGAGCGCGGCGACCGCCAGACCGCGCAGGTAGCCGGCCGTGGCCAGCTCGCGCCGGAAGATCCACGTCGACCACAGTCCCACGGCCACGTTGGCCAGCCCGACCAGCAGCGAGGTGCGGATCAGGCCCAGACGCGGCACCAGCAGCAGCGGGAACAGCAGCGAGGCGAGCAGGGCCCCGGCGTAGTCGAGGGAGAGCACCTGGGCCACCAGCTCGCTGAAGGCCAGCCGGCCGCGCAGCAAGCGCAGGAGCAGCGGGATCTCCAGGCCGACGAGCACGCCGACGACGCCGACCAGGCCGTAGAGCACGACGCGAAAGTGCGGCGTCTGGGCGAAGGCGACGAAGAGCACGGTGGTCGTCCAGCCGCCGACCAGACCGACCGCGATCTCGACCTCGACGAAGCGGGCGGCCACCCCGCGGCGGACGTAGCGCGAGAGGAAGGAGCCCACCCCCATGGCGAACAGGTAGGCGCCGATCACCGTGGAGAATTGCGTGATCGAGTCGCCCAGCAGGTAGGAGGCGGCCGCCGCCGCCACCAGCTCGTAGACGAGCCCGGCGGTGGCGACGACGACGACGCTGACGTAGATCGCCGACACGTCGGTCCGCCCGGTCAGCGGATCGCGGAGGCCACGATGATCGAGATCCCGACCGCCACCGCGCCCACCACGATGGCCAGCGCGGAGTTCTTCTCGTCGATGATCTCCCGCCACAGGTGGTACGGCGTGAGCCGGTCGACGACCACGAACGCCACGCCGAAGATCACCAGCCCCATCGTGGCGTAGACGAGCGCGGCGATCATCGGGCCCCAGTGAATCTCCGGTATCGTCATCATTTCGCTCCCGTGTAGGCCCGCCCCCCGTAGGTCGAGCGATACGATCCCGGGTTGTCGCGGACCGATTTGGGGACCATCTTCCGCTCGGTGACGTCGCTCGGGCTCCAGCCCGTGAACTGCGCCCACGTCAGCGCGGCCAGCACGAGGCCGCCGAAGACGGCGTAGGTTTTGACCATCAGTCGTCGCCCCCGCTCGAGCCGGACGACGAGTGGTCGCTCTCTCTCCAGCGTCGCTGCTCGAAGGCGAGCTTGCGGAACCAGAACAACAGCGGGGGAACGACCAGCAGTCCCAGCGCCAGCCAGAGCCACAGCGGGCGGGGCACGTCGCGCGTGAGCTGCACCCGCCAGCCGATGTGCTGGGGCGGTCCTTCCGGCTCCACGACGAGAACATAGGTGCCGGACTCGACCGACGGCAGGTAAACGCGGTCCCAGTTCGAGCCCTCCGACCAGTAGCCGTCGCTGTCGCGTCCGGAGTAGAAGCCCACCTCGCGGCCGAAGCTCCTGGCCACGCCGGTGACGTCGTTGACGAGCGAGAGGTTGAAGTACACCCAGTTGTTGGCGACCGTCGTCGAGACGTCGACGCGCAGGTTGGAGGTTCGCCCGGTGACGTCGAACGGCTCGCTGACGACCGCCGGCGACTCCGCCGAGCCCGGCCGGTACTCGCCGCTGACATCGAGCACGAGGCGCTGCTGCGCCGCCATGAGGAAGACGAGGTGGACGAGCACGGCCGCCGCGATGAAGCCGAGCATCAGCTGACCGACGCCGGCGCCGCGGCCGGCGTAGGGCGACGGCTGGGTGGCGCCGACGCCGCGGCGCTCGGGCGGGGCGCCCGGCAGGCCGAACGCCGTCCAGACCGTGGCGCCGTCCACGTACTCGCCGCTCGACCACGTCGTCTCCTCGGCCGTCCGCTCGGAGGACAGGATCTTCGGCGGCCGGATCCAGTCCTCGACGACGGCCCGCTCGCCGACCCTGGCCTGCCAGGGCAGCTCGCCCGCCACCGCGGCCACCTCGGCCGTCGCCGTCGAGAAGTGGGCATACGTCTCGCCCAGAGAGGTCGCCCGCCGCCCGCGGATCGTCGGCACGCCGGGAGCGGCCTTCGCCAGCGTCCAGTGGCCGTGGTACTCCACGAGCCAGCGGAAGCCGAGCGTCGGATTGTGCAGCAGGTATTCGCACCAGGTGAAGACCTCGTCGCCGACGGTGCGACGGACGACGTAGCCGATGACCTCCCAGGCGTCGCCGCCCAGCTTGCCGCGGGTGCCGAGCGGGATCGGCGGCGTGACACGCGTCTGCTCGTAGCGCGCGATCAGCCGGGCGTCGGGATCCTGGGCGTCGAGCACGGCGCCGCAGTTGCCGCAGACGACGCTGACCGACCGGCCGGGCGCACGGATCTGCAGCGCGGCGCCGCAGCTGCGGCAGGTCAGCGACGACGCCGCCGTCGGCGGCGGGGTCAGCGCCAGCCCTCGAACTCGCGCAGGCCGCGCAGGGCCAGCGCCGGGAAGTCCACCATCTCGCCCAGGTAGACCTTCGGCGCGCCGTCGCCATAGTCGAGCGTCGCGAAGCGGGCGGTGTCGTTGCGCAGATCGGCCGCGGCCGTCGGCGAGCCGCCGCCGACGCGGAACGGCAGCTCGCCCTCGCCGCCGACGATCTCGGCCCGGCGGACGTCGGTCACCTCGTAGCCGACGCCGCCCAGCGTGATCCGCAGACCGGGCCGCAGGCTCTCCCACGCCGGCAGCGGCTCCGGCACCGTCGTCTCGAACGAGATCGAGTACTCCCCGGCCGCCTCGCCGAGCCAGCCGCCGCGGCCGTCGTCGAAGATGCAGTACCACTCGTTCCAGCCGCCCTGCGCCCATCGCACCTGCACCCGCCCGACCACGGCGAAGTGCGTGGAGCGCCAGACGCCCTCGGCGCCGAGCTGCAGCGGCGAGGCGTCGTCCACGAGGGCGGCCATGACGCCGATATGCTCGACGTCGAGGTCACGACGGATGAGGGTGGCGCGGCAGTATCCGCAGACCGCGAGCAGCGACTGCGCCCCCGTAAACTTCACGGGCGCCCCGCACGACGGACAGCTCACCTCACGCACTGTCGAGGAGCGCCACGGCTCCGCCGGGGCGCGACGAGCGTCGGGGGGCGTGGGGCCCAGGTCGGAGCCCCGCACGCCGTTAACCACTCCAGAGGAGCGCCACGGCCGCGCCGGGGCGCGACGAACGTTGGGGGGTATGGGGGCCATGTCGGGGCCCCGCACGACCTTAACCACTCCAGAGGAGCGCCACGGCCGCGCCGGGGCGCGACGAACGTTGGGGGGTATGGGGGCCAGGTCGGGGCCCCGCACGACCTCAACCACTCCAGAGGAGCGCCACGGCCGCGCCGGGGCGCGACGAACGTTGGGGGGTATGGGGGCCATGTCGGGGCCCCGCACGACCTTAACCACTCCAGAGGAGCGCCACGGCCGCGCCGGGGCGCGGCGAACGTTGGGGGGTATGGGGGCCATGTCGGGGCCCCGCACGACGTTAACCACTCCAGAGGAGCGCCACGGCCGCGCCGGGGCGCGACGAACGTTGGGGGGTATGGGGGCCATGTCGGGGCCCCCATATCAATTGGCTTGGGGGGCTCCGCACTCGGGGCAGAACTTGCTGGCCTTGTCGAGCCGCGCATTGCAGCGGGGGCACGTGAGCGCCTGGGCGGCGCCGCACTCGGGACAGAAGCGCGCGCCCGCCGGCATGGGCTTCGCGCAGCGCGCGCACGTGCCGGGGGCCGGCCGCGCGGCCGGTGCGGCCGCCCCGGCTTGCGACACGGCCTGGGTCATGGCCTGCCCCATCGCGATGCCGGCGCCGATGCCGGCGCCGGCCCCGGCGGCGCCGCCCTCGTTGGCGGCGGCCACCGGGATCGACTGCGCGGTCTGGAACTGCGTGTAGCGGCCGAGATCGCCGACGACGTTCATGCCGATCCGCTCGTCGAGCCGCTTCTGCAGCTCGTCGGGGAGGGAGACGTTCTCCACCTGGAAGTTCTCCAGCGAGAGCCCGAGGTCGGCGAACATCGGTCGCAGCTTGTCCGCGATCGCCGCGCCCAGCTCGGCCTGGTTGGCCGCCATGTCGAGGAACGGCACGTTGCTCTCGGCGAAGTGATCGGTGAGCACGGCGACGACGGTGTTGCGCAGCTGGCCCTCGACGTCGCCGACCCCGTAGGTGTCGCGGCTGCCGGAGACCTTCTGGTAGAAGACCCTGGGCGCGGCGATCTTGAACGTGTAGATGCCGAACGCCCGGAGGCGGACGGCACCGAACTCGCGGTCGCGGATCGTGATCGGGTTGGACGTCCCCCACTTCTGGTTCAGGCGCAGCCGCGTCGAGAAGAAGTAGACGTCGCTCTTGAACGGCGACTCGAACATCTTGTCCCAGTTGGCGAGGTCGGTCAGGATCGGGATGTTCTGCGTCTTGATCGTGTGCTGGCCGGGCCCGAACAGATCGGCCGGCTTGCCCTGGTGCACGAACAGCGCCGCCTGGGTCTCGCGCACGGTGAGCTGGGCGCCCTGCTGGATCTCCATGTCGCGCATGGGGAAGCGCCAGGCGAGGACCTCGTCGCCCTCCTCGGTCCACTGGATGATGTCGATGAACTGCTTCTTGACGAAGTCAAGAAAACCCATCCAGCACCTCCCAGGGAAACGAGTCGCGACCTTCGATCACTGTAGGTCGCCGGGCCGAGCCGAGTCAAGGAACGGAAGCCAGACGGTTGACCACGCGGCGAGCGCTGCGGTACGATTCGCCGCCATGAAAAAGCCTGCAGCCAAGTCGAAGAGCATCGCGAAGACCAAGCCCGGTCCGGCGAAAGCCGGCACCGCGGCCAAGAGCACGGCACGACCGGCCCCGAAGGTCGCGAGGTCGGCTGGACCGGTCGCCTACACGCCGTCGCCCCTGAAGAGCGACGGCTGGCCGCCGTTCCGCTACCCAATGCAGTAGCGCGGCGCCCGGGGCCGGCGGGCCCGATGCTGCGGCCGCTGTGCCTGGTCCTGACGGTCCTCCTGGTCGCGACGCCTGTCGCCGCGACGGCGGCCGAGGACCGCCCGCTGCGGCTCGTCACCTTCAACCTGCTGCACGGCGGGCCGTGGTCGGGCCTGACGGGGCGCGACGATCGGCTCGAGGCGCGGCTGTCGCTGATGGTCGCGCAGCTGCGGGCGCTCGACCCGGACATCGTCGCCCTGCAGGAGTCGCCGGTGACGCGGTGGCGCGGCGACATCGCCGCCCGGCTGGCCGCCGCCCTCGGATTCAGCGGCGTCCACGCGCGCGCCACCGAGCGCGTGTTCGCCTGGCGCTGGGTCGGTCGCCTCATCGTCGGCGCGCTCGGCTTCGTCGAGGGCCCGGCGATCCTGAGCCGGTTCCCCATCGTCGCCAGCGAGGTCTACGACCTCCCCCACTGCGCCAAGCGGATCGATCCCCGCGTCGCCGTGCGCGCCGACGTGGCGACCCCGGCCGGCGTCTTGCCGGTCTTCTCCACCCACACGTCGCGCGATGACTGCCAGACGCGTGAGGTGGCCGCGCTGGCCCGCGCGCACCGGGGGGCGCTGCCGGCGGTCGTCATGGGGGACCTCAACACGATCGAGAGCGCGCCCGCATTTCGAGAGCTGCTCGCCGAGGGCTTCGTCGACCTGTTCCGTGCCGCCAACCCGACCGCGGGGGGCCTCACGGTGTGGCAGGACGTCGTCGGACCGGCGTCGACCGCCCGTCGGCGTGTCGACTACGTGCTGCTCCTGCCGGGCCGCGGCGTCACCGCCAGCGTGGTGTCGAGCCGTGTCGTGCTGAACCAGCCGGAAGAGCGGGCGGACGGCAGCACGCTCTGGCCGTCCGATCACTACGGCGTCCTGGCGGAGATCCGCCTCGTCCCGGTGGAGGCTACCGGAGCCCGGTGACGTTGTAGACCGTGACGGGACGCGAGAAACCCTTGAGGGTCAGCTCACCGACGGGGTCAGCCTCGACGGCGTCGTCGAGGGCGCCGTACAGCCGATGCGCGATGAGGATCTGGCCGGGTTTCGCCTCGCCGCACAGGCGGGCCGCCAGGTTCGTGACGGTGCCGATCGCGCCGTAGTCCCAGCGCCCCTCGAAGCCGATGGCGCCGATCGTCGCGTAGCCCTGGGCGATGCCGACGCCGAAATCCAGCTCGTACCCACGCTTACGCCACTCGCGCAGCAGCGTCTCGACGCGCGCGCGCATGGCCACCGCCATCCGCGCCGCCCGCGCCGCCGGGTCCGGCACCGGCGTCGGATCGTTGAAGAAGATCATCATCCCGTCGCCGGTGAAGCGCTCGAGCGTGCCCTCGTGCTCGAGGATCAGCCGGCCCATCGCGGCGTGGTACTCGCGCAGCACCCCCATGACCTCCTCGGGCTCCGCCGTCTCGGCGAAGGCGGTGAAGCCCCGCAGGTCGAGGAAGACCACGGCGATCTCGCGCCGGTGGCTCTCGAGCGGGTCGTCGGCGCCCCCGCTGACGATCGCCTCGGCGAGCTGCGGCGAGAAGAACCGCTTGAGCCGGGCCAGGCGCTCGAGCTGGGTCACCTGCTCGGTCACGCGCTGCTCCAGCGTACGGCTCAGCTCGGCCAGCTGATCCCACAGGCTCTTGACCCGCAACAGCGAGCGGACACGGGCGAGCAGCTCGGCCTGATGGATGGGCTTGGTCAAGAAGTCGTCGGCCCCGGCGTCGAGGCCTTTCACGCGCTCCTCGCCGGGATCGAGCGCGGTCACCATCACGACCGGCAGCATGGCGGTGGCCGGGTTCTGGCGGATCGTGCGACACACGTCGTAGCCGCTCATGCCCGGCATCATGACGTCGAGCAGGACGAGGTCCGGCGCGTCGCGCTCGATCACGCTGAGCGCCTGGGCGCCGGTGGCGGCGGTGAGCGCGGTGTAGCCGCGCGCGGCGAGGATGTCGGCCAGCAGCTTGACGTTGCTGGGCGTGTCGTCGACGACGAGGACGCGCGCCGGGTCGTTCACGCGCCGCTCGCCCGCCGATCGAGCGCCTCGCGCACGGCGGCCAGGAAGGGCCGCACGCTGATGGGCTTGGACTGGTAGCCGTCGAAGCCGGCGGCCAGGATCTTCTGCCGGTCGTGCGTCATCGCGGAGGCCGTCACCGCGAGCACGGGAATCGCGCGCGTGGCGGCGTCGCCGCGCAGCCGGCGGAGCGTCTCGATGCCGTCGATGCCGGGCAGATGGATGTCCATCAGGATGAGCGCGGGGCGGCGCTCGCCGGCCAGCTGCAGGCCCTGCTCGCCCGACTCGGCCTCCAGGACCTGGTAGCCCTGGTGGGCGAGCACGTCGCGGGCCAGCTTGCGGTTCTTGTCGTTGTCCTCGACGACGAGGATCAGCTCGTTGGCCATGCCGTCACCGGGATCGTGAAGGTGAAGGTCGAGCCCTGGCCGGGCTGGCTCTTGACCCAGATGCGGCCGCCGTGCAGCTCGACGAACTTGCGTGAGAGCGTGAGGCCGAGCCCGGTGCCCTCGTGCTTCTTGGTGTAGTCGGTGCCCACCTGGCGGAACTCCTCGAACACCGCCTCGAGGTCGTCGGCGGCGATGCCGATGCCGGTGTCGGCCACCGAGATCTCGGCCTGGCTGTCCACACGCTGGCCGCGGACCTCGATGCGGCCGCCCTCCGGCGTGAACTTCACGGCGTTCGAGAGCAGGTTGAGCAGCACCTGCTTGATCTTGCGCTGGTCGCCGCGCGCGGCACCGAGATCGCCGGCCAGGCGCACGTCGAGCGAGAGGCCCTTGCGCGTCGCCCGCTCGCGGATGAGCACGAGGGCGTTGTCGATGGCCTGGGGCAGGTCGAACTCCTCGAGGTCCAGCTCCATGCGCCCGGCCTCGATCTTGGCGAGGTCGAGGATGTCGTTGATGAGCGAGAGCAGGTGGCGGCCAGAGGCCAGGATGTCGTTGAGGTACTCCTCCTGCTTGGGGTTGACCTCGCCGAACATCCGCTCGAGCAGCACCTCGGAAAAGCCGATGACCGCGTTGAGCGGCGTGCGCAGCTCGTGGGACATGCTGGCCAGGAACTCGTCCTTGTGCCGGTTGGCCGCCTCCAGCTGCCGGCCCTTGTCCTCGATCTCGCGGAACAGCCGCGCGTTCTGGATGGCCAGCGCCGACTGGGTGGCGAACGTCCGCAGCAGCTCCACCGTCCGGGCGTCGAACTCGCCGGGGGCGCGCCGGTTGACGACGAGCGCGCCGACGACCTCGTCCTCGCTCAGCAGCGGCACCGCCAGCAGCGCCCGATAGCCGGCGGCGAGCAGTGTGTCGCGCAGCCGGCTCGTGTAAACGCTCGCGTCGAGAATGTCTGCGATCCCGACCGGCTCCCGCGACTCGGCGGCCCGCCCGACGGCACCCTCCCCGTACACCAGGGGCGTCGCCCGCAGCT
The DNA here is from genome assembly GCA_005887895.1 of Candidatus Rokuibacteriota bacterium. Taxonomy (GTDB): domain Bacteria; phylum Methylomirabilota; class Methylomirabilia; order Rokubacteriales; family CSP1-6; genus AR5. Next base: position 17,603 of record VBPC01000270.1, read on the forward strand.
CGGCCACGAAGTCGTCGGCGAAGTTGTGGGTCGCGCGAAGGTGGAACTGGCGCATCGCATCCTCGTACTCGTAGATGGCGCCGCCATCGGTACCGGCCAGCTCGCTGGCGCGCGAGACGATCGTGTCCAGCACCCGCTCGAAGTCCAACGTCGAGGAGATCGCGCGGCCGACCTCGCCGAGCGCCTGCAGCTCGCCGACCGAGCGCGTCAGCTAGGTGGTACGGGCCTGCAGCTCGGTGAAGAGCCGCACGTTCTCGATCGCGATGACGGCCTGGTCGGCGAAGGTCTGGAGCAGCGCGATCTGCTTGTCGGTGAACGGGCGCACCTCGGCCCGCCGAATGGTGATCGCGCCGATCGCAGCGCCTTCGCGCATGAGTGGCGCCGTCAAATGGGTGCGCCAGAGACCCCGGGCATTGATGGCCGCGTGCTCCGGATACTCGTGGACGGCCGCCGGATCGAGCACATCGGCGATGTGAATCGTCCGCCCCTCCAGCATCGCGCGACCGGAGATGGTGTTGCGGGTGAGCGGGCGCACCTCCGGCAACACGAGCGGCAGCGCGCCGAAATGGGCCACGCGGCGCATGACATCGCCCTCTGCGCGAACGATCAGCGCGTCGGTCGCGCCGCACACCCGGGCCGCGTTCTCGGCGACCGCGTCCAGCACCGGCTGGACGCCGGTGGGCGACGACGAGATCACTCGGAGGATTTCGCTGGTCGCCGTCTGCTGGTCGAGCGATTCGGTCAGCGCCGCGTTGCGGGCTTCCAGCTCCTTGAACAGCCGCACGTTCTGGACGGCAATGACCGCCTGGTCGGCGAAGGTCCGCAACAGAGCGATCTGGGCATCGGTGAACGGGCGCGCTTCCTGACGAACGACGAAGATGGCGCCCACCGTCGTCCTGTCTCGGAACATGGGAACGCCGACGACGGCGCGATAGCCGGCCACGGCCGTCACCGTCTGGGACTCCGGAAAGCGGGGATCGTCGACGATGTTGGGCACGTGGACGACGGCCCCGTCCAGGATGGCGCGGCCGGTGACGGTGGTCCGCTGCGGCGGCCGGGGATACCGGGCCTGCAGCGCCGCCAGCGTGGCCGGCTCGACGCCATGGTGCGCCACGAAATGCTGCAGCTCGCCGTCGAACTGGAAGAGGGAGCAGTGCTGTCCGTCGCACAGGCGGACGGCGCTGCTGGCGATCGCGTCGAACACCGGCTGCACGTCGGTGGGCGAGCTGGAGATGACCTGAAGGATCTCGCTGGTCGCTGTCTGTTGACTGAGCGCCTCCGTCAACTCCGCGTTGCGCGCCTCCAGCTCCTTGAAGAGCCGCACGTTCTCGATGGCGATCACTGCCTGATCGGCGAAGGTCTGCAGCAGCGCGACCTGCTTGTCGCTGAACGGCCGCACTTCCGGCCGCCGGATGACGATCACGCCGATGGCGGTGTCCTCGCGCGCGAGCGGTGTCGCGAGGACGGTGCGAAAGCCCTCGGCGCCCGGGCCCCGGGGGCGGTCCGGATACTCGCCGCTGGCGGACTCCGCCTGGATGTCGGCGACGTGGAGCGTCCGCCGCTCCAGGACGGCGCGCCCGGCGACGCTGCCCGCCGTGATCGGACGCCGGCGGTTCTCGCCGTCCGCGATGAGCGGAAGCTCACCGGTGTGCGCCACACGGCGCAAGACGTCGCCCTCGACCAGGAGAATGAGCGCGTCCTCGCCGCCGCACACCCGAACCGCGTTCCGGGCCACGGCGTCGAGCACGGGCTGCACGTCCGTCGGTGAGGAGGAGATGATGCCGAGGATCTCGCTGGTCGCCGTCTGCTGCTCCAGCGATTCGCTGAGCTCGCGCGTGCGGTCCTCCACCTTCTGCTCGAGCGTCGCGTGCGACTCGCGCAGGCGGCCGGTCATCCGGTTGAACTCGTCGGCCAGCGCCTCCAGCTCGTCGCCGGTGCGGAGGTCGATCCGGTGATCGAGCTCACCGGCGCCGATCTTCGCCGCGCCCTGCTGCAGCGCCTGGATCGGCCGGGCGAGCCGACGGCCGAGCACCACGCTGGCCGCGATCGAGAAGGCGACGCCGAACGCCACCAGCAGGACGATGCGCCAGGCCGAGGCGCGCACCGGCGCGAACGCCTCGCCGAGCGGCTGCTCGACGAAGACCACCCAGCCGAGCGACGGGATGGGGGAGTGCGCCGTGAGCACCTCGCGGCCGGCCACGTCGCGGGCGATCGTGATCTCCCCGGTGCCCGGGGCCGGCGCCAGCGCCGCCTTCACCTGGGGGAGTCCGGCCAGGCTCGTCTTCTGCAGCACCAGGCTGATGTCGGGATGGGCGATGAGCGCGCCGCCGCCGTCGACGGCGTAGGCGAGACCGGAGGTGCCGACCTTCATCTGCGAGACGACGTCCCAGATGAACTTCAGATTGACCTCGGCCGCGGTGACGCCGCCGCCCACCTGCGGGAGGGCGATCGTCATGTACGGCTCGGACTCCTTGCGGAAGTACACCGGGCCGAACCACGTGCGTCCCTTGCGGGCCTCACGGAACTTCGGCTCGGCGGAGTAGTCGGTCTGGCCGCCGATGAGGTCCATGGTCAGGCGCGAGACGCGCAGCTGCTCGCGGCCGGCGGCGTCGAGGTAACTCAGCTCGGTGACGGGAGGCAGCTGGCGCTGCAGGCGCACGCCGTCCAGGCGGCGCTGCGCGAGCGCGGCGGCCGGGCCGCCCAGCGGCGGCTGCGTCGTCCACACGAGCTGCAGCTCGATCTCGTGGATGAAGGCTTCGATGCGGGCGGCGGCGCCGCGCGCCTTCTCGCGGTGCAGCGCGACCAGCGCCGCCTCGTTCTCGACGTAGGACGAGCGCAGCTCGATGGCGCCGCTGGCTACCAGAATCCCGGCGACGAGCGCCACCAGCACGGCCATGTACTTGCGGGCGAGGCGGCCGCGCCTCATGGTCCGACGATTCTACGCCAGGAGCCGGTCGAACCCCTTGGCCAGGCAGCGCGCGATCTCGTCGCGGCAGGCGCGGTACGTCTCCTCGCCCTGCCCCATCGGATCCGCGATGTCACCGCTCTCGCCGGCCAGCTCGCGGAGCGTGACGACGAGCCGCCCGTCGCCATCGGCCAGCGCGGCCACCAGCCGCTTCTGCTCGGCGGTCATCGTCACCACGACGGCGGCCGCGGCCAGCAGCTCGCGGTGGCTCTTGAGGTCGGTCGACGTGATGGTGTCCTCGGCCAGCACGATGCCGATCTCCTTGAGGGCCAGCCGCGCGTCGAGCGAGGCGTACATGCCGTCGCGCGCATAGGGCGACACGCCGGCCGAGCTGACCCGGACGCGGCCGTCGAGGCCACGCTCGGCGAGCATTCGCTCCAGCAGCGCGTGGGCCATCACGCTGCGCGAGGTGTTGGCGTGACAGACGAAGAGGACGCCCCTCACGGCTCCCCGTACGCCCACTTCCAGGCGCGAATCCCCGGCTCGATCTCCTTCCACTCGGCGGCCGGTCGCTCGTTGAGCGTGCGGCCGAACGCCGTGCCGATCGCCGGCTTGAGGTCGCCGCCGAACGTATCGGCCCACAGCCGCGCGATCTCCTCGGGCTTCAGGCGGCGATGGCCCTCCAGCCGCCGCACCGCCTGCGGCTGGGCGAGCACCGTGTAGCCGTAGCCAAAGGAGTGGAAGACCTGCCCGTTCACCTGGGCGGCGGCGTCGCTGGCCAGATAGACGACCAGCGGGGCGACGTTGTCGGGATCACGCTCGGTGCCGACCGCCTGCTCGCTCGGCCACTTGCCGGTGGTCTCGAAGACCTCGCGCCCGCGCGGCGTGGAGTCGATCATACGGGTGGCGCCGCTCGGCATGATCGAGTTCGCGGTGACGCCGTACCTGGCCAGCGCGTTGGCGGTGGACCACACGAGGCCGATGATGCCGTTCTTGGCCGCCGCGTAGTTCGGCTGGCCGGGCGCCCCCAGCGCCGACACCGACGACATCGCGATGATGCGGCCGCTGCGCTGCTCGCGCATGCGCGCGGAGGCGGCCCGCACCGTGTTGAACGCGCCCTTGAGGTGGACGGCGATGACGGCGTCCCACTCGCCCTCGGCCATGTTGAACACCATGCGATCGCGCAGGATGCCGGCGACGTGCACGAGGACATCGATGCGGCCCCACGCCGTCGCGACCTGCTCGACCATCTCGGTGCCCTGGACGAAGTCGGCCACGTTGCCGTAGTTCGCCTCGGCGACCCCGCCCGCCGCCTCGATCTCGCGCACCACCGCGTCGGCCGGACTGCGATCGCCGCCCTCGCCGGCCAGCGAGGCGCCGATGTCGTTGACCACCACCTTGGCCCCGGCGGCCGCCAGCGCCAGCGCGATGCCGCGTCCGATTCCGCGCCCGGCGCCCGTCACGAGCGCCGTCTTGCCGTCGAGCATCCCCATAGGCGTTCAGTTCTCCTTGGTGCCGGCGGTGTCGGGCAGTGGCCGGTAGTAGGGCCGGCCGGCGCCGACCCAGGACTGGAGCATCTCGCGGAACTGCGGCCCCATCGGATCGATCCCGCGCATCGGCATCGTGCCGCGACGGATCGTGAAGTCGTGCGGCGCCAGCTCACCGCCACGCACGAAGTGTCGCTCGGCGGCCGCCGGGCGCCCCTGCGCCCACAGCCACTGGCCGAGGCCGAACTCGGCCCGCGCCTGCTGATCCTCGGCGCTCGGCAGCGGCTGCTGCCGCCGGACCTCGTCCGCGCCCGGCGCCGGTGTGCGGCCGCTCACCCAGGCCCGCAGCGCCGCCAGGTGACGGGCCGACTCGAGGCCGGTGATGTGCTTGAAGGTGTCGGTGCCGAACGCCACGTCGTTGGGGCGCACGATGCGCCCGCGCTCGTCGATCCAGAAGATCGTCGGCACGTTGACCACGTTGTAGAGGTCGGCCAGCACGTGACGGGTGTCGATCAGCGCCGGGTGCGTCGGCTGCGCCTTCTCGATCCACGGCCGCGCGTCCTCGGCCGTCTTGTCGAGCGCCACCGTGATGACCGTGAACCCCTGGCCGGTCAACTCCTCGTACAGCTCCTGCCAGACCGGCAGGTCGAGGCGGCACCCTCACCAGGACGCCCAGGCGACGAGCAGGATCTTCTTGCCGCGATGCTCGGCGAGCGAGTGCGGGCGGCCGGCGAGATCGGGCAGCGTGAAGTCCGGCGCCTGCTGCGAGGCCAGCGCCTGGGCCCGCTCGCGCGCCGAGCCGCCCAGGAACGCGGCACGCTCGGCGACGTCCACCGCCACCGCGCGATCGAGCGCGGCGGCGAAGGCCGCGAGGTCGACGCCGTCGTCGCGCGTCAGCGCCGAGGCGTCGGGCAGCGGGATGCACATGGCGTCGTTGCAGAGCAGGCCGTCGTGGACCTCCCAGCCGAGCGCGTCCTTGAGGCCGGCCGCCTCCAGCACCACGCGCCCACCGCTCACGCGGGCCGGCACGGCCACGGCGCGCTCGCCGTCGATGATCGTGAATGTGCTCATGGCTGCCTCTCATCGGGACCGCCGGCGCGCCCGGCGACGGCGAGGTCCCGGCTCTGGTCTCTCAGGATCGTGGGGCTCATGACGATTTCCTCGATCACCGTGCGCGGCGGCAGGGTCACCGCCAGCATGATGGCCCGGGCGACGTCCTCGGCCTGCATCATGCTCACACGCGCGGCGGCATCGGGGTTCAGCGGCCGCTTGTCGAGGATCGGCGTGTCGACCTCGGCCGGCATCACGATCGTCGCCCGGATGCCCTGGTTGCGCAGGGTGTTGTGGACGTGCTCCATCAGGTTGCGGACCGCGGCCTTGGCGGCCCCGTAGGGCGCGCCGCCGATGAGCCCGGCCTTCAGCGCCGCCAGCGAGCCGACGGTGACGATCGTGCCGCGCTGGCGCTCGATCATGCCCGGCAGCACCGCCTGCGTCAGCACGTACACGGCGGTGAGATTGACCGCGAGCACGCTGTCCCATTCCTTGCGTCCGACCCAGCGGATCGAGCGGGCGTGGCTGGAGTGCCCGGCGTTGTTGACGAGGACGTCCACGCGACCCCAGCGCTCGAGCGTCCATCGCACGAAGGCGGCGGCGGCGTCCGGGTCCTCGAGATCGACCGCGCGGGCGGCGCAGCGGCCGCCGGCCTTCTCGATCGTCTTGGCGACCGCGTCGATGGGCGCCGGGCGCCGGCCGCAGATCACGACCTGGGCGCCCTCGGCGGCCAGCAGGCCGGCGGTCACCTCGCCGATGCCGCTGCCGCCGCCCGTGACGATCGCCACCTGTCCGTCGAGCACTGGCATGCTGTCTCCTTTGTCAGGCCTGGTCGAGCTGCCGCCGGGCCGCCGCGATCTCGGACGCCAACATACCCGGAAACCGCCGGGCGACGCCGCCGGCCGTCGCGACGAAGCGCCGCAGCGTCTCCGTGGCCGGCCGGCCGAGGGCCGCCTCCGAGGCTGCCTGGGCATGATAGACGAGCGCGAGGCGGCAGTCGCGGGCCGACGACAACGGCTCGTGCTCGTCGACCGCTGCGATCCGGCCCAGCATCGTCAGCGCTTCCTCGTGACGGCCCAGCGCGGCCAGCGCGCGGGCGCGGTCGAGCTCGGCGACGCGCATGACGTCGACCGACCCCCACTCGCCCGAGTTGTCGGCCAGCGAGCGCTCGAAGCACGCCAGCGCCTCTTGCGGATGGCCGCCCGCCAGCAGCGCCGCGCCGCGATGGTGCCACGTGCGCGCCCGGTCGTCGGCCTCGCCGTCGGCCGGCGGCGGTTCCTCGGCCGCCGCCTGGCGCTCGCGCGGACGCTCGGTGGCCGGCGCCGCCGCCCGCGCGAACGCGCGCTCCGCTTCGACGGTACGGCCGAGACGCTCGAGCAGCTTGCCCTGCTTCCACGAGGCCTCGCGTCGCTCCGACGGCTCGCGGGTGCTCGCCAGCAGGCGGTCGAGCGCGTGCAGCGTCGCCTCGACGCGCTCCTCACAGCCCAGCACGTGATCGGCGAGGAACCACCAGTAGTACGAGGGGCGGTGGCGCGAGGCGCGGCAGTCGCGCTCGAAGAGCGCGAAGGCCTCGTCGAGGGCCCCGCGCCGCACGGCCGCCACGCCCTCGTCGAGGAGGCTCACTAGCGCCACGCCCACACCGGCTGCTCGAAGTGATCCACGCGCGTCGCCCGGCCGTGCAGCACCACCTCGCGGAGCTGATAGAGCACGGCGGCCGTCGGCGCGTGGATCAGCGAGCCGAGCAGCGGCAGCTGGATCACCGGACGCTCGCTCTCGGGGATTGCCACCAGGATCGGCACCTCGGGCCGGTCGAGGTCGTCGAGCGGCACCCGGTAGACACGCACCACCTCGTCGGGATTCAGCGTCAGCTCGGCGGCCCCGTCACCCCACACCACGATCGGCGTGATCACGAACCCCGAGCGCGTCGGGTAATCGTCGAGCCGTCCCAGCACCGCGTCGGCGCCGAGCGTGAGGCCGACCTCCTCGGCGAGCTCGCGCAGCGCGGCCGCCTCGGCGCTCTCGCCCGCGTCGATGCGACCGCCCGGGAGCGCCCACTGCCGCGCGTGGGCGCGCAGCGTGGCGGCGCGCCGCGTGAGCAGAAAGCACGCGCGTCCCTCGTCGTCCGGCACCAGCACCACCGCCACCGCCGCCGGCCGGCGCGCCTCCGCGTCGTGCGGGCGCGCGGCAAAGGCGTCCAGGTGCCCGCGCGCCCGCCCCCGCAGCGCCGCATCGAACGCCAGCACTGTTACGTGTCGGGGGCCATCTCGGGGCCCCAGACGCTCTCCCGTCGTAGAGGACCGCCACGGCTACGCCGGGGCGGTCCGAACGCTTGGGGGGTGTGGGGGGCCATATCGGGGCCCCCCACCTAATAAGCAGGCAGCTTGCCGCCGCCGGCGCCGGTCTTCCGCACGGCGCCCACCTCGTCGGCGGCGCGGGCGGCCAGGAACCGGCCGTCGCTGGCCAGGGTCACGAACTGGTAGCCGGCGGCGATCATCTTCGTCGCGTAGGCCGCGGTGCCGCAATGGATGCCGGCGATGATGTGGTGACGCTTGCACGCCGCCGCGATCTGCTGCTGCGCCTCGACGACCGGCGGCTCGGTCTGGTCGAGCTTGGGTGTGCAGTTGAGCGTCAGCGACAGGTCGGCCGGCCCCACGTAGACGGCGTCGATGCCGGGCACGCCGAGGATGTCGTCGATGTTCTTGACGGCCTCGGCCGTCTCGATCATCGGCATCACCAGCAGCTCGTCGTTGGCCCGGGTCGCGGTGTAATCGCTGCCGGCGTAGATCGAGGCCCGCACGGGACCCCACGAGCGGTAGCCGCGCGGATAGTACTTGCAGGCGGCGACCAGCGCCTCGGCTTGCTCGCGGGTGTTGATCATGGGGCAGATGACCCCGTAGGCGCCGGCGTCGAGGATCTTCATGATCCGCGCCGGATCGTTCCATGGCACCCGGGCCAGCGGCACCACGTCGGTGGTGGAGATCGCCTGCAGCATCGTGACCGCCACCTGGTAGTCGACGACGCCGTGTTGCATGTCGATCACCAGCGAGTCGAATCCCTGGTGGGCCATCACCTCCGCGGAGAACGCGCTGGGGATCGCGAGCCAGCCGTTGACCACCGCCCCGCCCTGCTTCCAGATCTCTCTCAGCTTGTTCGCTCGCACGTGGCACTCCTCTCGGCCGCGCCGCGACTCCCGGCCCGGCGGCAGGGCGTATTGTACTGGTTCTCACATCTTCCGCAGCAGCAGGTGGCGGCGGTTGCTGGTGTACGGGCGGACCTCGCCGGGCCAGCGGCCCTGGTCCACCGCCTTCGCCCACGGCGCGCTCACCAGCACCTCGGGGCTCTCGAGCTCGTACAGCGCGTGGAAGCGCGGGGCGCCCTCGGCGACCATCGTCTTGCGCTCGCCCCCGATGATCATCGTGAGCGGCGTCAGCTCGAAGCGCGCGGCCGAGATGACCCCGGGCACCTTCAGGATGATCGGCACGTGTTCCTGGTCGTACACCTCGTGGAAGAGCCTCTCGCGCTCGGGCGTCACGTCCATCGCGGCGGAGAACACGTAGCGGCTGGTGATGCTCATGGGGTCTTTACCGCGCGCTCGAGCGCCGCCGTCGCGGCGAACGGATCGCCGGTCCCGAGCAGTGCCACGCCGAGGTCGGCGTGGGCCTGGGCCAGGAGCGGGGCGCGCGCCACGGCCCGCGTCAGCGCGGCCACCGCCGGCACCGGCCGCTTGACTGCGAGGTAGGCGCGCCCGAGCCGGTGCAGCAGCAACGGGTCGTCCGGACGGAGCGCCACGGCTTCTTCGAGCGTCGTCACCGCATCGGTGCTGCGGCCCAGCCGCGCGTAGGCGGTGGCGAGACCGTCGAGCACGGCGGTGTCCTCCGGCCGGCGTGCGCGCACCGTCAGGTACTGCTCGACCGCCTCGGCGGCCCGTCCCTGCTGCTCGAGCAGCGCGGCGTAGTGCGCGCGATAGCCGGTCTCGTCGGGCGCCCACCGCACGGCGGTCGCCGCCGCCTCCAGCGCCCGGGCGGGGAGCTGTTGCTGCTGCCAGGCGCGCGCCAGCAGGGCGTGCGCCTCCGCGCTGCGCGGCTCCTGGCGCACGGCGGCCTGCAGCGACTCGACCGCGCGGAGCGGCAGGTCCTGGCGGAGCTGGGCTCGCGCCAGGCCGATCAGCGATGGCCCGTGCGTCGGCTCGCGCGCCAGCGCGCGCTCGAACTGCGCGGCGGCGTCGGCAGCCATGTCCTTGCGCAAGTACGCCACGCCGAGGTCGTAGCGCACGCCCGGGGCGTCGAGGTGGGCGGCCCCGCGGCCGGCCAGCCTCGGCGCGTCGGCCGTCCGGAAGGCGCGCACCATCCGGTAGTTCGTGGCGGCCGTGTCGGCGTGCAGGCTCCTGGGGGCCGAGAACTCCAGCGGCAAGGCGTCGTCGGTGTTGAGGTCGGCGCCGAGCGTGAGCCGGGCGGCGTCGGGCTCGGCCAGGAGGAAGTCGGCGAGAAACGCCCACGGCGCGCGGAAGCCGAGCCGCTCGAGGTCCTCGCGCATCCGCGGCGAGGCCTCCCAGCGGGCCTGGGCCTGACCGAGGTCGAGCGGGCGCGGCTCCACGGCGCCCACCAGGATGAAGTCGGCCGCGCCCTGCGCGTTCCAGATCGTCGTGGCCGGGAACGCCGTCCGGAACGTCTTCACGATCATCTTGAAGTCCTCGGGGCGGAGCGTGTAGCCGTCGACCCACTGCACCATGACGCCGCCCGGCGCCAGCCGCGAGCGCGCCAGCGCATAGAACTCCTCGGTGAAGAGCGTCGCCATTCCGCCGATCCACGGATTCGACGGCTCCGACACGATGACGTCCCAGCGCCGCTCGCCGGCCAGCAGCACGTTGCGCGCGTCGCCGACGACGACGTGCACCCGCGGGTCGCGGAGCGCGTCGCGGTTCTCGCGCGCGAACAGCCGGGCGGCCTCGATCACCGCCGGCTCGATCTCCACCACGTCCACGCGCTCGACGTCATGGGCGGCCACCGCGGCGACCGTCACGCCGCTGCCGAGGCCGACCACCATCACCGAGCGCGCCTGGGGACGCACCAGCAGCGGCAGGTGGCCGAGCATCAGCTGCATGTGCATGTCGAGGCCGGTGCTGGCGTCGGTCTTGCCGTTCACGCGCAGCGAGGTCAGCGGACCCTCGCGATGGACACTGACCGTGGCGGTCAGTCCGTCGCGGTAGAAGAGCAGCGTGCTGTCGGCCAGCGCGCGCGCCACGCCCCCCTGGCCGGCGAAGCGCTGGTACTGCCGCGGGTACACGGCGGCGCCGGCGGCCATCACCGAGGCGTTCCACGCCGGCACCCGTACCAGGCCGACCACGATGATCAGCGCCAGCGCGGCGGCCGCGGCGACGGGCCAGCGCGCCTGGCTCCGTCGCGCGGCGGCGACCAGCGCGACACCGACGAGCAGATTGAGCGCGATCGCGACCTTCACGGCGCCCTGGGCGCCGACGAGCGGCATCAGCACGAACCCGGCGACGACGGTGCCGACGATCGCGCCCAGCGTGTTGCCGGCGTACAGGCGGCCGACGTCGAGCGCCACCCGCCGGGTGCCACGCGCGGCCGCCTGCACGGCGCACGGAAACCCGGCGCCGATCAGCAGCGTGGGCGCCAGCATCGCGGCCACCGCGAGCGCCACCTGCACCAGCAGCACGAAGCCGGGCGCCAGCGACACGGACAGCGCCCGCACGACGACGTCGGGCAGGCGCTCGAACATCGGCAGGATGCCGAGCGCGGCGGCGCCGGCCCCGAGCTGCAGGAGCCCGAACGCGGCGGGACCGACCGGGCGCGCGCCGGCGAGCCGCGCGAAGAGCGCGCTGCCGACCGCGAGGCCGAGCAGGAAGGCGAGCAGCATCGCCGTGAACGCGTACGTCGAGCTGCCGAGGACGAGGCTCAGCGCGCGCGCCCACGCGACCTCGTAGATCATCGACGCCGCGCCGGCGGCCGCCAGCCCCAGCGCGACGAGCGTGGCCGCCGGCGCCGACGGCATGTCGGCCACGTCCGGCGACGCCGGGATGGCCGGCAGCGACGGCTGGCTCGGCGCCGCGGAGCCGGCGTCGACGGTGACCAGACGCCGCTCGGCGAGGATGACGAAGGCCCCGATCGCGAGGTTCACGACGGCGGCCAGCGTGAGCGTGGCGCGCATGCCCAGCGCGGGCAGCAGCACGTAGCCGGCCAGCGCGGTGCCGAGCACGGCGCCGAGCGTGTTGAGCGCGTAGAGGAAGCCGACGCGGCGACCGAGCGTGCGCGGATCGGTGACGAACACCCGGCTCAGGATCGGCAGCGTCGCGCCCATCAGCGTCGTCGGTGGCACCAGCAGCGCCAGCACCAGCGCGAACTGGGCGAGGCTGAACGTCAGGAAGCCGAGGGCGAGGGTTCGCGCCAGCCATCGATACGCGATCTCGACCAGCGGCAGCAGCACCGGCACCGCCAGGCACAGCATTCCGACGCCGAGCTCGAGGAATCCGTAGAGCCGGAGGGGCCGTGCGCGGCGATCGGCCAGCCGACCGAAGGCCCAGCTCCCGAGGCCCAGGCCGGCCATGAACGCGGTCAGCACCGTCGTCACCGCGAAGACGGTGTGGCCGAACACGAGGCCCAGCATGCGGATCCACAGGACCTCGTACACGAGGCCGGTCGCGCCGGACAGGAAGAAGCAGGCGACGACGAGGGTGAGGATCGCCGGCGTCACGCATGACCTCCCGCGTCGCCGAACGTCGGCGCCGGCACGCTGTCGATCAGGACGTTCACGCAGGCCGGGCGGCCGGCCGCCAGCGCGCGGGCAAGCGCGGGCTCCAGCTCGTCGGGCCGCCGCACGAATTCGCCGTGACCGCCGAGCGCCTCGACGACCCGATCGTAGCGCGAGGGCAGGAGTTCGCAGCCCACCGCGCGGGCGGCGCCATACTGGCGCGTCTGCAACGTGTGCTCGGCGTTCCAGCGCGCGTCGTTGCCGACGACGACGACCACCGGCAGGCCGTGGCGCAACGCCGTGTCGACCTCGAAGGCGTGAAAGCCGAACGTGCCGTCGCCCATCGCCGCCAGGACGGGGCGATCGGGACGGGCCAGGCGCGCCGCCACCGCCATCGGCAGCGCGCTGCCGATCGATCCGCTGAGGCCGTTGATCAACCGCTCACGGGGCTCGAGGCCCGCCTGGATCCACTGGCCGAACTCGCCACCATCGCTGACGAGGACCGCGCCGGCCTCGAGGTACGGCGCCAGCGCCGCGCACACGCGCAGCGGATGCAGCGGGGCGCTCGCCGAGCGGCGCAGCGCCTGCCACTCCGGTGGCGTCGCCCGGCGGGCAGCGTCGACGTCATCGCGCCAGGACGTCGGCGGCCACGGGCGGTGGGCCGCCACGCCGGCCAGCCGCTCCACCGCCGCCGCGGGGTCGGCGGCGACCGCCAGCGTGACGCCGTCCACGCCCGCCGTCGCCTCGATGTCGAGCGCGACGATGCGGCAGCCGCGCCCGAACGCCCGGCCGAAGCGGAGCGAGAAATCGAGCGGCTTGCCGAGGAGCAGCACGAGGTCGGCCTCGCCGAGCAGCCGCGTGGCGCCGCGGAGCCACGGATCGTTGACGCCGCGGCGGCTCTCGATCGGCAGCGCCGGCGCGCCCAGCGTCCCCGCCAGGCGCTGCACGGCGGCCCAGCGCGGCCCGCGGCCCATTGCCGGCCCGGTCAGGATGAGCGGACGCTTCGCCTCGGCGAGCAGCGCGACGACGGCGAGGGCGTCACGATCGGTCAGGGCCGGCGGCGCGACCGGCGCGGCCGATCCGCTCGACGGCGGCGCCGTGGCCTCCAGCACGTCGCCCGGCAGGGCGAGATGCACCGGTCCCGGACGCCCGGCCGTGGTCAGCGCGAGGGCGCGCGCCACGTCGTCGCCGGCGCGCGCCGGATCCTCGATCGACCACGCGGCCTTGACGACCGGCCGCGCGACCGCCACCTGGTCGATCTCCTGGAACGCGCCCTGCCCGCGCTGGCCGCGCGGACTGGCGCCGCTCAGCAGCAGCACGGGCGACTCCGCCATGCGGGCCCCGTAGAGGGCGGAGATGGCGTTCAGATGGCCGGGCCCGGCGGTGACCAGGGCGACACCCGGCTGTTCTGTCAGGCGGCCCCAGGCGTCGGCCATGTGCACGGCGGCGGCCTCGTGCCGCGTGTGGATCAGCGCGACGTCGCGGCCGATCGTCGCGTCGTAGACGGACAGGATCTGATTGCCGGACAGCGTGAAGATCCGGCGCACGCCGGCGGCGACCAGCGCCTCGACGACGCGCCCGGCGCCGGTCACTCGCGAACGACCGCGGTGAGGATCTCCGTCAGCTCCTCGAGGGTGGCGGCGTCGAGGGCGGCGGCCGGCGGTCGCACGCGCGCCGTGGCGAGCCAGCCGCGCCGCCGGAGGATTTCCTTGCGGATCGCCAGCGACGTGCCGGGCACCGCGCCCGGCTGGCTCTCGTAGCGGATCAGCGGCAGCCACCGATAGAAGAGCGCACGCGCCTCGGCGCGCCGGCCCGCCACGAAGTGCGCGTGGATGTCGCGCAGGGCCTCGGGATAGGGAAAGCCAGTCATCGCGCCGGCGGCGCCGCGCGAGAGCTCCTCGAAGAAGTACACGCCGCCGAGCCCGCCGAAGATCGGCACGCGGCGGGCAGCCAGCGCGTGCAGCCGCGTGATCTTCGGCGGCGTGGGCGCCTCCTCGAGCTTGACGGCTTCGGCCGTCGGGAGCTCGTCGATCAGTCGGGCCAGGAATGCCGGCGGCATCACGACCTGCGTGGTGACCGGCTCGTCCTGCAGGACCAGCGGCAACCCGGCCGCACGCGCCACGACCTGGTAGTACTCGGCGACCGCGTCCAGATTGCGCGCGCCGGCCGGCGGCGCCACCATCACGGCGTCGGCGCCGTGGTCGCGCGCCATCGCGGCGAAGCCCGCGGCGAGATGGGTCCCGGGCGCCGACGCACCGACCGCGACGGGCACGCGGCCGCGCGCTTCCTTCACTACCGCCTCGACCATGCGGCGGCGCTCGTCGTCGGTGAGGCGGTGCGCCTCGCCGGCGATGCCGAGGATCGTCAGGCCGCGCACGCCGGTGCCGAGAACCGCCTCGACCAGGCGCGGCACACCGGCCAGGTCGAGCGCGCCGTCGTCGGTGAACGGCGTGGCGAGGATGTGGAAGACCCCGGACCAGTCGATCACGGGAGTCGATCGTGGCAGATCGCGCCAGGTCTGTCTATTTAAGATGGGGGCCCCGAAACGGCCCCCAAGCCCCCACATGTTCGGGGTGCCCCGGCGGAGCCGTGGCACCCCTCTATCTCTGCTGGCTCCCTCCGCTGTCTCTCTCTGCTGGCTCCCTCCGCTGTCTCTCTCTGCTGGCTCCCTCCGCTGTCTCTCTCTGCTGGCTCCCTCTGCTACTTCCGTGAGCGCGGTAGCGCGGGCGGGCCGTTGTCTTTCTTGCAGTCGAGCTTTCGTCACTTGCCTGGCATGCGTTTCGCTCGCGGTGTGGACGGAGGAGGAGAGCCATGACGAAGGACCCGCGCGCCCAGCGGCGAACCGACGCGGAGCGCAGCTCGCAGGGGTGGCCCATGATGCGCGATGCGGGGCGGGAAGATCAGCGTCTCGATCGCGACGCGATCCGCGAGCGACTGCTGCGCGAGCGACAGGCAGCCGTGGAGGAGCTCGCCCGGCTCGGCATCTCTCCGGAGATCGGCGAGGCGACCGGTACGGGGGAGAGCCCGTTCGAAGAAGGCGACGTCGCCCAGGCCAACGAGCGGCTGGACATGAGCTTCGCTCACCGCGAGCGGGTGGCCGAGCGGATCAATCGGCTGACGCGCGCGCTCGAGCGGCTGGCCAACGGCGAGTACGGCATCTGCGAGGTGTGCGGCCGCGCGATCGAGCCCGCACGACTGGAGGCGCTGCCGGAGGCGACCGTGTGCCGCGAGTGCCAGGACCGGCTCGAGCGGGGTCAGGCGGCGGCGTGAGCGGCGCGGGCGGAAGGGAACCGCGAGGCGGCTCCCCTTCGCCCGGCGGTGAGACTCAGGCGATCTTGCGAGCGGCCTGCTTGACGGCGCGGACGCCGCGCTGCACCGGCGACGTCTTCACCGCGTCCTTGCGCTCGGCCAGGCGCGCGCCGAGGCGCTCCAGCTCGGGGTCGCCCAGTCGCGCGGCCTCCTCGAAGATCGGGCCCTCTTCCTCGGCGACGTGGTGCATGACGGCGGTCTTGAGCTCCCGCACGCCGGCCATGAACTCCGCCGAGGCCGGATCGCGGCCCTCGACGTCGCCCAGCAGGCTCGCCACGCGCGCGTGCTCTTCCTTCGCGTGCTGGATGCGGCTGGAGACCTTCTGCACGGCCGGATAGAAGATCTCTTCCTCGATCTTCGTGTGGATCTCGAGCTCCTCGGCGATCCGGTCGAGCAATTCCTGCCGCGCCTTGCCGGCCGTGGCCGACATCTCCTCGAGCTCGGCGAACATCTCCTTCACGTGGGCGTGGTCCTTCTTGAGCACTTCTGTCGCGCGCATGATCGTTCCTCCCCTGTCGGTCGTATATCCATGGCGAGAGCAACTATCCATGGCGAGAGCAACGCCGGTGCCAGCGCCGAACGCCGCCGCGGCCGCCGCGCGCTGGCATCGCACTTGAACCCGGATGGATCTCCGGAGGGGACCGAATGGGACGGCGTGATGCGCTCCTCATGCCGCTTGGCGCGCTGAACCAGCGCGGCGTCATCGGGTCGTGGCGAACGCGGGCCGACTGGGAAGCCTGGCACAACGACGAGGCCTTCCGGGAGACGCGGCGGCGGCTGGAGGGACTGGAGACGGCGCCGGCCGAGCAGTGGTGGCACGAGGTCATCGCCGACGCGAGGACCGACGGCGAGCCGCGGCGGGCGACCGCCACGCGCTGAGCGCGGAGCCGGCAGCGGCGGGCCCGACGTCCGCCGGGCGAGGTCGCACCGACCGCGCCGCAGCTTGACACGGCCGCGCGCTCCGTCGGAGCATCCGGGCACCGTGAGCTCTGGCCTCGGGTCCCGGCTCCTCTCCCGGGCGCGCCGTTATCTCACGCGTCAGCGCTGGGGCGCGCCCCTGCTCGGCGAGTGGGATCGCTGGCGCCTGCTGCGGGTCATCGAGCGACGCGGGCTCGTCGGACGGCCGCTCCTGGTGCCCGCCGACGTCGCGGCGGCGCTGCCGGCCGCGGTCGCCTACACGCACACCTTCCAGGCGCTCGAGACGACGCCGCTCGACGGAGCGGTGCTTCAGACCGACGCCCTGCAGACGATCGGGTCGCCGACGCTGCGCCGCGTCCGCCAGCAGATGGCGTGCACGTACCTCGGCGGCCGCTACGCGCTCTTCGAGCCGCACGCGGCCGGCCGTGCGCGGGACGATGACGCCGTGGCGACGCTGCTGGCGCGCCTGGACGGCATTCTCGCCGGCGAGCCCGCTCACCGCCCGGCTGACTTCCGGCCGGCGCGGGGCGCCACCGCCACGCTGCGGCGTGCGATTCTCGTCACCACGTACGCCCGGCCCGGGGCGCTGCAGCGCAGCCTGCCGCAGATCGCCGCGCTCGGCGCCCCCGTCCTCGTCGTCGACGACGGCTCACCGCCCGCCGCAGCCGAGGCGAACCGCGCGATCTGCGCCGCCGCCGGCGCGACGTACCTCGCGCTGCCGCTGAACGCCGGGCTGCCGACCGCGGCCAACGTCGGCCTCAGCCTCCTGATGGCCGACCCCGCGGTCCGCTGGATCTCCTATTTCCAGGACGACGTCGATGTGCGGCCGGACACGCTGGAGCTGCTGATCCGGCTGGAGGACGCCGACGCGCGGCCGATCCTGACCGGTCACGACGCCTTCGAGCACCCATCCGTGGACGAGGTCGAGATCGCCGGCATCGCGGTGAAGCGCAAGCGCTCGTCGCCGGCCCTGCACCTGCACGCCCACGCGGAGTACTGGGCCGGCGTGATGCCCCTGCCGAGGCCCTACCTGGGCGCGCCGAAGCCGGGCGCGGGAGCCTCGATGGAGGACTGGTGGATCGTCAACCAGGCCCCCCGGAGCGCCGAGCGGCGTGGGCTGCTGGTCGTCTGCATCCCCGGGCTCGTGCGCACCTTCCTGTGGCACCACGACGACTCGACGTGGGCCAACCCGCGCCTGCCCGACCCACCGCTGCGCTGATCAGAGGGCGCGACGGGGCTGCGTGGTATACTTCCGACCGTCTGATTTGCTCGGTGGTTCAGTCGCGAGCCCTCGTTCTCATTCAGACCGCGTTTCCCGGCCACTTCCGCTTCGTGGGGCGTGTTCACTGATTCGCGGAAGACTGACCGGGCCTGGCCCCAGGAGTGTTCATGTCCTTCACGTCGTTCGATCTTCATCCCGAGCTGCTGCGCGCCGTCGCGGCGCTCGACTTCACGGTTCCCACGCCGATCCAGAAGGACGCCAACCCGCCGGCCTGCGCGGGACGGGACGTGCTGGCCTGCGCGATGACCGGCAGCGGCAAGACCGCAGCGTTCCTGCTGCCGATCCTCCAGCGCTTGCTCGGCCGACCGCCCGGCGTCACGCGCGCCCTCGTGCTGGCGCCGACGCGGGAGCTCGCCGCCCAGATCGACGAGCAGCGGCGCGCCCTGGCGCGCTTCACGCGCGTCACCGGCGCGGCAGTGTTCGGCGGCGCGCGGCTCGATCGGCTCGAGGTCCTCGTGCTGGACGAGGCCGACCGGATGCTGGACATGGGATTCCTGCCCGACATCCGCCGAATCATGAAGCTGCTGCCGGCGCGCCGCCAGACCATGCTCTTCTCGGCGACGCTGCCGCCGGAGATCACCGCGCTGGCGCGCGAGCTGCTGCGCGATCCCGCCACGATCAACGTCGAGCGGCCGGCCGCGCCGGCTGTCGGCATCACGCATGCGGCCTATCCGGTGGCGGCCGAGCTGAAGCTGCCGCTGCTCGTCGAGCTGCTGCGCCAGCCGGGGGTCCGTAACGCGCTCGTGTTCACGCGCACCAAGCACCGCGCCAACCGTGTCGCCGAGGGTCTGGGCCGCCGCGGCGTGCGCGCCGAGCGCATCCACGGCAACCGGAGCCAGGCCCAGCGCACGCAGGCGCTCGCCGCGTTCAAGGCCGGCACGGCCCGCGTCCTCGTGGCCACCGACATCGCCGCGCGCGGCATTGACGTGACGGGCCTCAGTCACGTGGTGAACTTCGACGTGCCGCCGGCGCCCGAGGATTACATCCATCGGGTGGGCCGCACCGCCCGCGCCGAAGCGGTCGGCGATGCCGTCACGCTCGTGTCACCCGCCGAGGAATCGGATCTGCGCGCGATCGAGCGCGCGGTGCGCACGCGCATCGAGCGCGTGACGCTGCCACACTTCGACTACGCCACGCGCCCGGCCGAGCGCCTCGAGATTCCCCTCGCCCAGCGCCTCGCCGCGATGCGCGCCCAGCGTCACGGCGCCCACACCCGCCCCTCGCACAGCTGAGAAAGCTGACTGAAGAGGTTCCCGCGTAGAATACGCCGGTGGCCTCGGCAATCGTCTCGGCGTTGCACCTGTTCGCGCTGGCCCTGGGTCTGCCGAGCGTCTTCCTGCGCGGCCGGGCGCTGAAGCGGCCGCTCGATCGCGACGGCTTCGCGCGCCTCTTCGCGGCGGACAGCGTCTGGGGAATCGCGGCGGTCCTGTGGCTGGTCACCGGCCTGCTGCGCGCCTTCGGCGGGCTCGAGAAGGGCAGCGCGTTCTACCTGGCGTCGCGCCTGTTCTGGCTGAAGCTCGCGCTGTTCGCGCTGGTGCTCGCGCTCGAGGTCTGGCCGATGACGACCTTCATCCGCTGGCGCCGCGTCCTCGCGCGCGGGGGCAGCCCCGACACATCAGCCGCCGGCACCCTCGCCCACATCAACCACGCCGAGATGGCCCTCGTCGCCATCATCGTCTTCGTCGCCAGCTTCATGGCCCGCGGCTTCGGCCTCCGCTGAGCCACGCCCGGCCCTAGAAGAGGAGCGCCACGGCTCCGCCGGGGCGCGACGAACGCTGGGGGGCTCGGGGGCCATGTCGGGGCCCCGCACGACGCTAACCACTCGAGAGAAGCGCCACGGCTGCGCCGGGGCGCTGCGAACGCTAGGGGGCTTGGGGGCCATTTCGGGGCCCCCATGTCAATCAATCGAGCGCCACAGCTCCGCCGGGCGCTCCGAACGCCTGGGGGCTTGGGGGCGCCACGTCGGCGCCCAGCGCAGTATGCGGATCGCGGTACGTCCCGAGATAGAGGAGCGACACGGCTCCGCCGGGGCGCGACGAACGTCTGGGGGTTTGGGGGCCATGTCGGGGCCCCCATGTCTATGGACTGGCGACGACCCCGGCCAGCAGATCGGGGTCGACGGGCTTGACCAGGTGGAGGTCGAAGCCGGCCATGAGCGAGCGCTCGCGGTCTTCGGGTGAACCGTAGCCGGTGACGGCCACGAGCATGATCCGCCGCCCCTCGTCGACGGCCCGGATCTGTCGCGCCACCTCGTAGCCGTCCATCTCCGGCAGACCAAGGTCGATCAGCGCGACGTCGGGGCGCAGTCGCAGCGCCGCGTCGACGCCCTGGCGGCCATCGCTGGCCTCGTGCACCTCGTGACCGGCCGTCTGCAGGAGCGTCCGGAGCATGTCGCGGGCATCCCGGTTGTCCTCGACGACGAGGATCCGTCGGCGCGGGGTGACGGCCTGGCTCGAGCGACGCGCCATCGCCGACGGCATTGGCGGCGGAACCGCGCGGAGCCGCACCGTGAAGCGGCTGCCGCGGTTGACGCCTTGGCTGGCGGCCTCGGCCGAGCCGCCGTGCAGCTCGACGAGGCGCCGCACCAGCGTCAATCCGATGCCGAGGCCACCCTGGGCGCGGTCGAGCCGGCGCTCGCCCTGCACGAACATCTCGAAGACGCGCTCGACCAGGTGCTGCGGAATGCCGATCCCCGTGTCCTCGACGGTGAGCAGCGCGTCGCCAGCGTGGGGCGCGACCGAGATCGTGATGCGCCCGCCGGCCGGCGTGTACTTCAGCGCGTTGGAGACGAGGTTGCCGATCACCTGCTCCATGCGGACGACGTCGGCGTCCACCCACACCGGCGTGGCGTGCACCTCCACCTCGTGATCCTGCATCGTGCCGGTCGCGCGCAAGCTGTTCACGTGCCGCTGCACCACGTCGGCGAGGTCGAGCGGCTGGCGCTCGAGCAACACCTTGCCCGCCATGACGCGCACGACGTCGAGGAGGTCGTCGACCAGTCGCGACAGGTGGCGCGTCTGGCGGGCGATGACGTCGCGCGCCAGCGCGGCGCGCGGGTTCACGGCGTCGGCCAGCTCCAGGAGATGGACGGCGCTGCTGATCGCGCCCAGCGGGTTGCGCAGCTCGTGGCCGAGCATCGCGATGAACTCGTCCTTGGTCCGGTTGGCCTGCTGCGCATCCTCGTAGAGCTGCGCGCGCTCGCGCTCCACCCGCTTGCGGTCGGCGATGTCGCGCGCGATCTTCGAGGCGCCGACGATACGGCCGCGGCCGTCTCTCACCGGCGAGACGGCCAGCGAGATGTCGATGAGCGAGCCGTCCTTGCGCCGCCGCACGGTCTCGAAGTGCTCCACCGCTTCGCCGCGGCGGAGACGCTCCAGGACACGCTCCTCCTCCTCGCGCCGGTCGGGCGGAACGATCAGGAAGATGGACTGCCCGATCGCCTCGGCGGCCGGGTAGCCGAAGAGCCTTTCGGCCCCCCCGTTCCAGGACGTGATCACGCCGTCGAGGGTCTTGCTCACGATGGCGTCGTCGGACGAGTTCACGATGGCGGCCAGCCGGGCCACCGCTTCCTCGGCCCGCCGACGCTCACCGATGTCGCGGACGATCTTGGAGGCCCCGATGACCCGGCCACGGCTGTCCGTCACCGGCGAGATCGTCAGCGAGACGTCGACGAGCAAGCCGTCCTTGCGCCGCCGCACGGTCTCGAAGTGCTCCACTGTCTCGCCGCGGCGCAGGCGGGCCACCACGTCTTCCTCCTCGGCCCGCCGATCCGAGGGCACGATGAGGAAGATCGGCTGGCCGATCGCCTCGGCCGCCGAGTAGCCGAAGAGCTTCTCGGCCGCCCGGTTCCACGACGTGATGGTGCCGTCCAGCGTCTTGCTGACGATCGCGTCGTCGGACGATTCCACGATGGCAGCGAGTCGCGCCGCCGCCTCACCGACCCGTTTCTTCACCGGGACTCCTCGTGGTGGATGATCGCGCGAACAGCAGGAGGGCCCGCGCGACAGCGAAGCGTAACAGCCGAGGTGTGGCGCCACAAGCCGCGACGGCCGGTGTGGGAAAATATTTTCACACGACCGCGACGGCCTCGATCTCGATCAGGTAGTCGGGATGGGCCAGCGCGCTGACCTCGATCATGGTGGAGGCGGGGCCGCGGGCTCCGAAGAACTCGTCGCGGACGACGCGAAAATCCTGGCGATAGCGCACGTCGGTGACATACGTGGTGATCTTCACGACGTTGGCCAGCGTGCCGCCGCCGGCCTCCACCAGCGCCTTGACCGCGCCGAAGACCTGGCGGGCCTGGGCGATGAAGTCGCCGCGGTGATTGACCGAGCCGTCGGGCGCGTAGGCGACCTGGCCGGCCAGGAACAGGATGGTCTGCGCGCCGGTGACCTTGATCGCCTGGCTGTAACCGGGCGGGTCGTACACGCCGGGGGCGCCGTACTTCTGGAGCGTCGCCATCGTGAGCCTCCTCGCAGGGGGGTCAGTGTCCGCTCAACGTGCGCAACAGGGCGGGGCCGTGCTCGGCCATGACGAGCGCGACGCCCATGAGACTCTCGCCGGCGATCCACCCGGAGGCGACCGGGAACGTGAACTCGGCGGCCCATTCGGGATGCCGCCGCTCCAGCCACCAGCCGAGCACGCCACCGACGAAGAACAGCACACCGTAATACCAGTGGAACGTCCACGCCAGCCCGACGCCGGCCGCCGATGGTACCAGGTGCTGGCGGGAGGGCACGAGCCTGGGGAGCAGCGTCAGCACGACGCCGACGACGGCGCCGATCGCGATGCTCCACGTCTTGACCGCGCCCAGCTCGCGGACGCCGTGCGAGAGGGCCAGCGCCACCGCCCGCCACGTCTGCGCCGCCGGCGCCGGGAACTGGTCGGTGCCGAGCATGCCGGCGTCGGGCACCAGCAGGCGGAAGGACAGCACGCTCACCAGCGTGCCCACGAAGATGCCGGCGAACTGCGCGAGAAACTGCTGGCGCGGATTCGCGCCCAGCAGGTAGCCGCTCTTGAGGTCGGTCAGCAGGTCGGCGCTGCTGGCGGCGGCCGCCGCCGTGACGTTGGCGCTCATGAGGTTCACGTTCATGTTGCCGGGGCTCAGCACGCCGAAGGCGAGCTGCGTGATCTTGCCCATGGCGCCGACCGGCGTGGTGTCGGTCTCGCCGGTGACGCGGCAGGCCACCAGGGCCAGCGCGAACGACAGCACGACCGCCACGGCCGTCTGCCAGTAGGGCATGCCGAAGGCGCGGTGGCCGAGCCAGGCCAGGCCGAGCAGGCCCACGAGCTGGCCGCCGACGAACCACGAGGCGGGCGCCTCCAGAGCCGCGACCGGATCGCCGGCCGCCGCGCGGCGGCCGGCGCCCACCATCGCGCCGAGATCGGTGAGCGCGCGCAGCGCCGTCCGCCACTGCAGCGCGAAGGCCAGCAGGCTCGCGCTCACCATGCAGGCGACGCCGCCCCAGAGTGTCCACTGCACGAGCGCGCCGTAGCCGGCGCCCTCGATGACGCCGCGGCGCTGGAGCCACGGCACGAAGATCATCCAGGCGGTGACGCTGCCGAGCAGCATGCTCCAGCACACGCGCAGCCCGGTGATGGCGCCGGCCGCGATGAACATCGGCTCCCACGACAGCATCACGGTGCGCCCCATCCAGACCGGCCCGAACAACCGCTGGTTGAGCGCGGCGATCCAGGTGGAGATCGTGAGCGGCGCCAGCGTCGCCGACACCAGCGCCAGGCCCTCCGACCAGAACTTGAGCAGCAGCGCGACCAGTCCCGCCCAGCCGAGCGCGCGGGCCGAGCGCAGGCCCTGGGCGCCGACCGAGTGCAGCGCCCGCAGCGTCTCCGCGGCGGCGATCCCGCTGGGAAAACGCAGCTGCTCGACGTTGATCATCTGGCGTTTCA
>VBPC01000030.1 GCA_005887895.1 Candidatus Rokuibacteriota bacterium
GAGGTCATCGCGGCACCCTGGACGGTCACCTGGGATACGACGACGGCCTCGCTGGGGACGCACACGCTGACGGCCGTGGCGCGGGATGCCGCCGGCAACGTCGGCGCCGCGGCCGGTGTGACGGTCACCGTGCCCGACATCACGCCGCCAGTGGTCTCGGCCGTCACGGTGGGATCGATCACGACGTCGGGGGCGACGATCAGCTGGACGACGAACGAGGCGAGCGACTCGCAGGTGGAGTACGGCAAGACGAGCACCTACGGCAGCCTGAGCACCCTGCAGTCGAGTCTCGTGACCGCGCACCCGGTGACGCTCAGTGGCCTGAGCGGGGCGACCGTGTACCACTTCCGGGTGCGCTCGCGGGACGCCGCCGGCAACCTCGGCACGTCGGGTGACATCACCTTCACGACGCTGACGCCGCCGGACGTGACGCTGCCGACGGTGTCGATCACCGCGCCGGCGGCGGGTGCGACCGTGTCGGGGTCCGTGACGGTGACGGCGAGCGCGGCGGACAACGTGGGCGTGGCGGGGGTGCAGTTCCGGCTCGACGGCGCCATGTACGGCGCGGAGGTGACGGTCGCGCCCTACCGGATCACCTGGGCCACGACCGGGGTCGCCGACGGCACCCACACGCTGACGGCCGTGGCGCGCGATGCCGCGGGCAATGCCGCCACGTCGGCCGGGGTGGCGGTCGCCGTGTCGAACACGGATGCAACGCCGCCGACGGTGACGATCACCTCACCGGTCGGCGGAGCGACGGTGGCGGGGAATATCACGGTCACGGCGACCGCCTCCGACAACGTCGGAGTGGCCGGCGTCCAGCTCCGGGTCGACGGCGTCCCGCTCGGCGCCGAGGATACGACGGCGCCGTACTCGGTGCCGTGGGACACGACCACCGCCAGCAACGGCCCCCACACGCTCACCGCCGTCGCCCGGGATCCGGCCGGCAACCGCACGACGTCGGCGAACGTGACCGTGACTGTCTCGAACGTGAGCCCGCCAATCTCGGGCGCGTGGCCTCACGAGCCGGCGGGGTTCGTGCAAATGACAAATCAGCCGTGGGATGCCCTGTCGTCGCTGGGGTGGAGCCACCTCAACCGGGGGGCCCAGAGTCGTATCACCACCGACTCGGCGGCGCTGCTGTCCCCGACGAATGTCCTCGAGCACGTCTACCCGGCCGGCTTCTCCGGCGGCGTCGAGCCGGCGGTCGACTGGTATCCGCTGCCGTCGGGCTTCACCGAGGGCTTCGTCGGGATGTGGTGGAAGCCGAGCAACCCGTGGCAGGGACACTCGACCAACGTCAACAAGATCTACTTCCTCTTCGGCTCCAACGGCCACATCATCCCGATCATGTACGGGCCGCCCGGCGGTCCGTACGAGCTGCGGGTGGCCCCCGAGTACGGCAACTGGAGCTGGCTGACGCCAAACGTCAACAACGTTCACGTCACGCTCGGCGTGTGGCACAAGGTCGAGCTCTACTTCAAGCAGAGTGGAAGCACGGTCGTGGTCCGCTGGTGGATGGACGACACCTTGCTCGGCGACTACACGGGCGTGCCCTTCTCGGGCACGTTGCAGGAACTCCAGATTGCCCCGACCTGGGGCGGCATCGGCGATACGAAGACCGAGAACGACTACTTTCGATTCGACCACTTCTACGTGAGCCGGCCCGGCAGTGGCGGAACTCCTGCCGATACCGCGCCGCCCACGGTGGCCATCAGCGCGCCGACCGCCGGGGCCACCGTCTCCGGCTCGACGGTCACCATCTCCGCGACGGCGTCGGACAACGTCGGCGTCGTCGGCGTCCAGTTCAAGCTCGACGGCGTCAACCTTGGCGCCGAGGATACGACGGCGGCGCCGTACTCGGTGTCCTGGAACACCACGACGGCCGTCAACGGGCCGCACACGCTGACCGCCATGGCCCGCGATGCGGCCGGCAACCGGACGACGTCGGCGGCGGTCACGGTCACCGTGTCGAATGCGGCTCCGCCCCCACCGCCGTCGGGGACCGTCCTGTTCCAGGAAGGCTTCGAGGATGCGAACCTGGCGGCCCGCGGGTGGTACGACAACCCGTCGCCGCTGCTGTCGACGACGGAGCACGTGACCGGCAGCGCCAGCTCCATCGAATACAAGTTCCTGGCCGGCGCCACCACGCCGACCGCCGGCTCGGCGGTCCGCCACAAGTTCGCGGCCAGCGACTCCGTGTATCTGAGCTACTACGTCAAGTACAGCTCGAACTGGGTGGGCTCGCAGAAGCTGTACCATCCCCACGAGTTCCACTTCCTGACGACCCTGGACAGTGACTGGGCCGGGCTGTCGTTCGACCACCTGACGGTCTACGTCGAGCAGAACGGCGGCACGCCATTGATTGCCATTCAGGACGGCTCGAACGTCGACCAGACCCGGATCGGCGTGGATCTGACCTCGACCACCGAATTTCGAGGCGTGGCAGGCTGCAACGGGTCGAGCGACGGCTACCCGGACAACTGCTATCTCGCCGGCAGCCAGTACGTGAACGAGAAGAAGTGGCGGGCGGCCTCGCAGTACTTCAGCGATACGCCCGGGGCGTTCTACAAGAACGATTGGCACCTCGTCGAGGCCTACATCAAGCTGAACACGGTCTCGGGCGGCAAGGGCGTGAACGACGGCGTCGTTCAGTACTGGTTCGACGGCCAGCCCGTGCTCGACCTGCACAACGTCATGCTGCGCACGGGCGCGAATGCGACGATGCAGTTCAACCAGCTCGTCATCGCGCCGTACATCGGTGACGGCTCGCCGGTCACGCAGTCCATCTGGTACGACAACGTCACGGTGGCAACGGGACGGCCGTAGCGGCGCTCGATCGCTTGACGCTGGGCAGACGGGGCCGATAATGCGAGCGCGTGATGCGCGACCGCCCCCGTCTGCCACGAATCCTCTCGCGCTGGGCCGTCCTGCCGATTCTGGTTCTTCTGGCGTGCTCGCGGGCCACGCCCCCATCGCCCCCCTCGACAGGCTGGACGCATCAACCGCCGGGCTTCGCCATATGGGCGGACTGGCCGCTCGATGCCCTCACCGGAAGCGGGTGGGGGATCAACAATGCGAGGGGCTACGCGACGATCGTCGAAGACCCGGCGGCGCCCGGATCGGCGCCGCACGTCGGCCAGTGGCGCTATCCGCCGGGGTTTCCCGGCGGCGAGGCTCCGGCGACGATGTACCATAGCCTGCCGCCGGCCTTCACCGAGGGATTCGTCGGTGTCTGGTGGAAACCGAGCGAGCCCTGGCAGGGCCATCCGAGCCGCGTCAACAAGATCTATTTTCTGCTCGGCGGCTCCTGCGGCAACCTCGTCCCCGTCATGTACGGCCCACCGGGCGGGCCCTACCAGTTACGGATCGCGCCCGAATGGGGAAGCCAGTGGCGCTGGCTGACCCCGAACGTCAACGCCAAGCCGATCGCGCTGGGCGCCTGGCACAAGCTCGAGCTCTACTTCAAATACAACACGCCCGGAACCGCCAACGGCATCGTGCGCTGGTGGATGGACGGGGCCGCGATGGGCGACCACGCCAATGTGGCCTTTCCTGCCCCCGGCTGCTTCACCGAGTTCCAGATCAGTCCGACGTGGGGCGGGGTGGGTGACGCGAAGACGCACACCGATCACTTCTGGTTCGATCACGTCTACATCAGCCAGGCAACCGGGGCGCCGGCGGTGTCGCCGGGCCGGATCCTGTTCCAGGAAGGCTTCGAGGACGCGGGACTGGCGGCGCGCGGCTGGTACGACAACACGACGCCGTTGCTGTCGACGACCGAGCACGTGGCCAACAGCGCGCGATCGATCGAGTATCAGTTTCCGAGCGGCGCGACCCGACCGACGGCCGGCTCGGCGCTGCGGCGAAAATTCTCGCCGACCGATGCCGTCTACCTGAGCTATCACGTCAAGTACAGTCCGAACTGGGTGGGCTCGCAGAAGCCGTACCACCCCCACGAGTTTCATCTGCTGACGAACGCCGACGACGACTGGGTGGGGCTGTCGTTCAGCCACTTGACCGTGTACGTCGAGCAGAACGGCGGCCGGCCGCTGGTGGGGATCCAGGACGCCCGGAACATCGACCAGGCGAAGATCGGCGCGAATCTGACCGGGGTGACGGAAAAGCGCGGGGCGGCCGGATGCAATGGATCCAGCGACGGCTACCCCGACAACTGCTACGTGGTCGGTGGCGTCTACGCGAACGAGAAGAAGTGGCCCGCGGCGTCACCGTATTTCGGCGACACGCCGGGACCGCTCTACAAGAGTGACTGGCACTTCGTCGAGGCGTACGTGAAGCTGAACACGATCGTGGGCGGCAAGGGCGTCAACGATGGGATCGTCCAGTACTGGTTCGACGGCCGGCCCGTCATCGACCGCCATGATGTGCTGCTGCGCACGGGCGCCAACCCGACGATGCAGTTCAACCAGCTCGTCATCGCGCCCTACATCGGCGATGGCTCGCCGGTCGCCCAGTCGATGTGGATCGACGATCTCACGGTGGCGACGGGACGAGCGGTCGGCGCGCGCTGATATAGAACGAGTGGACGAGCTGCCCGAGTAAGCCCAGGCGGCCGAGCAGCGCAAAGACAGCGTCCTTCGCCGGCCGCGCGCTGGCAAAGTACGGCCGGAGAGCTTCCCGTGCTGACAGCGCCAGTGCTTCGCGCGGCTCGTGGTACGTCGGCATGGCGCCGTACAGCCGAACATCGTCGAAGCCCGCCGCGGCGAGCAGCCGCCGATAGCCGTGTGCCTGATAGATCCACGTTCGGTATGGCCGGCCGAGCCGACGGCGCGACTGCCAGTCGGCGAGCCGACGGGGCAGCACCGCGGCGAACGGCGGCTCGCCGTGCGGCGAGAGGCCCATGAAGTTACCGAAGAACCAGCGGTTCTCGATCGCGATGCCGAGGGCGCCGCCGGGCCGCAGCGCTCGCCGGATCTCGCGCAGGCACGCGAGTTGTGCCGAGCGCGGGGCGAGCCGCGGCGCGGCGTCAGGGATCCATTCGAGGACCCCGTTGAGCACGGCGAGATCGATGCTGCCCTCCCGACAGGGCAGCCCCATGGCGTCGCCCTGGACCGCGAAGGCCCGGTGCACTCCGTCCTGCGCGAAGCGCCGGCCGACGAAGCGGCACCAGAGTGGGTGATGCTCCAGGGCAATCACGCTGGTGTAGTCGCGGGCCAGCTCGGCCGCGATGATCGCCGAGCCGGGGCCGATGTCCAGCGCCCAGTCCCGTCGGGCGGTTTCGAGCGAACGATAGAAGTCCGCCTTCCGCGCGTTGACGAACCAGTGGCGCTTCCGCGAGAGCGTCGGCAGCCGGAGGCGCTCGAGCGCGGCGCTCCATGGCTCGCCGGCGGAGACCGCCGCGAGCAACTCGGCGATCTCGGCGTCCGGCAGCGTGCCCTGGCGGCTGGCGTTGACGTCCGGCGCGGTCCGCGTGTCCCGGATCATGCTCATACCTCAGCCGATCGAGGCCACCTCGAGGGTCAACTCGATGAGGAATCGCGCGTACATGGGCAGCATGATGAACGCGCCGATCTTGCTCAGCACGATGCCCGCGGCGTCCACGAGCTCGTGGAGACCGGCGCGACTGAGCGGCGCGGGATCACCGATCGCGGCACCGTCCTCGACGGGCGCCGAGGTGACGGAGGTCGGCGCGCCGCCCGCCGCCGAATCGCCGAGCAGCATGCAGGCCATGCTCACGCCCGAGGCTTCGAGGTCCGCAACGGTCTCGGCCTCTGCGAGCACGGGCTCCCAGAAGTCCTCCGCGACCTGGCGTCGCCAGCTGCGGGCGGCGACGTCGACGATGTAGTACACGAACGCGGCGGCAACCTGCTCCGGCACGAGGCCGTGACGCCGGGCCACCCGCCCCAGGATGTCGCGCGTGGCGGCCGTCTCGGCCGTCTCATCCATCAGCGAGGCCACCCACGTCCCGGCCCGCGGCCGCCGGATGCGATCGGACGTACGCAGCAGATGGAGCGCGTCGTAGAGCGGTACGCGCACCTCGCCGA
>VBPC01000271.1 GCA_005887895.1 Candidatus Rokuibacteriota bacterium
GAGGACGAGGACCGGAATACCGAGCCGGCCCGCTTCCTCCATGACGTACACCAGCGTCGTCAGGTAGGTGTAGTAGCGGACGCCGACGTCCTGGATGTCGAACACGAGCAGGGTGATGTCCTTCAGCATCGCCGGCGTCGGCCGCTTGGTCGGCCCGTAGAGGCTCCACACCGGTACCCCGGTCACGGCGTCACGCGAGTGTGGCACGTCGGCGTTGGCGTCGCCGCCCAGCCCGTGCTCCGGCGAGAAGATCGCGGTCAGCCGCACGCCGGGCGCCGTGGCCAGCAAATCGACGTTGCGCCGCCCCTGGCCGTCGATGCCGGTGTGGTTGGTGACGAGGCCGATGGAATAGCCGGCCAGCGCCGCGAAGCGCTGGCGCTCGAGCACGTCGAGCCCGGTACGGACCGGCTCGACCGGTGCCAGGTCGCGCGGCTCGGCCGGCCCGTCGGAGGCCGGCGACGTCGACTCCGCCTCGACGATCTGCGGCGGCACGCCGGAATCGAAGAGCGCGGCGCCCACCGCCGCCGCCATGCGCACGCGCAGCTCGCGGATCTTGGCGGCGCCGCCGCCGCTGGGGTGCACGCGGTTCGTCAGCACGATCAGATAGACGCCGCTCTGCGGATCGATCAGCGCCGTCGTGCCCGTGAAGCCCGTGTGGATGGCCGATTCGGGCGGGAAGAACGGCATCATCGATCGCGCGAACACCGACGAAACGTCCCAGCCGAGGGAGCGGCTGCCGCTGCCGTCGGCCGTGCGCGTCCACATGGCATGCACGGTCTCGGGCTTGAAGACGCGGACGTCGTCGATCTTGCCGCCGTCGACCAGCATCCGGCAGAGCCGCCCGAGGTCGGCCGCCGTCGAGAAGATGCCGGCGTGGCCGGCGACGCCGCCGAGCACGCGCGCCCGCGGATCGTGCACTTCGCCGAACAGGATGTGGCCGTTCGTCCACTCGGTTGGCGCGATGCGGTCGCGCAGGCTCGGCGGCGGGTTGAAGCCGGTGTCCGTCAAGCCGAGAGGCTTGAAGACCGTCCGCTCCAGATAGCGGTCGAGCGTCTGGCCGCTCACGCGATGGACGACCTCGCCGAGCAGGATGAAGCTGATGTCGCTGTACTGCGTGCCCGTCCCCGGCGCGTACTCGAACGGCAGCCTGGACAGGGCGCGGACGGTCTCGCTCGCGGAGGGGCGGACCACCCCCGGCGGTGGGATCGCCGGAAAGCCGGCCGTGTGGGTCAGCAGCCGCTGGATCGTCACCTGGGCGAAGGCCGGCTTGCGAAAGTCCGACAGGTAGCGTCCGACGGGCGCGTCGAGCTTGAGGGCGCCACGCTCGACCAGCGACATGATCGCCAGCGTCGTGCCGAACGGCTTCGTGAGCGAGGCGATGTCGAAGATCGTGTCGGTCGTCATCGGCTGCGGGTCGGGCACCACCCGGCGGAAGCCCCAGGCGCGCTCCAGCAGCACGTCGTCATGGCGGCCGACCAACACCACGACGCCGGGGATCTCGCCGGACTGGATCGCCTCGCGGGCGACGTCGTCGACGGCGCTGAAGTCGGGCGCCTGGGCGGAGGCGATGGCCGGGCCGATCAGGGCCACGGCCAGGGCGGCCAGGACGAGGGGGGGGCGAACCACGACTCAGATCTTAGCAGGGCGTGACCGTCGCCCTGGAGAACATTGCTATCCTAGACGCCGATGACAGGCACCCGTCGCATCTTCATGACCGGGGCCACCGGCTTCGTGGGCCGCGCCGTGGTCCCTGCCCTGCGCGCGGCCGGTTACACGGTGCGCTGCCTCGTCCGCCGCGGCTCGGAGCACGAGCTGCGCGGGCTGGAGGCGATCGAGCGTGTGGAGGGCAACGTGCTCGCGCACGAGACGCTCGAGCGCGGCATGGCCGGCTGCGACACGGTCATCCACCTGGTCGGCATCATCCGCGAGCATCCGGCCACGCTGAGCACGTTCGAGCGCGTCCACACCCAGGGCACGGTGAACGTGCTCGACGCCGCCGTCGCCACCGGCGTCAGACGCTACCTGCACATGAGCGCGCTCGGCAGCCGACCGAACGCCCGCGCGCGCTACCACAAGACGAAATGGGCGGCCGAAGAAGCGGTCCGGTCGAGCCCGATCCCGTGGACGATCTTCCGCCCCTCGATCATCTACGGACGCAGCGACGAGTTCGTGAACCTGCTGGCCGGTCTCGTTCGCCGCTATCCGATCGTCCCGGTGATCGGCGGCGGCCTGCAACGGCTGCAGCCGGTCCCCGTCGAGCACGTCGCCGAGGGCTTCGCGCGCGCGGTCGCCTTGGAGACGACGGTCAAGCAGACCTACGACGTCGTCGGGCCCGACCCGGTCACGATGCTGCGCCTGCTCGATCTCGTCGGCGCCGCCGTCGGACGCACGCGCGTACGCAAGGCGCACGTGCCGCTCGGCCTCGTGCGGCCACTGGCGAGGCTCTTTCATCGGCTCCCGGGGTTCCCGCTCACGCCCGATCAGCTGCTGATGCTCGAAGAGGACAACGTCGGCGATCCGCAGCCGTTCTACACGACCTTGGGTCTCACGCCGGTGCCGCTGGCGACGGGGCTGCGGGCGATGCTCGGCTGAGCCGATGCCAATCCACCATCCCGATCGCTCGCACGACCTCGGCACCCGCATCGAGGTCGAGGTGCGCGAGCGTCTGGAGGAGGCCGTCGATTACGTGTGCCTCGACGCGCTCGTGCGGACGCGACGCGCCCGGGGGCTGCCGCCGCCGGTGGCCGACAACGACGCCGACCGCCGGGAGTACACGGTCCACGTCCGCGCCTTCCTCGCGCTCCTGGAGCGCGATCTGGCGGGCGGCCTCGATCCGGAGCGCCGGCGCAAGCTGCCGGCCGCGGAGAGCGGCGGCGACGAGTCCGCGCGACTCATGAGCGTCCAGGTCGCCCTCGCCCGCCTGCTGCCCGACTACTGGCAGCGATTCGACGAGGCGCGGTCGCGCTATCTCGCCGAGCCGCCGCCGTCAGGCAGCGAGAGCGGCGGCAGCCTGCTCTCCCGCCTCTTCCGGCGCGGCTGAGCGCCGCCACGCGGCGAGCGCCCACAGATTCTCGACGTCCTCGAGCGCGCGGCGCCAGCGGCCGTAGCCTTCGAGCAACGAGGCCCGGGCGGCCGCGAGCTGAGCGTCGGCGTCGTCCAGCCGCGTGCGCAGCAGCGGATTGGCCGCGGCGGCCGCGTCCAGGCTGCCGTCGGGGACGGACGCTGCCAGGCGATCGACCAGATGAGTGAGCTCCTCGTAGAGAACGCGATCTACCGAGTTCATGCGACACCTCCGGCCTCGTGGGCCCTCCACGCGATATACTCAACAAACGTTGAGCCAATGTCAAGCCCGAGCATGCCGCCTGCCTTCGCCAGGGCGGCCACGACGTGAGCGACGCTCCTGCCGGTCGAGCCGTCGGGGCAGTCTTCGTGGCGAAGGGCGCCCGGACCTTCTGCTACGGCTACCTCGGGATCCTGCTGCCGCTCTACCTCGCCGACCTCGGGCTGTCCGCCGCGGGAGTCGGAGCGTCCGTGACGCTCACGCTGGTGGGAAGCGCCGCGCTCACGTGGGCCGTGCGCGCGCCGGCGGAGCGGTACGGCGCCCGGGCGGCGTTGAGCGGCCTGGCGGCGCTGTCGCTCGTGGCCGCCACCCTCCTGCTGGCGGCGCGCGCGCCGTGGGTCGTCGTGCTCGCCGCGATGCTCGGCAACGTCGCCGTCGGCGCCGGCGAGACGGGGCCGTTCCTGTCCATCGAGCAGGTCGTCATCGCGCGCGCGACGGACCCGGCCCGGCGCACGACCATCCTGAGTCTCTACAACCTGCTCGGCTACGGTGCCGCCGCCCTCGGTGCCGGCGCCGTCGCGCTCGGCGCGCCGCGGACGCTGTTCGCCGGCTTCCTGGCCGCCGCCCTCGTGCAGCTCGTCGCCTACGCGGGGCTGGGCCGCGTGGGCATCGTGCGCACCGGTGGCGGCGCGCCCGTGCGCTCGACTCCGCGCATCCGCCGGCTCGCGGCCCTCTTCTCGATCGACTCGTTCGCCGGTGGCTTCGTGCTGCAGTCGCTGATCGCGTACTTCCTGCACGAGCGCTTCGACCTCGGCCTCGACGCGCTCGGCCGCGTGTTCCTCGTCGCCCAGCTGTTGACCGCAGCCTCGCTCCTGCTCGCGCCCCGGCTGGCCCGCCGCTTCGGGCTGCTGCCGACGATGGTCGTCACGCACCTGATCTCCAACGTGCTGCTGATCGCCATCGCCGCGGCGCCAGCGGCGTGGGTGGCGGTCTCGCTGCTGTTCGGACGCCAGCTCCTCTCGCAGATCGACGTGCCGACGCGGCAGGCCTACGTGATGGCGGTGGTCGACGACCGCGAGCGCGAGGCGGCGGCCACGACGACGACGCTGTGGCGCACGTCGGCCCAGGCGGTGACGCCGCTCCTGACCGGCTGGATCATGCAGACGGTCGCCCTGTCGGCGCCGTTCGTGCTGGGCGGGGCGCTGAAGATCGTCTACGACGTCCTGCTCTACCTCACCTTCAAGGACGTCAAGCCCCGCGAGGTCTAAGAGGGGCGCCCGGCTTCAGTAGACATGCAGAGCGGCGTCCCCCGCCGCGGCCGCCCCTCCCGCCCGGGGACAACAAGAGCGCGCTACTTGATCGCGACGGCCTTGACCTGCTTCAGATCGGTCAGCCCGTCGAGCGCCTTGAGGATGCCGTCCTGCACCAGCGTCGTCATCCCTTCTTCCTTGGCGACCTTGACCATGTCGGCCACCCGCGCCTTCGTCTGGATGAGCTTCTTCATGGGATCGCTCGCCACCAGCAGCTCGTGGATGGCGGCGCGGCCGCGGTAACCAGAGTTGTTGCAGGCCTGGCAGCCCTTGCCGCGATAGAGGATGAAGTCGTCATCGTACTTGATCGCGAGCTTCTTGAAGTCCGCCTCCCCGAACGCATGGGCGAGCTCCTCGAACTCGTCCTTCTCCGGGTGGTAGTCCTCCTTGCAGTCCACGCACACGCGCCGCACCAGGCGCTGGGCCAGCACGGCCAGGAGGGCGTCGGCGAAGTTGAACGGGTCGAGACCCATGTCGAGCAGCCGGATGACGGTCTCCACCGAGCTGTTGGTGTGCAGCGTCGAGAAGACGAGGTGACCGGTCAGCGAGGCCTCGATGCCGGTCGCAGCGGTCTCCTCGTCGCGCATCTCACCGACCATGATCACGTCGGGATCGGCGCGCAGGAACGAGCGCATGGCGTTCGCGAAGGTGAAGCCGATCTTGGGATGCACCTGCACCTGACGGAGGCCGTACTGCGTGATCTCGACGGGGTCCTCGGCGGTCCAGATCTTCCGCTCCGGCTTGTTGATGTACCCGAGCACCGAGTGCAGCGTCGTCGTCTTGCCGGAGCCGGTCGGCCCCACGCAGAGGATGAGGCCGTACGGCTTGTCGGCGGCGTTCTTGATCTCCCGGAGGTTGCGGTCGAGCATGCCGAGCTTATCGACGGGGATCGGCTCGCTGGCGGCCAGGATGCGCATGACCACGTCCTCGTTGCCACCCTGGGTGGGCACCGTCGCCACCCGGAGCTCGATGTCGCGGCCGTCCGGCAGCCGGAACTTGATCTTGCCATCCTGCGGCTTGCGGCGCTCGGCGATGTCGAGCTGGGCCATGATCTTGAGCCGCGCGGCCAGGGCGCGCCGGTAGGCGCCGGGAATCCGCTGGTACTCGCGGCAGTGACCGTCGATGCGCAGCCGGATCATCGTGTCTTTCTGGGGACCGTACGGCTCCACGTGGATGTCGGAGGCGCGCGCCTTGTAGGCGTCGATGATGATCTGGTTGGCGAGGCGGATGACGGCGCTGTCGTTCTCGTCGATGTCGGAGCCGCTGACATCGGTCTCCTTCTCCAGGGTGCTTTCCTCGCCCAGCGCCGTGATGATGTTGCCGATGCTGTCCTTGGACTGCGCCTCGCCGCCGGCCGCAGCCAGGAACATCGCGACGTCCTTGCGCAGACCGACCGCCAGCTGGACCTGCTGGCCGCGGAGGAGCTCGTAGATCGCATCCACGCGCTGCAGGTCCTGGGGATTGTCGATGAGGACGATGATGGTGTGGCCCTCGCGCCGGACCGGGACCCACAGGTTGCGCTTGAGAAACTCCAGCTTGAGGTCCTTCAGGAGGTCGGCCGGCGGCACGACCCGGGAGTCGTACTCCATGAACGGCACCCGGTAGAACTGGCTCAGCGATTGGCCGAGCTCGCCCTTGGGCACCTTGAATTGCTCGAGCAGCACCGTCTCCACGTCGAGGTTCTTCTGCCGCGCGATGCCAACGGCCTGGTTGACCTCGTCCTGGGTCACCAGCCCCTGGGCGACGACGTAGTCGAACTTGCCGCCGCGGCGCTGGGCGCCCATCTGCGCCTGGTTGTTGAACGCGATGCCGAGCGTCTTGGCGATGCGGGCGACGCTCAGCTCGTCGTCCTTGGTGAAGCGCGGCCCGCGCTTCTTGTTGAGGATCTGCATCACGCCCAGCACCTTGCCATCGTGCAGGATCGGCATGCAGAGGATCTGGGTCGTGCGGATGCCGGTGCGCTTGTCCCACGAGCTGTCGAACGTCAGCTCGGGCGAGATCTTCTTGAGCTCGGCGGCGTCGTAGGCGTCGGCGATGTTGACCGTCTGCTTGCTCAGCGCCACGAAGCCGGACACCGACTTGGCGCTGATGGGCACCCGGATCTCCCGGACGGCGTCGAGGGCCAGGAACTTGGAGTAGATCTCCTTCTTGTCGTGGTCGATCGCGTAGAGGGTCATGCGCTCGGCGTCGAAGGAGCTCAGCAGCTCGCCCTGGACCTCGATGAAGATCGTGTCGAGGGTCTTGGCCGAGTGGATGCGGTCGATCAGCTGGACGAGCCGCTGCTCGTTGGCCAGCTTCTCCTGAAGCGCGAGAACTGATTCCTGGCCGGCCACTTAGCCTCCCCCGGGATCGTCGAAATGTGCTTCGACGAGGATAACAAAAAAGACCCCGAGGGGTGTGAGGGCTCTTCAGAACATCGGGCGCTCCACGTACGACCCCCAGATGTTGCGGAGCCGGTTGACGATCTCCCCCAAGCTGGCGCGGTGGCGGACCAGCTCGATGGTCACCGGCAGCAGGTTGCGCGCGGGGTCGCGCGCCTCCGCCCCCAGCCGGTCGAGGAGCGCCCGGACCCGGTCCTCGTCGCGCCCGGCCCGCGCCGCCTTCAGCCGCGCCAGCTGGCGGCCCTCGACCTCGGTGTCCACGCGATGGATCTCCACCGGTGAGGGCGCGGCCGGCTCCACGTGCTTGTTGACGCCGATGACCGGCAGCTCGCCGGAGGCCCGGCGGCGGGCCGTCGCGTAGGCCGACTCGGCGATCTCGCGCTGGAACCAGCCGTCCTCGATGGCGGCGATGGTGCCGCCCATCTCGTCGACCTTCCGCAAGATGTCGAGCACGGCGGCCTCGATCTCGTTGGTGAGCGACTCGACGTACCAGGAGCCGCCGAGCGGATCGATCACGCTGGTGACGCGCGTCTCGTCGGCGATGATCTGCTGGGTGCGGAGCGCGATCTTCATGGCCAGCTCGGAGGGGATCGCGTACGCCTCGTCGAGGCCGTTGGTGTGCAACGACTGGGCGCCGCCGAGCACGGCCGACAAGGCCTGCAGGGCCGTGCGGACGATGTTGTTCATGGGCTGGGCCTTGGTGAGGGTCGCCGCCGCCGTCTGGCAGTGGAACCGCAGCCGCATCGACTCCGCCCGGGCGGCGCCGAAGCGGTCCTTCACGAGGCGCGCCCACACGCGGCGGGCCGCGCGGAACTTGGCGACCTCCTCGAAGAAGTCGGCCTGGGCCACGAAGTAGAAGGCCAGGCGCGGCGCGAAGCGGTCGACCGCCACGCCGCTGCGGGTGACCTCCTCGACGTAGGCAATGGCGTTGGCCATCGTGAAGGCGACCTCCTGCACCGCCGTCGCGCCGGCCTCCGAGATGTGATACCCGGAGATGTTGATCGGGTTGTAGCGCGCCATGTGGTCGGCGCAATAGACGATCATGTCGCGCATGAGGCGCATCGAGGGACGGATCGGGAAGATCCACTCCTTCTGCGCCATGTACTCCTTGAGGATGTCGGCCTGCACGGTGCCGGAGAGCCGGTTCAGATCGTTGCCTCGGCTCTGCGCCAGCGCGACGTACATCGCCAGGAGGATCCACGCCGTCGGGTTGATCGTCATCGAGACCGAGATCTGCTCGAGATCGACGCCGGCGAACAGGGCTTCCATGTCGTCGAGCGTGTCGATGGCCACGCCCTCGCGGCCGACCTCGCCGAGCGCGCGGGGATCGTCGGAGTCGTAGCCCATCAGCGTCGGCATGTCGAAGTCGACGGACAGGCCGGTCTGGCCTTGCGCGATCAGATAGCGGAACCGCTGGTTGGTGTCCTCGCCGGTCCCGTAGCCGGCGATCTGCCGCATCGTCCACGGGCGGCCGCGATACATCGTCGGATAGGGGCCGCGCGTGAAGGGCCACCGTCCGGGCAGCCCGATCGCCTCGAACGGCGTGCCGGCGACGTCCTCCGGCGTGTAGACGCGCTTGACCGGCAGCCCGGACACCGTGCGGTACTCCGGCTGCGATTCCGGCTGGCGGGCGAGGAACGCGCGCAGCTCCTGAGCCTCCCACGCCTCACGCTCCGCCCGGATGCGGTCGATCTCGTCGGGATCAAGCATGCTGGGTCCCTTTCTGGTAGAGATCGCGGTCGTCGACGATCCGCCGGGCCTTGAACTCCGAGCGCGGCAGCGTGCCCTCGGGCAGCAGCTCCACGATCGGCGTCACCCCGAGCCGGGCGCGCAGGCGCTCCTTCATCGTCTGGGCCAGCCGCGCACGGGCCGCGACGTCGCCGACGTCGGCGGCGTGCTCGGCGCGCACCAGGAGCTCGTCCATCGCCTCGCGGCGCGAGACGATCACCCGGAACTCGCCGCCGAAGCCGTCGATCGCCCGCAGCGTGTCCTCGATCGCGCTCGGATAGATGTTCTCACCACGCACGATGAACATGTCGTCGATCCGGCCCTGGAGACCGTGCGGCAGCCGCGGATACGTGCGTCCGCAGGGGCACGGCTCGTCCGTCCAGCGCGCGAGGTCTCCCGACACCAGGCGGATCATCGGCTGGGACGTCCGCTCGAGGTGGGTGTAGACCGGCGTGCCTTCCTCGCCGTACGGCACCGGCCGCCACGTCTCGGGATGGCAGACCTCCGTGTAGACGAGGTCCTGCCAGAGATGCATGCCGGTGCGGTGACGACACTCGGCGTTGGTCATCCATGGCGTCATCTCCGCCATGCTGCCCATGTCGATGCAGGCGCCGCCGAACGTGGTCTCGATCAATCGCTTGGTGGCGGGGATGCCGGCCCCCGGCTCGCCGGAGAAGAACAGCGTGCGGATCCCGAAGGCGCGCGGATCGATGCCCTCGCGCCGAGCGGTCTCGGCGAAGTGCAGGGCGTAGGACGGCGTGCCGTAGAACGCGGTCGGCGCCAGCTCGCGCGCCCACTGCACGGCCATCAGCGTCTGGCCGGACAGGCCGGCGCCGAACGGAAACGCCGTCGCCCGCAGCCGCTCGCAGCCCTTGAGCGCGCCCCACGAGCCGAGGTACAGGCTGAAGAACGACGCGATCAGCACCGTGTCGCCGGGGCGGAGCCCGGCGCCCCACAGGATCCGCGCGTGCGCCTCGCCGATGCGCTCCCAGTCGGCGCGGCCGACGCCGAACACGGTCGGTCGTCCCGTCGTCCCGCTGGTGCCGTGGATGCGGGCGACCTCAGCCGGCTCGATGCAGAGGTAGTCGCCGAACGGCGGGTGGGCGGCCTGGGCGGCGCGCAGATCGGCCTTCTGCACGACGGGAAATCGGTGCAGGTCGGCGAGGGTCTTCAGCGTCGTCGGCGACACGCCGGCCGCCTCCCAGCGGCGCCGATAGAACGGGCTGCGCTCCCACGCGTAGCGGACCTGCGCGGTGAGCTTGGCCAGGATGACCGCCTCGCGGTCGGTGGGCTTCGCGCACTCGAGGTCGGGCGCCCAGTGCTCCGCGTCGCGCGGCGGCAGCCACGTCGGATCGTAGCGGGGGGGCCACGTCGCGGTCACTGGCCGCGCCCGGCGGCGGCCGCGCGGACACGGCGCACCACCTCGTCCGGCGGCGCGTCCTGGAGGACGACGTCGACGGCGCCGGCGGCCCTCAGCGCCGCCACGTCCTCGTCGGGAATCACGCCGCCGACCACCAGGGCGGCGTCGGAGGCGGCCGCGCGCATGAGCGCGGCGATCTTCGGGATCAGCGTCATGTGCGCGCCGGAGAGGAGGCTCACGCCGATCACATCGACGTCCTCCTGGACGGCGGCGGCCACCACCTCCTCGGGCGTGCGGTGCAGCCCGGTGTAGATCACGTCCATGCCCGCGTCGCGGAGCGCGCGGGCCACGATCTTGACGCCGCGATCGTGGCCGTCCAGTCCCACCTTGGCAACCAGCACGCGAATGGGCGGCATGGCGGTCCGTATTGTAAGGCGGGATCGGCGGCGGTGCGGGCTCCCGCGAATCGGGGAGGTGTCGGAGGGGACGCCTCGTCCCCTCTGACCTCCAACAGGCGGGATCGGCGCCGGTGCGGGCTCCCCGCGAATCGGGGAGGTGTCGGAGGGGACGCCTCGTCCCCTCCGACCTCCAACAGGCGCGATCGGCGGCGGTGTCGGAGGAGACGCCGCGTCGCTCCGACCCCGTCAGCCCCCTGGTAGTATCGTAGGCTCCCACACGGAGGAGGATACCGATGGCGCGCTGGGTGAAGGTCGCAGCGGCGCAGATGGGCCCGATCAACGAGGGCACCGGCCGGGACGAGGTCGTCGAGCGCATGCTGGCGTTGCTGGAGCGCGCGATCGCCGACGGCGTCGAGCTGATCGCCTATCCCGAGATGGCGCTGACGACGTACTTCCCCAAGCGCATCCGCGAGGACTACGAGCAGTTCTTCGAGACCGAGGTGCCGCCGAAGGCGCTGGAGCCGCTGCTGCGCCGCGCGCGCGAGGCGGGCGTGGCCGTTCACGTGGGCTTCTGCGAGAAGGACGGCGGCCGGCACTTCAACACCGCGATCCTCACCGATGAGAGCGGAGCGCTGGTCGGCAAGTACCGCAAGATCCACCTGCCCGGCCGTCCCTCGCCGGACGGCTACGCGCAGGTCTACGAGGTGCGCTACTTCGAGACCGGTGACACCGGCTATCGCGTCTTTCCCACGCGCACGGCGCGCGTCGGCATCGCCATCTGCCAGGATCGCCGCTATCCGGAGAGCTATCGCTGCCTCGGGCTGGGCGGCGCCGACATCATCCTCATCGGCTACAACACGCCCCTGTCGCCGCTGGCGCTCGATCAGAACGAGCTGGTCCTGCGGGCCGGCGCCTACGAGAACAGCCTGTTCGTGGTCGGCGTCGCCAAGGCCGGCGTCGAGGACGGCCTCGAGCTGATCGGCGGCTCGTGCATCGCCGGCCCCCTCGGGCAGGTGCTCGCCAAGGCCGCCACGACCGGCGACGAGCTGGTCGCCGCCCGCATCGACCTGGACTGGATGACGCCGGCCCGCAAGCGCTGGGACTTCTTCAGCCGCCGCCACCCGCAGCACTACACGGCGATCACGCAGCCGATCAAGCCGTCATGACGGCGCCCTCCCTCGACCTCGTCGTCGCCGGCGGGCGCGTCGTCACCGCCACCGAGGTCGTGGACGCCGCCGTCGGCGTGCGCGACGGCCGCATCGTGGCCCTCGGGCCCGTGGAGACGCTGCCGCCGGCCGCCCGGACGATCGACGCCAGCGGCAAGCTCGTGTTCCCGGGCGCCATCGATTGCCACGTGCATCTCGGGCCCGAGTACGACGACTGGCGCGGCGGGCCGCTGGCGGCGGCCCACGCCGGGCTCACGACGGTGCTGTCCTTCGTCGTGGCCGACGAGAACGCGCGCGAGTCGCTGCCCAAGGCCGTGCATCGGCTGCGCGAGGAGGTCGCCGCGCAGTCGGTGCTCGACTTCGGCTTCCACTTCATCCTCGGCAATCACCCCTGGCTCCTCGACGGCATCCCGGAGGCGATCCGCCTCGGCGTGACCTCGTTCAAGATGTTCATGACGTACAAGAAGCGCAAGAACCGGATGGTGTCCGACGAGACGATCGCCGCCGCCATGGAGACGATCGCCGCCCACGGCGGGCTCTGCCAGCTGCACTGCGAGAGCGGCGAGATCATCTCGTGGCTGGAGGACAAGGCGCTGGCGGCCGGGCGCGTGCACCCGCGCGACTTCCCGCCGACCTGCCCCGACTGGACGGAGGAGGAGGCGATCAACCGCGCCGTCCTCATCGGCCGCATGACGGGCTGCCCCGTCTACGTCGTCCACCTCTCGTCGCGCGTCGGTCTCGAGCGGATCAAGCAGGCGCAGGCCGCCGGCCAGCGCGTGTGGACCGAGACCTGTCCGCAGTACCTGCTGCTCTCCGACGCCGAGATGGAGCGCTGGGGCCCCCTGGCCAAAATCGGGCCGCCGCTGCGGCCGGCCGACGGCCCCGACCGCGAGGCGCTGTGGGGCGGCCTCGTCCAGGGCACGATCGCCGCTGTCGCCAGCGATCACTCGCCGCGCGCCCGGGCGCTCAAGGAGCCCGGCTGGAAGAATATCTTCCAGGACGAGGCGGGCAACGTGATCCCGTTCGGCAGCCCCGGGCTGGAGACGCTGGTGCCGCTCGTCTACTCCGAGGGCGTCGTGCGTCGCGGCCTGCCGCTGACCTGGATGGCGCGCGTGCTCGGCGAGAACCCCGCCCGGATGTTCGGGCTCTACCCGCGCAAGGGCGCCATCCGCATCGGCGCCGACGCCGATTTCCTGATCTGGGATCCCGAGGGCGAGGGCGAGATCCGCGTGGCCGACCATCGGGGCATGGCCGGCTGGACGCTCTACGAGGGCTGGAAGACGCGCGGCCGGCCGTGGATGACGCTGCTGCGCGGCCACGTCCTCTTCGAAAACGGCCGGCTGCGGCAAGCGCCCGGCTTCGGCACGTTCCTGGCGCGCGGCGGACCCCTGCCGCCGCTCGGCGGGCCCGTGCGCTGAGAAGGAGGGCTCGGCGCCTGGCGCGATCCGCTAGAAGCTCCACTCGGTGAAGAGCTTCTGCCGGTACGTGCTCAGCTCCTCGACGGGCCGGGCCCGCTCCGGCGCGCGGGCGAGCTCGAGGACCTTCTCGTCCATCTTGTTCAGACGATTGGCGATGACCTCGGCCAGGGTGGCGACGACCTTGTAGGCGGCCAGGCTCTCGCCCAGCAGTAGGCGGTCGAACTGCGCGCGCGTCAGCAGGCGGAACTCACACGCGGTCACCGCCCGCACCGTGGCCGAGTGCGGCCGATCGGTGATGAGGCTCATCTCGCCGAGCACGGTCGGCGCGTCGACGGTGGCGATGAAGGCATTGCT
Organism: Candidatus Rokuibacteriota bacterium; assembly: GCA_005887895.1. GTDB lineage: Bacteria > Methylomirabilota > Methylomirabilia > Rokubacteriales > CSP1-6 > AR5. The sequence goes on from VBPC01000271.1 coordinate 13,396, forward strand.
GCCGTCGGCGCCCTGCTTGAGGATCTCGACCGAGCCCTGCAGCGCGACGAGCAGGCCCTGGCCCTTCTCGTTCTCGCGGAAGACGAGGGTGCCGGGCGCCGCGCTGATGGGCACCATCGCCTTGAGGATCTGCTCGGTCTGCTCGAACGTCAGGCCACGGCAGAGGACGATGCGCACGATCTTGGCCGCTTCGGAGTTCGTCATCCTCGCTGCTCCCCGGAGCCCCTGGCCAGCGGCAGCTCCACCACGAACGTCGTGCCCGCACCCTCGGTGCTCTCGACGCGGATGCGACCGCCGTGCGCCTCCACGATGCTCTTGGTGATGGCGAGGCCCAGCCCGGTGCCCGCGGTCCCCCGGGTGGCATCGCTCTGCACGCGGTAGAACTTGTCGAAGACGTGCGGCAGGTCGCGGGCGGGGATGCCGATGCCGGTGTCGGCGATGCGGATGGTCAGCGTCGCCCTGCCGTCGGCGCCGGCCGAGAAGACCGCGCTCACGCCGGCCCGCCCGCCGGCCGGCGTGTACTTCACGGCGTTGTCGAGCAGGTTGGCGAAGGCCTGCCGGATGCGCGTGCGCGCGACCGAGACGATCGCCTCGGCCGGCAGCTCGCTCTGGAGCGTGACGTTCCGGGTCTCGGCGTGCGGCGTCACCAGCCGCAGCGCCTCGTTGATCAGCCCGACGACGTCCTCGGGCTCGTAGTCGGCGTCGAGGCCGGCCTCGATCTTGCCGAGGTCGAGCAGGTCGGTGACGAGGTCGGACATGTGCTGCGCGGTGTCGCGAATGTCCTGGAGCCGCGTCTGCAGCCGGGCGTCACCCGGCCCCGCCCGCATCATCAGGTCGGCCAGGCCGGCGATGACGGTGATCGGGCTCTTGAGGTCGTGGGAGACCGCGTTCACGAAGTCGTTCTTCATCTGCTCGAGGTTCTTGAGCAGTGAGATGTCACGCAGGATCGCCGCCAGACCGACCGGCTCGCCGAAGGGCGTGACGACCGCGACCAGCGCGGCCTGCGCCACGCCGCCATCGGGCAACGGCAGCTCCGACAGCCCGGGGCGCGCGGCGGCGAAGAGCTGCCGCAGCGGCACGTAGTCGACGACCTCGAGCAGCGGGCGACCGGTGACGAGGTCGGGCGACAGCCCGAGCATGGGCCGCACGGCGGCGTTGGCGAGCAGCACCACGCCCGCCTGGTTCACCATGATCACGGCGTCGGCGGTGCTGGCCAGCACCGCGGCCAGCGTGCTGCGCTCGTCGGCCAGCGCCTGGTAGGCCATCGAGGTCTCGAGCGACGCGGAGAGCCCGGCCGCCAGCAGGGTGGCGATCTGGACGTCCTCCTCGCCGTACACGACCGGCGGACGGCCCGCGAAGAACAGCGCGCCGAGAATCTCGAAGCCGCGTCGCACCGGCACCACCAGCGCCGCGCTCATCCCGGCCGCCACCAGCGCGCCCTCGAAGTCCGGCACCCCGTCGTCCTCGGCGCCGAGGTCGGCGACGAGAGCCGGACGACCCACGCGAATGACCCGCCCGGCCACGCCCTCGTGCGCCTCGAACAGCCGCTCGCCGATCCCGCCGTCAGACGGCACGGCCAGCGTATGCACCATGTAGCCGCGCTTGTCCTCGTCTTGCAGACAGACGGCGAGGTAGTCGAAGGGCACCACGCTGCCGGCCTCGTCACCGAGCGTCTGGAAGAAGTGGGTCGGGATCGGCGAGCGCGAGAGCTCGACCAGGATCTCGCCCAGGCGCGTCAGGCGCTCGGCCTGGCTCATCCCGCCACCGGCACGTCGCAGTGCGCCCGCGCGAGCGCTGCGAGCTGGCTGCCGCCCGGGACGGGATCGATCGGCCCCACGATCGTCGTGTGGCGCACGATCCCCTCCTTGTCGACGAGGAACATGCCCTGATCCAGGGCCGAGGAGGCATGGTGATGCAACCGGCGCAGGAAGTTGCGATTCATCACGTCGAAGTAGGCGCCCCGGATCTGGTTGGTCGTGTCGCCGTGCGTGAACGCGTGGGCGAAGCTCACGACCGCCGTGCGCGTGGCCTCCAGGGCGCCGCGGTCGCCGAGGCCGTACACCGCGTACAGACGCTTGTCAGGATCGCAGATGAACGGGAAGGGCAGCGGCTGCGGGCCGAAGAAGCGCCGCGCGGCGTCGAGCAGGTTCGGCGCGACCTGGATGACCTCGGTATCGGCAGCCTGGAGGGCGGGATAGCCGGCGCGCATGCCATCGGTGTGGGCGCGGCAGAAGGGGCACGTGAAGCCGCGTGAGAACCAGACGACGACGTTGCGCTGGCCGCGATAGGCGGCCAGCTCCACCATCGGTCCCCGCAAGGAAGGCAACGCGAACAGCGGCGCCGGCTCGCCGACGGCAAGGCGCGGCTGTCCGGTCGTTCGAGTCACAGAGGCCAGAATGGCAAGTCACATACCACAATTCAAGATTCGAGAATTCGCGTGGTTCGCGTCGCCGCCGGTCAGCCGGGCGCGGTTTCTGACCGGCCCGGCGGCCAGGAATCATCCGGCGCGACGGCGCAGGTGGATCTCGGTGATGCCGTTGTCGGTCGTGCGGCGGATGATCTCGGTCCGCTGCGCGAGCAGGTGGAGCATCGGGCGGTTGTGCGACAGGACGTCGGCGCGGAGCTCGCGGATGCCGTGGGCGGCCGCCTCGGCCAGGATCTCGTCCAGCAGTAGCGTGCCCAGGCCGAGGCGCTGCCAGCGGTCCTCGACGACGAGCGCGATCTCGCCGAGGGCGGCCGCGGTCTGCGCGCGCTCGTATCGCGCGACGCCGATGAGACGGGGCGGCTCGGCGTCGCCGCGCTCGGCGACGATGGCGAAGCGATCGTCGTAGTCCACGGTGGCGAAGACGTACGCCCGGGCCCACGAGAGCGACCCCGCCGGCGCGAAGAACCGCTGATAGACGGTCTCCGAGCTGAGGCGGCCGTAGAGGTCGATCAAGCCCGGCGCGTCCTCCGGGCGGATCGGCCGCAGCCACACCGCCGCGCCGTTCTTCAGGTGGGTCATCCGCTCGATCATCGGACCGCCAGCGCGTCGGCGATCCGGCCGCAGTAGCCGGCGACCTCGCGATCGCCGAGTGGCGCCGTCGTGGTCGGCCTCGCGTCGGGCGGCGACGATAGCACCGGGGACACCGGCGCCAGCACCATCACCGACACCGCTGCCATCGCGGCGAGGCCACTCACGCCCACCCACAGTCGCACGCTGGTCGTCATCGAGACCTCCGGCTCTCGCATCCCTCTCCTCCTGCCGCTCGCGCGGGGCAGGTCGTCCTCAAACACGAAGGGCGCCGGGGGTCGCGTCACGCGACCTCAGCGCCCTTGCCGGCCGACGTCGATGTCTCCGGCGTGGTGGATGTGCAGCCGGCGTGCCACGAATCCGAACTGCATCGCGACGCGCAGTTGGCCGCGACGAGCCTCGCGCGGCTGCCGCCCGACACGGCAGTCGTCCGCCGTTGCCGCCTATTCGGGCAGGATCAGTCGCCGACGAGCCGCGGCAACAGCTCACCGATCGCGCCGCGCAGCACGACGTCGGCGAGCGCGTCCATGTCCGTCGGCTCGGCGTTGAGGATGACCACGCGCGCGCCGGCGTCCTTGGCCGCCGGCACCACGGCGGCCACCGGCCACACCGAGAGCTTCGTGCCGATCGCCAGCATGAGGTCGCAGTTGCGGGCGGCGCGCTCTGCGCGCGCGATGTCGTCGGGGACGAGGCTCTGCCCGAACGAGATCGTCGCCGACTTCAAGATGCCGCCGCACGAGCGGCACGGCGGATCCTCCTCGCCGGCGCGGACGCGGGCCAGCGCGCGGTCCATCGGGGCGCGCTCGCCACAGGCCAGGCACATCACCTCGCGCCAGGTCCCGTGCACCTCGACGACGCGCTCGCGCGAGGAGCCGGCTGCCTGGTGCAGACCGTCGACGTTCTGGGTGATGAGCATGTCGAGCTTGCCGCGCCGCTCGAGGGCGACCAGCGCGCGGTGGCCGGCGTTGGGCTGAGCGCTCCAGGCCGGCGAGTCGAGCCGGCTGCGCCAAGCCCGCTTGCGCACCTCCGGATCGGCGACGTAGTGCTGGATCGTCGCCTGCTTCTCGGCCTCCGGGTTCTTGGTCCACACGCCCTGCGGGCCGCGGAAGTCGGGGATGCCGGACTCGGTGGAGATGCCGGCGCCGGTGAGCGCGACGACGCGCTCGGCCTCGGCGATCCAGCCCCGCACCCGCCGCACCAGCGTGTCGAGGTCGTGGTCGGCCATCGCCGGATACTTTAACGGCTGGGGCAAGCGCGCATACACTCTCTTCGTGGCCGAGCCGCTGCCCGATCCGCTGCCCGACGATCCGCTGCCGCTCGTCGAGGCATGGCTGGCCGAGGCCTCGGCGGCGGTGCGCAACGCGACGGCCATGACGCTCGCCACGACCACGCCCGACGGCCGGGCGGCCGCGCGCATGGTGATCTGCCGCGGCTTCGACGCGCAAGCGGGCTGGTTCGTCTTCTACACCGATCGCGAGAGCGAGAAGGGCCGCGATCTCACGGCGCATCCGCAGGCCGTGCTCGTGTTTCACTGGCCGCACGCCGAGCGCCAGGTCCGCGTCGACGGACCGGTGACGCTGGCGCCCGAGGCCGACTCCGACCGCTACTGGGCCACGCGCCCGCGCGACGCGCGTGTGGCCGCCGTCGCCAGCCTGCAGAGCCGGCCGCTCGGGTCGCGGGCCGACCTGCTGGCGCGCGTGGCGGAGGTGAATCGCCGGCACCAGGGTGACGTGCCGAGGCCCGCGCGCTGGGGCGGCTATCGCGTGTGGGCCGAGCGGGTGGAGCTGTGGGCCGGCCAGCCGGCGCGCGTTCACGACCGCGCGCGCTGGACGCGCGCGCTCACGCCGGCCGGGGGCGGCTGGGCCGGCGGCGCCTGGCGAGCCACGCGGCTGATGCCGTGATCGCGCCGGCCGTCGCCGAGCGCGTGCCGCTGGCGCCCCTCACCACGCTCGGCGTCGGCGGAGAGGCGCGCTGGTTCGTGGACGGACCCGACGAGGCGACGATTCGCGCGGCACACGCCTGGGCGCGCGAGCGCGGCGTGCCGCTGCGCGTGCTCGGCGGCGGCTCCAACCTGCTGGTGAGCGACCGCGGCGTGGATGCGCTCGTCGTGCGCGTCGCGCTGCGCGGGCTGACGACCCGCGAGGACGGCGGCAGCCTCGAGCTCACCGCCGCCGCCGGCGAGCCGTGGGACGGCGTCGTGCGGGCGGTCGTCGAGCGCGGGTGGGCGGGGCTCGAGTGTCTCAGCGGCATCCCCGGCCTCGTCGGCGCCACGCCGATCCAGAACGTCGGCGCCTACGGCCAGGAGGTAAGCGACACCGTCGTCGCCGTGCGGGCGCTCGACACCAGCAGCGGCGAGGTGGCCAGCATCCCCGCCGGCGAGTGCGGCTTCGCGTATCGCGACAGCGTCTTCAGGCGCGAGACGCCCGGCCGCTGGGTGGTCCTGGCGGTGACCTATCGGCTGCGGCCGGGCGGCCCGCCGACGCTGACCTACGCCGACGTCGCGCGGCATCTGGCCGAGCGCGGCATGACGCGTCCGACGCTGGCCGACGTGCGGCACACGGTGCTGACGATCCGCCGCGCGAAGTCGATGGTGCTCGACGATCCACTCGATCCGAATCGCCGCTCGTGCGGCTCGTTCTTCCTCAACCCGATCGTCGAGGCGGCCGCCGCCGAGGCGGTGACGGCGCGCGCGGACGATCCCGCCATGCCACGCTGGCCACAGCGCGACGGCCGCGTGAAACTCTCCGCCGCCTGGCTCATCGAGCACGCTGGCTTCGCGCGCGGCGCCCGGGCCGGCGTCGTCGGTCTCTCCAGCCGCCACACGCTCGCGATCGTCGCCTACGACGGCGCCCGCGCCGCCGACGTCGTCGCCTACGCCCGCCGCATCCAGGAGCGCGTCGCCCAGCGCTTCGGCGTGACCCTGACGCCGGAGCCGGTGTTCTGGGGCGACATTCTGGATCTCGANNCGCGCCTTGTCGGGAGTGTGGCCACGACGTTTCGACGGAAGCCGCAGCTTGCCCTCACTGAGGCGTACCTCGACCGACGGCGGCGACGGGCACCCACGCGAAGACGCTCCATTGCCGCACCTGCGGGAAGTCCATCAGCGAGAAGGCGGAGATCTGCGTCGGATGCGGCACTCGTCCGCTCTCGGGCAGGGCCTACCCAACACCCGCCTCCTCTGCCGCGCGACCGCCGGAGTCGATGACATTTGGGCGCTCTTCAAGAGTCCGGGCCGTTCGATCTTGACGCGGTTCAAGACGGCGTTGCGCTCTGTCTAACGGACAATCGGCCAATCCGAAGTCGCTGGTACGCCGGTTGCTGTGGCGTTTCCAGCGATGGCCACGTCGGCGACCCGGACCGAGGAGTTGCGGGAGCAGGTGACGCGCGCGATTCAGCGGACGACGGATCTGATCGCCGATCTGAAGGCGCTGGCCGACGCGCTGGCGTCGCTCGTGCCCGAGACCGCCGACGCCACCGAGGTGGAGCGCTGGGAAGAGGTCGCGCGGCTCGCCGGCCTCGACGAGAGCACGCTCGAGCGGCTCGAGGCGGTCGTCGAGACGCTGGCCGACGTGCTGGCCGGCCTCACCTCGACCGACGGCGGCGCCGCGTGGCTGCAGCACCAGCGGGCCCGGCTGGAATCCGGCGAGGACGCCGCCGCCGCCTAAGCCTTTCTTCCGGGCCGCTTGCCTCTCGCCGTTTGGCGTGTTTGCATGGGGCGGACTCAGACCCCTCCAGGAGGACCGCCATGGGAGAGATGCTCACGTTGACCGCCGAGGACGGCCACCGCCTGTCCGCCTACCGCGCGATGCCGTCCGGCAAGCCGCGCGGGGGGCTCGTCGTGATCCAGGAGATCTTCGGCGTCAACTCGCACATCAAGAAGGTCACGGACGGCTTCGCGGCCGACGGCTACGTCGCGATCGCGCCGGCGCTCTTCGATCGGGTGGAGCGCGGCTTCGAGACCGGCTACGCGCCGGCCGACATCGAGCGCGGCCGCATGGTGCGCGGCAAGCTCCAGATCGAGGACGCGCTCAAGGACGTCAAGGCCTCGGTGAAGGAGCTGCAGAAGTCGGGCCTCAAGGTGGGCGTGGTCGGCTACTGCTTCGGCGGCACGGTGGCCTGGCTGGCGGCGACGCGGCTCGACGGCGTGGCGGCGGCCTCGTCCTACTACGGCGGCGGCGTGGCCGATGCCGCCGGCGAGCAGCCGAAGTGCCCGGTGCAGTTCCACTTCGGCGAGACGGACCAGTCGATCCCCAAGGATCACTGGGACCGCATCAAGGCCCAGCATCCGAAGATTCCCATGTACACCTATCCCACCGCCGGCCACGGCTTCAGCTGCGACGAGCGCGGCTCCTACCACGAGCCGAGCTCCCGGCAAGCCCGCCAGCGGACGATCGAGTTCTTTCGCGAGCACATCGGCTGACTTGATCGGGTCTTCTCCGCGTCGCAAGGAAGACGTCCGGCTCCTCACGGGAGCCGGACGGTTCGTCGAGGACGTGACGCCGGCGAACACGGCGCGGCTCGGCGTCGTGCGCAGCGTCCACGCGCACGCGCGTCTGCGCACGGTCGATCTGAAGGTCGCCCGCCAGCGGCCGGGCGTGCTGGCGGCGTGGGCCGCCGGCGATCTCGCCGATCTCGCGCGGGCGGTGCCGGCGGCGTGGGGTGGCTCGCACAAGGGCCGGCCGTTCGCGGTGCCGCTGCTGGCGGCCGAGCGGGTCCGCTACGTCGGCGAGCCGATCGCCGTCGTGATCGCCGAGGACGCGCATCGGCTCCACGACGCGCTGGAAGCGGTCGCCGTGGATTACGAGCCGCTGCCGGCGCTGGCGACGATCGACACGGCGCTGGCGTCGGCCACACGGCTGCACGAGGGCTGGAGCGACAACAGCACGCTGCCGGTCTCGGCGAAGGTGGGCGACGCCGACGCCGGCTTCGCCCGGGCCGAGGTCACCGTCGGCGGCCGGTTTCGTCACCCGCGGCTGGCCGCGGTGCCCATCGAGCCGCGCGGCGCCGTCGCCTGGCCCGATCGGGACGCCGGCACGCTGACGATCTGGGCGTCGATCCAGAATCCGTACCGGCTGCGCGACGCCATCGCCGGCACGCTCGGCCTGCCCGCGGAGTCGATCCGCGTGCGCGTGCCCGACGTCGGAGGCGGCTTCGGGCCCAAGGGTGACGTCTATCCCGACGAGATCCTCGTCGCCGCCGCCGCGCTCCGCCTCGGCCGTCCGGTGAAGTGGATCGAGGGGCGCCGCGAGGACTTCATGGCGCTCGGCCACGACCGCGATCAGGTGCACGAGGCGCGCCTGGGGCTGACGCGCGACGGCCGCATCGTCGCCCTGGAGACCGCCTTCGTCGCCGACGTCGGCGCCTACCCGTCGCAGGGCGACGGCCTCACCGCCAACACGGTGAACCACCTGCCGGGGCCGTACCGCGTGCCGGCGTACCGCGGCGCCGGGCACAGCGTCGTGACGACCAAGACGCTCAACGCCGCCTACCGCGCGGCGGGCCGGCCCGAGGCCGTGTTCGTGATGGAGCGGTTGATGGACCTGGCCGCGCGCAAGCTCGGGCTCGATCCGGCCGAGCTGCGACGCCGCAACCTCGTCCGGCCCGAGCAGATGCCCTACCGGCCGGGGCTGACCTACAAGGATGGGGTCGCCGTCAGCTACGATCCCGGCGATTTCCCGGCGGCGTTCGAGCGGGCGCTGACGTTGCTCGATTACGACGGCTGGCGCCGCCGCCAGAAGACGCAGGCGACGACGGGGCGGCGCCTCGGCGTCGGCGTCGCCTGCTACGCTCAGGGCACCGGACTGGGCCCTTACGAAGGCGCGACCGTTCGCGTCGATCCGACCGGCAAGGTCTACGTCTTCATCGGCGTCGCCGCCCAGGGCCAGGGCCACGCGACGACGCTTGCGCAGGTCGCGGCCGGCGAGCTCGGCGCGACGTTCGAGGACGTCACGGTGGTCGGCGGCGACACCGAGCGCTTTCCCATCGGCATGGGCACCGGCGGCAGCCGCGTCGCCGCCAATGCCGGTCCCGCCGTGGCCAGCGCGGCGCGCGAGGTGCGCACGAAAGCCGCGCGGGTCGCCGCCGAGCTGCTGGAGTGCGCACCGGAGGACGTGCGGATCGAGGCCAGCCGCGCGTTCGTGGCCGGCGTGCCCGATCGCGCGCTGCCGCTGGGCCGGCTCGCCCACGCCGCCGTGAAATCCAAGGCGCTGCGCGGCGGGCCGGACCCGACGCTCAACGCCTGCACCTACTTCTACCCGGACACGGTCACCTGGGCGTTCGGCACCCACGCCGCGGCGGTCGAGGTCGACGTCGAGACCGGCGCCACGCGCCTCTGCGCCTACGCGATCGTCCACGACCCCGGACGCGCGATCAATCCGACGATCGTGACGGCGCAGCTCCACGGCGGCGCCGTGCAGGGCCTCGCCGCCGGGCTGCTCGAGGAGATCGTCTACGACCGGGACGGCCAGCTCGTCACCGGCAGCCTGATGGACTATGCGCTGCCGCGCGCCGACGATCTGCCGCCGCTGGCCGTCGCGCTCGACGAGCACCCCTCGGTCGTCAACCCGCTCGGCATCAAGGGCGTCGGCGAGAGCGGCGCGATCCCCGGCGCCGCCGTCATCGCCAACGCGATCGAGGACGCCGTGGCCGATCTCGGGGTCGTCATCCACGAGGTGCCCGTCACGCCGGCCCGGTTGCACGCGCTGCTGGCCGCCGCGCGCCACGGCGCCCGCGCGTGAAAGGAGAGTCGTCCGTGCCCGACGCCGTCCATCTCGGCAGCGGCAAGGTGCGCGAGCTGTACGCGCTCGACGAGACACGGCTGCTGCTGGTCGCGTCCGACCGCATCTCGGTCTTCGACGTCGTGTTGCCGACGCCGATTCCGGACAAGGGGCGGGTGCTCACCGGGCTGTCGGCCTTCTGGTTCGCCCGCACGCGCACCATCTGTCCGAACCACCTGCTCGCGCTCCGGCCCGATGGCCGCTCGACGGAGTGCCGGCGGCTGACGATGCTGCCCATCGAGTGCGTGGTGCGCGGCTATCTGGCCGGCTCCGGCTGGAAGGACTACCGCGCGACCGGCGAGGTGTGCGGCCACCGGCTGCCGTCGGGGCTGCGCGAGTCCGACCGGCTGCCGGCGCCGATCTTCACGCCGGCCACCAAGGCCCAGAGCGGCCACGACGAGAACATCACCCGCGAGCGCGCCACGGCGCTCGTCGGCGCCGAGCGCTTCGCCGAGGCCGAGCGCCTGGCGATCGCCCTCTACGGTCTCGCCTCCGATTACGCGCGCGCCCGCGGCATCGTCATCGCCGACACCAAGTTCGAGTTCGGCGTCGCCCCCGAGGGCCGCCTGGTGCTGGGCGACGAGGCGCTGACGCCCGACTCGTCGCGCTTCTGGCCGGCCGACCAGTACGCGCCCGGCGGGCCCCAGCCGTCGTTCGACAAGCAGTTCGTGCGCGACTTCACCGAGAAGACCGGCTGGAAGAAGACCTACCCCGGCCCCGAGCTGCCGGCCGACGTCGTCACCGGCACCCGCGCGCGCTACATCGAGGCCTTCGAGCGCCTGACGGGCGTCGCATTCGGCCGCTACCTCGCCGACCCGCAGGTCGTGCTCGCCTGATCGCGGCGTCGGCACCCACGACATGGCCCGACCCGCGCGCCGGCCAGCGACCCTGGTCCTCCTCGTCCGTCACGGCCAGACCCCGACGACCGGGCGCGTGCTGCCGGGGCGCGCGCCGGGCCTGCACCTCTCGGACGACGGCAGGAAGCAGGCCGAGGCGGCGGCGGCACGCATCGCGCGCTTGAAGCGCGTGAGTGCGATCTACGCCTCGCCGCTCGAGCGCGCGCGGGAGACGGCGCTGCCGATCGCCCGTGTGCGTGGCCTCGCCGTGCGGATCGAGCGCGGCCTGCTCGAGCTCGACGTCGGCCGCTGGACGGGCGCCCGGCTCGACAAGCTCGGCAAGAAACCCGAATGGGCCACGGTGCAGCGCTACCCGAGCGGCTTTCGATTTCCCGACGGCGAGTCGTTCGTCGAGATGCAGGCGCGGATCAGCGACACGCTCGGGCGGCTCGTCGAGCGCCATCGGGGCGGCGTGGTCGTGGCGGTGTCGCACGCCGATCCGATCAAGGCCGCGCTCGCCCACGCCCTCGGCATGCACCTCGACCTCTTCCAGCGCCTCGCGATCGCGCCGGCCTCGATCAGCACGATCGCCTACGGTGCGGGCGGGCCGACCGTCCTCGGGGTGAACGCGCTCGGCGACGGGCCGGTGCCCTCGTGAGCGAGTCCTTCGCGCTCGACGAGCCCGATCACTTCACCGCCGGCGCGGTCGGCCGGCCCGGCCAGCGGGCGTTCTATCTCCAGGGCCGCGAGGCCGGCGCCGTCGTCACGCTGAAATGCGAGAAGGAGCAGGTCGGGGCGCTCGGCGAGTACCTGTCCGGGCTGCTGGCGAAGCTGGCCGGCGCGGCGCCGGCCGCGTCGCCGAGCACGGCGCTGCTCGACGAGCAGGTCGAGGAGGAAGAAGAGGGCGGCCCGCCCGCCGCCGAGCCCGCCTCCGCGCGCTTCGCGATCACGCGGGCCCAGGCGGCGGCCTTCGTCGAGCGGGCGCGCACGCTGGTGCGCGCCGGGCGCGCCACCTGTCCGATGTGCGGCGAGCCGAAGGATCCCGCCGGCCACGTCTGCCCGCGGGCCAACGGCCACGTCGTCGCCAAGGAGTGATGGCGGCCGCGGGCGTCCGCGAGGTGCTCCTGCGCGGCGACCTCACCGTGAAGGGCCGGCTGCCGTGGAGCAGCAACGCCACGTTCCTGGTCGAGGCGAGGCTCGACGACGCCTGCGCGCTCGCCGTCTACAAGCCCGGCCGCGGCGAGCGGCCACTCTGGGACTTTCCGCCCGGCCTCTTCCGCCGCGAGCTGGCCGCCTGGCACCTCTCGGAGGCCCTCGGCTGGGACGTGGTGCCGCTCACGGTGCGCCGCGAGGAGGGACCGTACGGCGAGGGCTCGCTGCAGCGCTTCGTCGCCGCCGACTTCGAGCAGCACTACTTCACGCTGCGCGAGAGCGCCGAGCATCACGAGCGCCTCAAGCGCATCTGCGCCTTCGACCTGATCGCCAACAACGCCGACCGCAAGAGCGGCCACTGCCTGCTCGGCGAGGACGGCGCCATCTACGCCATCGACAACGGCCTCTGCTTCCACGTCGAGCCCAAGCTGCGCACGGTGATCTGGGACTTCGGCGACGAGCCGGTGCCGCCGGCGGTGCTGAAGGACCTCGAGCGCCTCGCCGCCAGGCCGCTGCCGCCGCCGTTCCCGGAGCTGCTGGCGCCGGCCGAGTGCCAGGCCGTGGTCAAGCGCGCCCGCGCGCTCGTCAAGAGCGGCCGGTTTCCGGTCGACAGCGGCGGGCGGCGCTACCCCTGGCCGCTGGTGTAGCGTGAGCGCCTCGTACGAGCCGTACTTGCCGGCGACCGACATGCCGCGCTTTCTGCGGGAGCTGGCGGAGTTCGTCGGGCTGGGCGACGCCGACGTGGTCACGATCCGCGCGACGGCGCCGCTGGTGCTGGAGCGCGAGGCCGCGTTCACGGCGGCCCTCTACGAGCACTTCCTGCGTTTCCCCGCCTCGGCGCGCTTCTTTCTGGGCGAGGACGGCGAGCCCGATCGCGCCCGCCTGGAGCGGCGGCGGCACAGCCTGGCGCGCTGGCTCCGCGAGACGGCCGAGGCCGCGCTGACCCACGAGCATGCGTACTACCTCCTGGCGATCGGGCTGTCACACAGCCATCGCGCGCAGGGGCCGATCGTGCCCGCGCACTTCGTCGTCGGCGCGATGAGCCTGACCCAGACGACGCTGGCCGACGCCTTCGCGGCCGAGCTGGCGCCGGCGGCGGCGCTGGCGGCCAGCCGGTCCTGGAACAAGCTGCTGCTCGTGCACCTGGCGGCGCTGCTCCTCGGCTACCTGCCGCCGCGGCCGGGGTGAGGTACAATCCTCGCGGGAGGCGAACCATGGCCGGTGAGACCTTCGACCGCACGCTGGAAGACCTCGGCAACATCGTCCATCTCGAGCACGTCAACGTCCGCGTCCCCGATCAGCAGCTCGCGACCCAGTTCTACATCGTCGCGCTCGGCGGGACGCGGGATCCGTACCTGATGGTCGGGCTCGACAACATGTGGTGCAACTTCGGCCACTCGCAGTTTCACCTCCCGACCGCCGCGCCGCAGGTCCTCCGCGGGGTCACCGGGCTCGTGGTGCCGGACTTCGACGAGCTGCCGGCGCGTCTGGCCGCCGCCACCGACCGTCTCAAGGGCACGAAGTTCGCGTACAAGGTCGAGGGCGACCACGCGGACGTGACCTGTCCGTGGGGCAACCGGATCCGCCTGCACCGGCCGTCAGCGCGCTTTCCGCGCATGGAGCTCGGGATGCCGTACGTCGAGTTTCCGGTGCGCGAGGGAACGGCGGCGGGCATCGCCCGCTTTTACCGGGAAATCATGGCGGCGCCGGCCACGGTGACGACGAACGGCAGCGTGGCCGCGGAAGTGACGGTCGGCACCTCCCAGAGGCTGATCTTCAGAGAGACGTCCGACCAGCTCGCCTCCTACGACGGCCACCACATCGCCATCTACATTTCGGATTTTTCCGGGCCGCATCGCAAGATGGTCGAGCGCGGCATCGTCAGCGAGGAGAGCAACCCGTACCAGTACCGCTTCGTGGAGATCGCGGATCCCGAGAGCGGCAAGACATTGTTCGAGATCGAGCACGAGGTGCGCTGCGTGACGCACCCGATGTACCGCCGGCCGCTGGTCAACCGCAACCCGGCCCAGCGCCAGCCCACCTACGTAGCGGGTCGCGACGCGCGCGTCTGGGCCTGACCGGACCGGGCCCGGCCTGACCCCGGCCCGGGTCCACCTGACCGCCGCAGGGGCTGCCCATGGACGTCGACGTCCGGCGCATCCGGCCCGACGAATGGCCTCGCCAGCGCGCGCTGCGCCTGCGCGCCCTCGCCGACGCCCCCATGGCCTTCGGCTCCACGCTGGCCGACGAATCGGCGTTCGCCGATGAGGTCTGGGTGCGCCGGGCCGCCGCCGGCGCCGCCGGGCGCGAGCGCGTCACCTTCGTAGCCGAGCGCGAGCAGCGCTGGGTCGGCCTCGCCACCGGCCTGGCCGCGGCACCGGACCGGCCCGCCCCGGAAGTCGCCGGGATGTTCGTCGAGCCCGCGGCGCGCGGCTGCGGCGTGGTCGAGGCGCTCCTCGACGCCATCGTGGGCTGGGCGCGCGACGGCGGCGCCCAGCGCCTCTGCCTGTGGGTCACGAGCACGAACACCGCGGCGATCCGCGCCTACACCCGCTACGGCTTCCGCCCGACCGGAGACACCCAGCCGCTGGCTCACACGCCGTCGGTGCCGGAGGTCCGGATGACGTACGACCGCGTGGCCGAGGCGCCGTCGCTCCGGCTCGCCACCGCCGCCGACGCGCCGCACATTGCCCGGCTCCAGGTCCGGGCCTGGCAGATGGCCTATCGAGGGCTCCTGCCCGACGCGCTGCTGACCCGTCTCTCCGTCGAGCGGCGCGAGCACGCCTGGCGGCACTGGAACGACGGTCATCCGCTCCGCCGCATCTGGGTCGCCGAGCAGCCGCGGGCCATCGTCGGCTTCGTCGCGACGGGGCCCACCCGGGACGACGACGCTCCGGCCGCAACCGGCGAGGTGTACGCGACGGCCTCGGCCGCCGGCTGCTCGCGCACGCCGTCTCCGCGCTGCGGGCGCAAGACTTCGCGCGAGCCACGCTCTGGGTCCTGGAGGCAAACACCCGGACCCGCCGCTTCTACGCGGCGGCGGGCTGGTGCGCGGACGGCGCGAAGAAGGCCCTGCCGTGGGACGGCTGCGAGCCCGTCGAGGTGCGCTACGCGCGGACGCTCACGAGGCGGGCCGGACCGTCTTGAGGAACTTGCGCAGCCGATGCTCGCCGGACGTCACCGGCGCGTATTTCGCCGGACGACCGGGCCCGCAGCAGCCGGGCAGGCACTCGATCAGCGCGTCGTAGTTCGGCTGGTGGAAGAACACGATCGACTGCCGGCGGCTGCCGAGGGCGCGGTCGCGCGGCGGATTGACCACGCGGTGCAGCGTCGACACCCAGCGGTCGTTGGTCCAGTGCATCATCAGGTCGCCGAGATTGACCACGAACGAGTCAGCCACCGGCTCGACGTCGACCCACGCCCCGGCCCGGGTCAGGACTTGCAGGCCGCCCGGGACGTTCTCGGATTTCAGGATGGTCAGCGCGCCGTAGTCGGAGTGGGCGCCCGCCCGGAGCTGGCCGGCTGCCGGCGCCTCGGGCTGGTCCGGATAGTTGATCACGCGGAGGCCGCTGATGTGCCGGTCGGTCTTGTCGCGGAAGAAATCCTCCGGCAGCCCCAGCGCGAGGGCGAAGGCGCGCATGAGATCGGCGGCCAGCCGCTCCATCGCGCGATAGTACGCGGTGTAGATCCTGCGCAGGTCCGGCGGCCGCGCGGGCCACACGTTGGGCGCGAACGACGGATAGGCGGCGGCGCACGTGTAGTACGGCTCGGCGGGCACGTCGACGGGACCGATGGCGAAGAACTCCTTCAGGTCGGTCGTGGCCGTGCCGACGCCGTACGCGAGATTCTCCTCGCCGACGCCGATGTAGCCGCGGCTCTGCTCCGGCGTCGGCCGCCGCACGCGCTGCTTGTCGTCGAGGGGCAAGTCGAAGAACGCGCGCGAGACGTCGTACATTGCGCGCACGAGCCCGGCGTCGACGCCGTGGCCGACGATCGTGAAGAATCCGATGTCCTCGCAGGCGCGGGCGATCGCCCGGGCCACGGCCGGCGGCTCGGCGG
>VBPC01000031.1 GCA_005887895.1 Candidatus Rokuibacteriota bacterium
AGAGCGGCTCCGGCAAGTCGGTCACGGCGCTGTCAATCATGCAGCTCCTGCCCTATCCCACCGCACGGCACCCCAGCGGCAGCATCCTGTTCCAGGGGCGGGAGCTGGTGGGCGCCGCCGAGGCGACGATGCAGCGCGTGCGCGGCGACCGCATCGCGATGATCTTCCAGGAGCCCATGACGTCGCTCAACCCGCTGCACACGATCGACAAGCAGGTGAACGAGGTTCTCCGGGTGCACAAGGGCCTGTCGCGGGCGGCCGCCCGCGCGCGCACGCTGGAGCTGTTGCGGCTGGTGGGGCTGCCGGAGGCCGCCCGGCGGCTCGACGCGTACCCGCATCAGCTCTCGGGCGGGCAGCGGCAGCGCGTGATGATCGCGATGGCGCTGGCCAACGAGCCCGATCTGCTCATCGCCGACGAGCCCACGACCGCGCTCGACGTCACCATCCAGGCCCAGATCCTCACGCTGCTCGGCGAGCTGCAGGCGAAGTTCGGCATGGCGCTGCTGCTCATCACCCACGACCTCGGCGTCGTGCGCAAGATGGCCGGGCGGGTGTACGTCATGAGCGCCGGCGAGATCGTGGAGGCCGGCGCCACCCGCGCGATCTTCGAGTCGCCGGGTCATCCCTACACGCGGCGGCTGCTGGCCGCCGAGCCGCGGCCGATGCCGCGGGCCCCCCGGCCCGAGGCGCCGATCGTGGTGGAGGCGGACGACGTGCGCGTGTGGTTCCCGATCCGCCGCGGCGTCCTGCGGCGTACCGTCGGCCACGTCAAGGCCGTCGACGGCGTGAGCGTGGTCGTGCGCGAGGGCCAGACGGTGGGGGTCGTCGGCGAGAGCGGCTCCGGCAAGACCACGCTGGGCCTGGCCCTGCTGCGGCTGCAGGCGTGCGAGGGTCGTATCCGTTTCGCCGGGCGCGAGCTGCAGGGCGTGCCGGCGCGGGCGCTGCGGCCGTTCCGGCGTGAGATGCAGGTGGTGTTCCAGGATCCGTTCGGGGCGCTGTCGCCGCGGATGTCGATCGCCCAGATCGTCGGCGAAGGCCTCGGCGTGCACGGCATCGGCGCCACGCCGGCCGAGCGCCGCGCGCTCATCGACGCCGCGCTGCGCGAGGTCGGTCTCGATCCCGCGCTGCGCGATCGCTACCCGCACGAGTTCTCGGGCGGCCAGCGCCAGCGCATCGCCATCGCCCGGGCCATGGTCCTCAAGCCCCGCTTCGTGGTCCTCGACGAGCCGACGTCCGCCCTGGACATGTCGGTGCAGGCGCAGGTCGTCGATCTGCTGCGCGAGCTGCAGGCGCGCCATCGCCTCGCCTATCTCTTCATCAGCCACGACCTGAAGGTCATCCGCGCGGTGAGCGACGAGATCCTCGTCATGCGCGACGGCGTCGTCATCGAGCAGGGGCCGACCGAGCGGATCTTCGCGCAGCCCGAGCAGGCCTACACGCGCGCGCTGATGGCGGCCGCCTTCGAGCTGGAGGCGGTGGAGGAAGGCGCCGTGCGGACGTAGCGGCCAGGCGCCGTTGGCCGCGAGGAGTCACGTCAATTTCTGCTCCTCGAGGAGCCGTTCACCTGGACGAAGCTTCTCGCCATCGGTCTGATCGCGGCTGGCACGTTCCTGCTCAGGGGGGGTTCTTGACTCCGGGCGCGGGCTGACGCAGCTTCGGAGGCCATGGAGCTGATGCGCGCGGCGGTCATGCGTGACCGGAAGCTGGTGGTGGCCGACGTCCCGGTGCCGCAGCCCGGCCCCGGCGAGGTGCTCGTGCGCACGCTGGCGTGCGGCATCTGCGGCTCGGACCTGCACGCGCTCAAGCACGCGGAGAAGTTCGTCGAGACCGAGCGGCGCGCCGGCCTCAGGGTCATGGACCTCGGCCGCGACGTCGTCATGGGCCATGAGTTCTGCGCCGAGATCGTCGAGCACGGCCCGCGCACCCGTCGCACGCTGGCGACCGGCGCCCGCGTCTGCTCCCGGCCGACGCTCGCGCGCGAGAGCGGCCCCGAGAGCATCGGCTACTCGAACGACAATCCGGGCGGCTACGGCCAGTACATGCGGCTCAGCGAGGCGTTGCTGCTCGAGGTCCCCAACGGGCTGGGAACCGAGCAGGCCGCGCTCACCGAGCCGATGGCCGTCGGCGTCCACGCCGTGCAGAAGGCGCGGCTCCAGCCCGACGACGCGCCGCTCGTCATCGGCTGCGGACCCGTCGGCCTCGCGGTGATCGCGGCGCTCCGCCTGGCGACGGTGGAGCCGATCGTGGCCGCCGACTTCTCGCCGCACCGGCGCGGGCTGGCCACGATGCTGGGGGCCCACGTGGTCGTCGACCCGGCGGCGACGTCGCCGTGGACGCGCTGGCGCGAGGCGGCCGGCGCGCGCCCCGCCGTCGTGTTCGAGTGCGTGGGCGTCCCCGGCCTCCTCGACCAGAGCATGGTCGCCGCGCCGCGCGGCACGCGCATCGTCGTGGTCGGCGTCTGCATGGAGGCCGACACGATCCACCCGCTGCTCGGCATCGTGAAGGAGCTGAGCTTCCAGTTCGTCCTCGGCTACACCCAGGACGAGTTCGCCGCCACGCTGGGCCACATCGCCGAGGGCCGCATCCCGACCACGCCGCTGATCACCGGCCACGTCGGCATCGACGGCGTCGCGGCGGCGTTCGCGGAGCTGGCCTCACCCGAGCGTCACGCGAAGATCCTCGTCCGCCCCACGCCTGACGTCTGACGCCGGCGGGCGCCGGCTCAGGGGCGCCGGCCGCCCTCGCTCAGGAAATCGAAGGCGCGCTGCCAGGTGACCGGCGAGTTGAGAATGCCGAGGTGGGCGGTGCCCAGCACGTCGTCGAAAGCGCCCTGGCCCACCAGGTCGATCTCGCGGGCACCCGCGAGGCGGGCGCTGAGCGAGAAGTCGTGCGGGTTGCCTTCACGATCCTCGGCGGGCACGGCCGGGAAGACGCCGTCCGGCGCCGAGAAGTACACGAAGCTGGTATCGGCGTTGCGGATGACGAGGTACTGCGTCGGTGGACGCGCCTCGTGGCGGCCGTTGACGAACCTCAGCAGCGGCGTGTTGTCCGAGCCGTATTCCAGGCAGAGGGCGCTGTCGGGGGTGAAGCCGCCGAACGCCGGGAGCTGGTAGAAGTTCGCCGGCGAGGGCGAGCAGTTGACGATGCCGTGGTTGGGGCCGTCGATCGCCACCAGACGGCGCACGAGGTGGAAGGCGTTGTCGGTGCGCAGCCAGGCGCGCGCCAGCGTGACGCCCAGGCTGTGCCCGACGATATCGACCTGGCGCGCTCCGGTGTAGTCGAGCACGGCGTGAACGAAGCGACGCACGTCGGGGATGTTCGCCACCGTGGAGTGCGCGCCGGCCGAGCGGTTCGTGGGCTGCGCGATGAGGTCGCACTGATCACCCTGGTAGCCGAGCCCCCACAGCTCGGCGGCCGCGTAGCCGTGGTCCAGGAAGAACTGCGCCATCGAATGGATGCGGCCGAGCGGATTGCAGGCGGTGGGGAACGGCGTGTCGTTGTTGCCGTGCAGGAAGATCACGGGCGTGCGCTGGACCCGGCCGGCGGCGCCGAAGCCGATGACCGGCACGCCGAGCGAGGCGTCGAGGATCACCGGAAAGTCGGCCGGCAACGAGGTCCCGACCTGGCCGCCGGCCGAGGCCGCGCTCGCGCTCCACGCCACCGCCAGGATCGCCAGCGCCAAACGGACCAGCCTCGACATCCGTCCACATTGAGCCATCCGCCCCTCCGTCACGGTGTCTGGTGCGATTCGCCGGCGCTACAGTAGGCGGGCAGCCGGGATCGTGTCAACGCGCAGGGCTGGCGCCGCGGTATCATACGCGGCGCAGTCACCGGGGGGGCGGAGGAGGGGTCGTATGAGTGAGCGTGAGCTGACGTACGGCGAGGCGGTACGGGAGGCGATCGCCGAGGAGATGCGCCGCGACCCGACCGTGTTCCTCATCGGCGAGGACGTGGCCGAGGCCGGGCATCCGTTCAAGACGCTGGTGGGGCTGGTCAACGAGTTCGGCACCAAGCGCATCATCGACACGCCGATCTCCGAGCCCGGCTACGCCGGCATCGGCGTGGGCGCCGCGATGACCGGCATGCGCCCGATCGTCGACGTGATGTTCGGCGACTTCATCACGCTGACGATGGACCAGATGGTCAACCAGGCCGCCAAGGCGCACTACATGTCCGGCGGCAAGATCAAGGTGCCCATCGTCTTTCGCACCACGCTGGGCGCCACCCGGCGCTCGGCCGCCCAGCACTCGCAGTCGCTGCACGCGTGGGTGAGCCATGTCCCCGGCCTCAAGGTGGCGCTGCCCTCCGGCCCCTACGAGGCCAAGGGCCTGATGAAGACCGCCATCCGCGACGACAGCCCGGTCGTCATCTTCGAGGACAAGATGATGTACCGCGTGAAGGGCCCGGTGCCGGACACCGACTACACCATCCCGTTCGGCGTCGCCGAGATCAAGCGCGAGGGCCGGGACATCACGATCGTCGCCACCAGCAGCATGGTGATCGTCGCGCTCGCCGCCGCCAAGATGCTCGAGGAGATCGGCATCAGCGCCGAGGTGATCGACCCGCGCACCACCTGGCCGCTCGACAAGCAGGCGCTGATCGACTCCGCCCGGAAGACGTCGCGCGCGATCGTCGTCGACGAGGGCTACGAGCGCTACGGCGTGACGGCGGAGATCGCGTCGGTCATCGCGGACGGCGCGTTCTATTACCTCGACGCGCCGGTCAAGCGGATCGGCGCCATGGACGTGCCGGTGCCGTTCTCGCCCGTGCTCGAGGACCTCACGGTGCCGAGCGAGAAGAGCGTCTTCGAGGCGGCCCGGGCGCTCTGCGCGAAGGCCTGATGCCCACCAGCGTCATCATGCCCGCGCTGGAGCTGGCGCAGGAGACCGGCAAGGTCCTGCGCTGGCTCAAGGCTCCCGGCGAGAGCGTCCGCAAGGGCGAGCCCATCGTCGAGATCGAGACCGACAAGGTCACCGTCGAGGTGGAGGCGCCGGCCTCCGGCGTGCTGCGCGACGTGAGCGCGCAGGCGGGGGACGTCGTCGGGGTCGGAAAGACGATCGCGCTGATCTTCGCCGCCGGCGAGGCCGGGGGCGCCGCGGCGGCCTCGCCGGTCGCGCCGATGGCCGCGCCGGGGCCGGCGGGGGCCGGTGCGCCAGGGAGCGTGAAGGCGTCGCCGCTCGCGCGCAAGGTCGCCGAGCAGCACGGCGTCGACCTCGCCCGTTTGAAGCCGCCGGGCGGCCGGATCGAGAAGGCCGACGTGCTGGCGTTCGTCGAGAAGCAGAAGGCGGGGGCGGTCGCGCGGCTCACCGCAGCATCGCCGAAGGCCCGCCGCCTCGCGGTCGAGCGCGGTGTCGATCTGCACGTGCTCCGCGGCTCCGGCCCCGACGGCGCCGTGCTCGCGGCGGACCTCGCCGCCGCGGCTCCGCGCGCGGCCGCGCCCGGCGTCGGCAACGTCTGGCGCATCATGGCCGAGCGCATGACGCAGAGCTGGACCACGGCGCCCCACTTCTACCTGGTGCGCGAGGTCAACGTGGGCCGCCTCGTCACCTGGCGCGAGCGCGCCACCCGACAGACCGGCGCCCGGATCACCTACACCGATCTGCTCGTGCGCCTCGTCGCCGCGGCCATCGCCCACCATCCCCGTGTGAACGTCGCCTGGAAGGACGACACCATCGTCCCGCGCACCGACATCAACGTCGGTCTGGCCTCGCGCTCGACGACGGCCTCGTGGTGCCGGTGCTCCAGCGCGCCGACACGCTGACCCTCGGGGAGATCGCGACCCGGCGCGAGGATCTGGTGAGCCGCGCGCAGGCCGGCAAGCTGCGGCCGGCCGACATCCAGGGCGGCGGGTTCACCATCAGCAACCTCGGGATGTACGGCGTCGACGCGTTCAGCGCGATCGTGAATCCGCCGCAGGCGGCGATCCTGGCGGTCGGGCGCATCGCCGACCGCGTGGTGGCCGTCAACGGCCTGGCCGTCGTGCAGCCGACGCTGGTGCTGACACTGTCGTGTGACCACCGGGCGCTCGACGGCGCCCGGGGCGCGCAGTTCCTGGGCGCGCTCGCCGATCTGATCGAGGAGCCGCTGGCGCTCCTCGCCTGAGCCGGCGCAGCTCGACGAGCTGCGCCCATCGCCGCAGGCGCCGATACCACAGGAGCTTGTCGTCGAACCCGGGGTAGGCGGCGTTGCGGCCGCTGGGA
>VBPC01000032.1 GCA_005887895.1 Candidatus Rokuibacteriota bacterium
CCGGCGTCACGGCGCCGGCGGCCAGCGTGGTTCCACCGACGTCGACGGCCAGAATCAGGGGCGGCTCCGTCTTCGCCGTCATCGGCGGCATTCTAGAACAAACTGTACATGGGGGCTCCGAGGTGTCCCGCACGGTAGGTAACCCGCTCGCGGCACCGTTCGGAGGCTCCGTTTCCAGCCGATAACCTCGCACGGGCGGCGGCTCGGCGCGCTGGCCGGGTCGCCGCCTACCGCTCCTTCGCCGGCCAGCAGAGCGCGCAGGGACGTGCTGGCCGGCGCCTTCTGTATTCGCGGCAGCGGCTTGCGTGGCGTCGGCGGCCCCATCGACATCACGGGATCACGGCCAGTGATGGCGTCCAGTTCATCCGGCGGGAGGAGGTACGACGGGCCGAGCCCGAGCTGCAGATGGTCGGGCGGCGCCGCCGGCCGTCGTCACCTGCCCGCGGGACTTCGGCCGGCCGTCGACGTACAGCGTGCCTCTCGCGGATGCCACGGCGAACTGAATGTCCGCGGCCCCTGAGCCGTCACACACCGGGAGTCATGCCACGGGTTGGGCGCGGTGGGGCAAGCGAGCGGTATCCGCTTGGAGGCAGTATCACGGTGATCGAACTACCCCGGTGTGCCGTCTGCAGGGTGAGGGTTGACGTCGGGCAGAACGTCGTCTTCCGCCGAGACGGCCGCGTTCAACACGTCGAGTGCCCCAAGGTCGTCTGCCCGGCCTGCGAGCTGCCGGTTCTACCGACTCAGCCGATCCGTCGGAATGGTGAGCGTCAGATTCACGCGCACTGCTGGATGCGACTGAACCGGTCGAAGTGAACTCGCTCGGGAAGCGATGCGGCCGGGGCTGCTGCAGTAGTCCTCTAGCGACGGCGCCGCCGACGCGGCTTCACACCTCGCGCTTCGGAGCCGCGCGACGAACTCGGTTCTGCTTTGTGGGGCATCAGTCCGACGCAGAATGTGGTGGCCTGAGATGTCGCTGAACGGGCGGACGCTGCCAACTTGAACCAGCACGGTGCGGTCAGCGTCATGCGCGTACGCCATTCCGCCCTCCCACAAGACGTTGGCGCGCGGTTGTCCCGTCAACGTCTTCTCGTGCGCCGGGTCGTGGGGCGTAATGAAATGATCGGCGAGCTTGGCTTTATCGTCGGGCGACAGCACCACAACCACAGCAGCAGCTTTCGCCAAGGCGACGTCGAGAACATGGCTGATGACGGCGGTCGGCTTACCAGTCATCGCGCGCGCCTTCGACCACACGTTCGGAGCGCCCCGGCGGAGCCGTGGCGCTCCTCTATAGCTGGCCGAAGTGGCGGAGGTCGATGCCGAGCGAGATGGCGGCGGCGCGCGCAGACGGCGCGCCGAGGGCGGCGAGCTCGACTTCGCGCTGGCGGGCGTAGCGGCTGTAGGCGAGGTCGTCGTCGAAGCGGCCGGGGTGGCACATGAGCTCCGACACGCCCGGCGGCAGTGCGCGCAGGCAGGCGAGCGTGCGCTGCGGCGACCAGTAGGCGTCGGGGCCCGCCTCGCCGAAGAAGTGGTCGGGCGTGCGGAGGCCGGCGGCGCGCGCGCGGGTGCGGGCGGCCGCGTCCTGGCTGCGCACGGGCACGCCGAGCGCGCGGGCGATCTCGAGTACGATGTCGCGCACGGGCGCGTAGAGACCGACGTGGTGGTGCGTGTCCAGGTGAGTCGGCGGGCGACCGACCAGGCGCTCGAAGCGCGCGACCTGCGCCTCGATCTCGGCCCGCACGTCGCCGGCGACGGCGCGCGCGGCCGCCCGCCGCGGGTCGCGGACGAAGCGCCCGCCGCCGTCCACCAGCGACCGCGCGCGCGTCAGCGGCTTGCCGAGCGTGAGATTGACGTGCAACCCGAGGCCCAGCCCGGCGGCCCGCGCCTCGGCGAGCTGCTCGCGGTCGGGGCCGGCGTTGACGAGCACGGTCGTGCTGGTGACGATGCCGTGACGGTGCGCGGCCAGGATGCCGGCGCTCACGCCTCGGGTGAGGCCGAAGTCGTCGGCGTTGACGATGAGCGCTCTCACGCCAGGCGCCCCTCGATGACGAAGCGCTCCACGCGCTCGGGCTGGCCGGCGCGCGGCAACGTCGCCTCGGGATCGACCGTGCGCAGGTAGTCCAGCCGCTCGTAGCCGATGCGCGGGAACGACTGCACCTCGCTGCCCACGACGCGCGGCGCCAGCCCCGCCGCCTCGCACTTCGCGAACGCCGCCTTGCACCCGAGGAACGCGAAGATCGTGAACACGAGCCGGCCCCCGGCCGCCAGGTGCGCCGGGGCGCCCGCGATCACGCGATCGAGCATCTCCCAGCCGTCGCGCCCGCCGTTGTCGGCCGCCGCGGCGGCGTCCGTGCGCTCGCGGCCGGGCGGCGTCGGCATCTGCGGGGGGTTGCTGCACACGAGGTCGAAGCGCTCGCCGGTCACCGGCGCGTAGCAATCACCCAGGCGGGCGTCGATCGTCACGCCGTTGAGCGCGGCGTTGGCGCGGATCGTCGCCACCGCCGCCGGCAGGACGTCGGTCGCGACGACGCGGGCGCCCGCGCGCGCCGCCAGCACGGCGGCCAGGCCCAGCCCGGCCCCGATCTCCAGCACGCGCTCGCCGGGCCGCACGGTCAGATGTCGGCAGAACAGGAGCGAGCCGGCCTTGGGCGGCTGCACGTCGTCGGGAACGCGGAACACGCATCCGCGGTACGTGTACAGCAGCACCCCGGCCTCGTCGGTCACTTCCCCTGCACCTTCCGGAAGTAGAGCCGGATCGCCTCCTTGAGCTGGGCGCGGGCGCCCGCCGAGGTCTGCGCGTCCTCCAGCGTGTCGAGGTCGAGCGCGAGCGGCACGCCCTCCTTCTTCACCCCGTCCAGCTCGGCGGTGAGACCGCACCGCTCGTCCGACTCCGTGAAGACGAGCTTGGCCTTCGAAAACGTCGCGTCGTCGCGCGCGATCTGCTCGACGGTCTCGACCAGCAGCCGCTTGATCGCCTCGGCGTCGCCGGCCGGCACGCTCGAGAACGCCGCCGTGAGGTTAACTTCCGCCATCGGCGTAGACCTTCAGGATGTCGGCGTGCGCCTTGGCGGCGTTGGCGCGGATCGCGAACGAGATCGCCTCGCGCACTTCGTCCTCGCTGGCGCCGCTGGCCCTGGCACCTGCCAGGTCGCGCTTCGCTCAGTGGGTGTTGCCGACGGCGAGGTTGGCCGCCAGGTAGCAGAGGAAGGCGGTCTTGGGATCGAGCGCGCCCTTCTTGTACTTCCACGAGGCGATGACCTTCTCTTCCAGCGCGGCCATGGTGTCCTCCTCTTATTTGCCCATCAGGATCTTCACGATCTCGCCGGGCGCCGTCACCATCGCGTCGTGGCCGGTCTTGACGTCGTGGAACGTCCACTTGCGATCGTCGCGCAGCCGCTCGGCGAACTGGTCGAAGGTGCCGGTCGCCGGCCTCGAGCAGTAGACGTAGCTGCGCTTGAGGCGATCGCCGCCGGCGGCCGACAGCGGCTGCTCGAACGTGCGGAACGGCTGCGGCACCAAGTGCTTCGTCAGCCACTCGGTGTCGCGCTGGCTGGTGACGCCGAAGCGCTCCGGCGGGAACGGCGGCAGCTTCCAGCCCTCGCCCTGCGTCCGCACCGCCTCCCGCATCGCGTCCGCGCGCGGGCCGAGGTAGTCGAGCAGCGCCTTGCCCGCCTCCGGCACGAAGGCGTCGAGGTAGACGAGCTGCGCGATGCGCCCGCCGGCGGCGCGCGCGGCCACGCCGGTCACGACCATCCCGCCGTACGAGTGGCCGACCAGCGTGACGCCGCGCAGTTCCTCCGCCTCCAGCATCGCGACCACGTCCTGGATGTGCAGCTCGAGGTCGACCTCGGGCCGCGCCAGGTGGGCGCGCTCGCCGAGCCCGGTGAGCGTCGGCGTGTAGACCTCGTGCCCGGCGTCGCGCAGCAGGCGGGCAACTTTGGCCCAGCACCAGCCGCCGTGCCAGGCGCCGTGCACGAGCACGAATCGTTCGATGGCCATCGCTCAGTGTCCCGCCGCCGCGGCGGCGCTGTACTGCTCGCAGCCGGCCTCGAGGCCCTTGGCGGTCACGCGGATCGCCACCGGGCGCGCGAAGTTCAGCGTCGAGTACGACTCTTCCTTGGGCACGACCTCGTGCCCCCGCCGGGCGAGACCGGCCAGGGCCTGGTCGCCGACGCGCGTGCTGACGAGCACCTCGCCGCCCTCGGTGTGCAGGCGCGGCGCCTCGACGGCCGCCTGGGCCGTCGCCCGGCCGTCGACGAGATTGCTGATGACCTGCGGGATCGCCGAGATGATGGCGCGCCCGCCGGGGGCGCCCACCGAGAACGCCGGCGCGCCACGACGGAACCCGAGCGCGGGGACCATGTTGACGAGGCCGCGCTTGCCGGGGCCGACGGAGTTCGGCTTGCCGGGCTCGGGGTCGAACCAGATCATGCCGTTGTTGAGCAGGATGCCGGTGCCGGGCACCACCACGCGGGAGCCCCACAGCGATACGGCCGTGTTGGTCAGCGCCACCATGTTGCGCTGCTTGTCGATCACCGACAGATGCGTGGTGCACTCGTCCGAGGCGCGCGGCGGGCGGGTCCGCGCCGGTTTGCCGCGACGGACCTCGGCGGCGACCGCGCGGGCATACTCGCGCGACGTCAACCGCTCCCAGGGAGCTTTCACGACGGCCGGATCGCCGAGGTGCTCGAAGCGGTCGCGGAACGCACGGGCCACCGCGCTGGCGCGCAGGTGCAGGCCGTCGACCGTCTGCCAGCCCACCTTCGCCGAGGGAAACTCGCCGAGGATGTTCAGGATCTCGAGCGCGGTGACGCCGCCGGTCGGACCGGGCGAGAGCGCCAGCTCGACGTCGCGATAGCGGGCGCGTAGCGCCGGCTCGACGATCACGCGATAGGCCGCGAGGTCCTCGCGCCGGATCAGCCCGCCGCTGGCCGCCATGTCGTCGACCAGCGCCTGCCCCAGTGCGCCGCGGTAGAAGGCGTCCGGTCCCTCCCGGGCGATCAGCTCGAGACTGCGGGCAAGATCGGGATAGATCGATCGGTCGCCCGGCAGCATGCCGGCCGGGCGGTGGACCCAGCAGCCGTCGCGCAGATAATTCTTCGCCGTCGCCGGAAACGCCAGCAGCTCCTGCAGGAACTTGGCCTCGTTCTGGGCGAGATACCAGTCGGTCTCGAAGCCGTCGCGGGCGAGCGCGATGGCGGGCGCCAGCACATCGCGCAGCGCCATCGTGCCGTAGCGCTCGAGCGCCAGCGCGAGGCCGGCCACCGAGCCCGGCACCGCCACCGCGCGGTGGCCATACTCGTTCGCCGCGCCCTCCGTGCGGGGCCATCCGAACAGCCCGTCGGAGACGCCGCCGACGACACGGTAGGTCGTCTCGTGCGCAGCCAGCGGCGCCACGCCGTTGAAGTTGAGGCTGACCGTCTCACCGCGCTTGGCGAGGTGCACGAGCATCGTGCCCGAGCCGGCGATGGTCGACATGAACGGCTCGATCACGGTCATCGCGAAGGCGGTGGCCACGGCGGCGTCCACGGCGTTGCCGCCGCGGGCGAGGATGGCGGCGCCGACGGCGGCCCCGCGCGGATGCTCGGCGGCCACCATGCCGTGGGCGGCGAGCGGCGTCTGCTTGGTGACGACGAGCCGGGACCGAATCATGGCTCCTCCTGGATCAGCGGGACGGCGGCATGTACTGCGTGACGTCGATGAGCTTCTGGCCGGCGAAGAAGAGGTTCCAGCCGAGCGGATAGACCCAGACCTCGGTGGCGTTGCCCTCGATGTCTCGCCAGTAGCGGCGCGCGAGCTGCTGCATCTGCCCCTGGTCGCCGCTGACCGTCGCCGGCGCGCCGAGCAGGATCAGGATCTGCTCCTTGTCCATGCCGACCTGCGGCTGGCGCAGGTAGCGGAAGGTGGAGACGTCGAGCGCGTTGGCCTTGTCAG
>VBPC01000105.1 GCA_005887895.1 Candidatus Rokuibacteriota bacterium
CCTTGATCGAGGCCCGTGTGGGCCCGGAAACCAAACGACGCTTCGGCGCGAGCAACGTCGAGGCGGCGACGCGGCTGTCCGTTCGGCCGGCTCGGGTCCCACTCGATCTCGCCGCGGAAACCGCACAGATCCGCGATCTTCCGCGCAAGGTCGCGAATCGAGATTTCGAAACCGCTACCGACGTTCACCGGATCAGACGCGTCGTATTTCTCGGCGGAGCGCGCGATGGCCTCGGCGCAATCATCGACATACAGAAACTCGCGAGTCGGGGAGCCGTCACCCCAGAGCGTCACGCTCCCCCTGCCCGCATCCGGAGCGTAGGCGACATAAACGCAACTTATCAGACGTCGGAGTCGTGTCTCACTTTTTCGACATTGCGCGGGAGACCGCTCGCGGCTACTTTCGCGGCCGTGACTCTCTTGTCTGATCTCGACGCCTTTTACCTGGAGCATCGCCGCTGCGGCGCCGCCCCACGTTTCAGGGTCTAGTGCCCGCAAGGGTGTCGGGGTTCGAGTCCCCGCTTCGGCACCATTCCTTCCCTCGTCGCTCCGTAGTTTATCCCGTCGTCCTCACCGACGCCGCCCCTTATAATCCGGACATTCTGCCGAGCATTGGGTCGGCATGCGCCGACCACCGGGAGGTGACGATGCGACGACTGGCGTGGTGCCTGCTGCTCACGGTGAGCGTCCTCGGCGGCACCATCCCGGCGGGCGCCGGCGACAAGGGGCTGATCGACAGCGAGGCGTTCAGCGGCTTCCAGTTCAACTTCAACAACCCGGGCGCGCGCTCGCTCGGCATGGGCGGCGCCTTCGTCGCCGTGGCCGACGACGCCACGGCCGTCATCGCCAATCCGGCCGGCCTCGTCATCCTGCAGCGCCCCGAGCTCTCGGCCGAGGTGAAGTTCACGCGCTTCCACAACACGTTCAACGCCTTCAGCAACACGCCCGAGGAGGGCGCGTCCAACCGCGTCCACTCCCGTGACTTCGACGACAGCGTCGTGACGCCGTCGTTCTTCAGCTTCGTCTTTCCCGCCGAGCGGGTGGTGGTGGCGGCGTTCGTACGCGAGCTGATCAACTACAAGAGCAAGGTCGACAGCCAGGGCGTCTTCAATACCGATCCCGGCGGCGGGCTCAACCGGCTGCTCCCGATCAAGTCCGATCTGGAGATCCAGGCGCTCAACTTCGGCCTGGGGGCCGCCCTCAATCTCGAGAAGCAGAACGCCTGGCTGCCCAACGTCGGCGCCAGCCTGGAATTCTCGGTCGGGCGCATCCGATCGAGGCTCGAGCGCTTCGACACGTTCGGGTTCACCGGTCCGCCGAACTTCAGCAGCCTGCTCTCCACCGAGACCGTCGACGGCACCGATGTCGGCATCGGATTCAACGTCGGCGCCCTGTGGCATCCGCTGAAGGAGCTCGGGGTCGGCGTCGTCTACCGGCGGGGGCCCCGCTACGACATGACCTTCACGGTCACCGACTCCAGCGGGACGGTGACGACGGGCCCGTTCGGTTTCAAGGTGCCCGACGTGGCGGCCGCGGGAGTGTCCTATCGGTTCTTCGAGCGGCTGACGCTGGCGTTCGAGGCGACGTACATCCAGTACTCACAGCTCGTGAAGAACTTCCAGGTGCCGCTGGCCGACGCGATCGCGACCCGGTACAAGCTCGACGACGTGGTCGAGCTGCATCTGGGCGGCGAGTACATCTTCTTCATCAGGGACATCCCGGTGGCGGCCCGGGCGGGCTTCTATACGAACCCCGACCACAAGATCCGCTTCGCGGGCGGGCCGCGAAACGCCGACGAGGTCGGCGAGCGCCTGCTCTACTCCAGCGCGCGAAGGACGTCCTGGAGTTCTCGGTCTCGACGGTCTTTCGCTTTTGATTGAGATGGGGGCCTCGACATGGCCCCCAAGCCCCCAGACGTTCAGAGCGCCCCGGCTCCGCCGGGGCGCTCCTCTATATACGCCTATATGCGCTCGAGCGCTTTGAGCCCGGGGGTGACGGACTTGCTCTCGTCGGTGAGCTTGGCGCGCGCGGTCCGGTCGGTGACCTCGGTGATCTCGGCTTCGCCGACGACGTCGCGCTGACCGCCGGCGCCCTCGCGGAAGATCAGAAGCTTCTGGCCGACGCGATCGCGACCCGGTACAAGCTCGACGACGTGGTCGAGCTGCATCTGGGCGGCGAGTACATCTTCTTCATCAGGGACATCCCGGTGGCGGCCCGGGCGGGCTTCTATACGAACCCCGACCACAAGATCCGCTTCGCGGGCGGGCCGCGAAACGCCGACGAGGTCGGCGAGCGCCTGCTCTACTCCAGCGGAGGACAGCTTCAGCTCGGCCAGGAGCTTGTCCATGACGTTGCGCTCGACGAGCCGGGCCCGGGTCTGGCCTTCGAGCGCCTGGCCGATCTTCAGACTGAGGAAGTCGTACTCGCCCTCGCGGAACGGCATCCGCCCGCGGCTCTCGAAGCCCAGCAGCGAGATCGTCAGCGGCGGTGACGTCCAGTCGTCGCGGCCGGCCGGCGGCCGCACGACGTCGCCGCGCTTGAAGCGGTTGGCCAGCTCCTCGACCAGCGCATCCACCCGCTTCCGCTTCTCCGCGTCGTTGCCGCCGACCTCGGCGTCACGCACGTCCTTGAGCAGCGTCTGGACCATCGCATCGTTCGGATCGAGGGTGGCCGCCTTCTCGAGCGCGGTGGCCGCCTCGGCGTACTTGCCCTGGCGTCGCAGGAGCGCGCCCATGTTGCTGAGAGCCTCGGCGTTGCCAGGATCCGTCTGCTGGGCCATCGCGTAGGCGGCCTGGGCGCGATCCGGCTGGCCCTGCTCGGCGGCGATGCGGCCGAGGCGGCTGTAGGCGATGGCCTTGGGAATGTTCGGCAGACCGGCGAACGAGACGACCGACTCGTAGGACGCCGCCGCCTTCGGCAGATCGCCCTGCAGCGCCACACGGTCGCCTTGCACGAGCACGCAGCCGGGGCGGCTGGCGCCGAGGCGCTGCACTTCCCCGCAGAACTTCTGGGCGGCCGCCGCGTCGTTCTGCCGCAGAGCGACCAGGGCGAGGCCCTCGTAGGCCTCGGCCGGGCGGGCGCCGACGGCCGCCTCGAACTCGTGCGCAGCCGCGCCGAGGCGGCCGCCCTCGAGGTGCTTGTACGCGGCCTCGATCCGCCCCTTGCCGCCGCCGCTCAGCGCGAAGACGAGCCCGCCGACCGCAACGATGACCGCCGCGACGCCGCCGAGCAGCGCCATCAGCCGCTTGCGGCCGAGCACCGCCGCCGCACGGGTCGGCGCGCTTGGGACGCGCCCGGCCACGTAGCGCGAGGTCGGATCACCGTAGAGGACGTACGATGCCCACGTCAGCTCGCTCTTGCCGTGGCGGCGCACGACCTCGCGCCGCGCATCGCGCAGGGCGACGCCGATGGACTGGCCGCCCGCGAGCTGGCCGTAGAACTCCTGCGCGAACTGGGCGCCGGCGACTCCGCCCACGGCGCGCCGCGAGCCGACGAAGTGCCTGACGCCGGCCATGAGGATGGCGGTGGCCAGGCCGAACACCGCCGCCTCGCCGTGACGATTGCCGCCGGCGACCAGCGGCTCGGAGGCGGCGAAGAAGAGCAGCTGCGGCACGGTGGCGTCACCCGGCAGCCGCGCCAGATCCGTGGCGCTGATGTGACCGTCGGCCAGCGCGAAGCCGCCGCCGGCGCCCGCGTACTCCGCCTGGCCGGCAACATGGACGACGTCGCAGGTCGTGAACTGCGCGAGGAACTCGGCGCGGCTCACCGTGCGGTCGTTGACGACCACCTGGTACTCGGGACGGTCGCCCAGCTGGGCCCCGAGCTGGGTGCCGGCCCGCTGCGCCTCCGGCAGCGTCCCCTGCGGATCGGCGACGAGCGCGACCTTCAGCGGGCCCTTGCTCTCGCGCGGCTTCGACGCCGCGAGCTGCCGGGCGGCGGTGATCACGCGACCCATCGCGAACCGCAGGCACAGGAACTCGCGGCCGTCGTGCAGCAGCTCCCACGGGATGCGCGTGAGCTGATCGTCCAGCGCCAGCAGCAGCTCCGGCGCCGTCGTCTCGCCGAGGCGCGCGCGGACGCCGGCCGGCAACAGCTGCTCCCAGAGCAGGCGGCCGAGGCCGCCCAGGTCTTCCAGGTTCTGCTTGGGGATCCGGCCCTCGCGGTCGGCGCCGCCCAGGATCGTCTCGATCCGCTGCACGGTCTGGCCCACCGCGGCCTCGTCGTAGGCCGTCTCCTCGGCCTGGCGCACGCCCGCCTCCTCGGTGCCGAGCACCTCGCGGGTGGCGACCTTGAGCCGGGCCCCCGTCCGCGAGACGTCCAGGTGAAGCACGCGGCGGGCCTGGTCGGTCGACGTCTGCACGGCCGCCCGCAGGCGAGCCTGCTCCGGCGACCACATCACCTCGAGGACGACCACCTTCTCGAGCTTGCCCTTGAGGGCGGCCGGGCCGACCGGCAAGAAGATGTCGGTGCCGAGATCCCCGCTGGCCTCCCGGTAGGTCGACTCCGACACCAGGATCTGGCCGGGCTCGGCCAGCGTCTGCACGCGAGCGGCGGTGTTGACGGCGTCGCCGAAGACGTTGGCCTCCTCGACCATCGCCATGCCGCTGTTGAGCCCGACCCGGACGTGGATCCGCTCGCGCTCGGGCGCCCGGCTGTTGTACTCGTGCAGACGCTTCTGGATCTCGATGCCGGCCTTCACGCCCGGCGTGGAGGTCGGAAACACCGCCAGCAGGCCGTCGCCCAGCCGCTGCAGCACGCGGCCACCGTGGCTCTCGATCGGGGGAATCACCAGCTCGTTGTGGCGCTGGAGCATGGTGACGCCCTCCAGGTCGCCCCGCATGTCGAAGAACGTCGTCGAGCCCTTGATGTCGGTGAACATGACGGTGACGGGCCTGGCGAACTTTTCCTGGATCTCGCGATCCAGCTCGTTGCGCCGGCGGACGTAGTCCCACACGTCGCTCTTCATGCCCGGGCTCTGGACGTTCTCGTTGTCAGGCACCGTCGTCACTCCTCACTTGGTGATGACCTTCAGCAGCTTCTTCTGGGCGAGACCGGCTTCGATCTTCGCCGGATCCCGAACGTCGCAGTAGGAGATCTTCTCCTTGATCTCCTTGAGCGTGCCCTCGCCGAGCGTCTCGATCGGACGGTCCAGCACTTCCTTGGTCGTCGGGTCGATCAGCGGCGGCCCCTCCAGGTACACGATCACCTTCATGTCGGGCCGCACGTTCTTCGGCGATCCGATGCCGACCACCACCCGCTTGTTGGCGACCATCATCACGACGCCCTCGACGAGCGGGTAGTCCTGCTTCATCTTGGCCGCGAGCTCGGCCATCTTGGTCCGGGCGCTGCCGGGGGCCTTCTCCGGATCGAACACGTCCTTGGAGGCGAGCACCGTGCTCGTCTCCGTGCTGATGAGCTGCGCGTAGGCCTCGACGGATTTCGGCGACTCGTTGACGGTGACCACCAGCGTGGCCTCGGCGGCGACCAGCTTGCCGATCCTGATGGCGGTGGTCGGATCGACGAGCTGGGTGGCCGAGAGCTTCTGCTCTCTCAGGATGGTCTCGAGCTGGTCGCGGCTCACGACCTTGAAGCGCCGCTGGTTCACCATGGCGTCGGTGATCGCCTCGAAGGCGGCGGCGTACATCGTCGTCGGTTGCCCCTTGTGATTGAAGGGCAGGACGGCCACCGCCAGCCGCGAGCCGGCCCGCGCGATCTCGTCCACCTTGCGGACGACCGTGAACGTCCGCGTCTCGGTCTTGCCGCTCTGGTCGGACGCGATCACCGTGATCGTGTTGGCGCCCTCCGCGAGCGGCACGCCGTAGCTGAACGCGAACGGCTTGCCGGCGGCCGAGGCGGGGATCTGCTGGGACTGCCCGTTGACCTTCAGCTCCTTGAGGCCGGCGCTCGCGCTCACGATGCCCGCGATCGACACGGACTCCTGCTGCACCTCGGCCGGCGGCGTCTCCATCTCGAGCGCCAGCCCGGGCCGCCCCTGGAGAAACGAGGGGAGGATCTGACGCCGCCACGCGACGGGCACGATCTCCCAGTCCGGCCGCCGTCCCTGCCGCAGCGCCGCCGGAATCGGGATGCGCACTCGCGTGACGTTGCCCACTGCATCCGCGGCTTCGATCTGAAATGCGGTGGCGGTCGCCGGCACGTCGACGCTGAACGTGCTCTCCATCCCGGCGCTGACCGACGCCGGCCGGCCGTTGACCTGCAAGGGGCCGAGGCGGACGTTGTCGGACACGGTGCCCTCGAGCCGGATCTGGCCGGACGGCGTGCGGGCCGCGCGCTCGATGACGACCACCGGCCCCTCGCGATCGACGACGACGTTCACCGAGGCCACCGTCTCCTGGCCGACGAGGTCCCTGGCGCGGACGCGGATCACGTTGGCCCCTGGCGAAAGCTCGGCGACCTGCGTGAACGGCCGGGTGGCGGTCGCCGCGTCGATCAGCTGCGACTCCCCGTTGATCTCGACCACCGCGACCTGGTTCTTCGACTCCGCCGTCCCGCGCACCTCCAGCGCCAGCGCGTTGGTGAGCAGGCCGTCGGCTGGCGCCTCGATCGTGATCCGCGGCGGTCGCGTGTCGGCGGCGGTCTGGCGCAGCAGCGCCGCCCGCGCGAGGTTGTAGTAGTAGGCGGCCTTGGCCGTCGGGTGGCCGGCCAGCGATTTCTCGAGCGCCTCGACCGCCGCCTTGTACTGGCCCTCCTGGTAGAGCGCGATGCCGAGCTCGCGGACGGGGAAGTACTCGACGAACGCCACGCCGTAGGTGCGCGCGCTGCGATCCTCCTTCTCACGCTGCGTGCGGGCCGCCTGGAAGTCCTGCACGGCCGCCTTCCACGCCCCGGCGTCCGAGTACTTCAGTCCCCGCTCGTAGAAGTCCCACCAGGTCCCGCGGAATACCCCGGCCGTCGCGACGGCCGGCTGATGCTTCTTCGCGAGGTCGAGATGTTTCGTCGCCTCCGCGGTGGCGCCCTGACGAATCGACTCCTCCAGCTCGGGGATGGCCTCGTCGTACCGGCTCAGGTGGTAGAGCGCGATGCCCTTGTCCCGGTGCGGGAAGTAGCCGTAGCGCATGCCGTAGAGGCGCGCGCTCTTGTTCTCCTGAGGATTGGCGGCGAGCGCGTCGTCGAAGGCCTGCACGGCCTCCGCCCACCGCTTGCCGTCCATGTGCTCGAGGCCCTTGATGTAGGCGTCGTGCCACGCTTGCGCCTGGACTGGCGCCGCGGGCCAGGCGATCTGCGCGACGACGGCGAGCGCCACCAGGGCTCGAGCCGTCCGCCGCGCGCGACTGAGCATGGCGACTATCCTAGCCGAAAGGATGGCCGTTCCCGTCCAACTTGCATCACCCGCCCTGATTCGAGAAGAACCAGCAGGCGCTGGTCCTCTCTCCATTGACGCCGGTGATGAAGACACAGACGCTCGCCGAGCCGTTGGGGAAGATCGGACCGTTGCAGCTCGTCGGGAACAGGATCGTCGCCTGGGTCACGGTTGGATCGGGCAGGTTCCCGTTCTGACTTGAGCAGAACGTCCCGCCGCCGAAGGCCGACGGCTGGACGATCGGGCTCACGAACGCCTCCCTGATCTGGAACGTCGGCAGCGTCCACGAGATCGTGATCGGGCGCGAGGTCGTCGCGGAAGTTATGCCGGCGTCCAGAAGCGTAAAGCCGGTGGATGTCGGCGCCGCCTTCGGCACCATCAGATTGATGAAGTCCGTCGGGGTTCCCGTCGGGTCCGGGTTGGCCGCCTCGGGGTTGTCGAGCGTCGTCACGACCGTCTGAGGGCCGCCGGTGTTCGGCGTGATATTGAACTGGAACTGCGTGCCGACCGCCAGCGGTGCACCGGTGAGCGCGAATCCGGCGTTGGTGGGAGAGCTGAAGAGGTCGACGGGCGTATTGTTGTCGAACGTCGTCGAGCCGTTCGCCTGCAGGCAGGTGGCCGCCGGGAAGGGTCCATCGGTCCCCTGGTTCACGACGCTGACGAAGTACGGCTGGGCGACGCCATCGTTCCCCGGCGTGTCACACGGCGTCGTATTGACGCTGCCCGCGGGCACATCGACCGAGACGAAGAGCAGACGCTGCTTGTTGCCGTTCTGAGAGCCGAACCCGTAGTCGTTCTCCAAGCGCGTCTCCAGCTGGAT
>VBPC01000272.1 GCA_005887895.1 Candidatus Rokuibacteriota bacterium
CGACGTGGTCACCGACCACAGCCAGCTGATCACCGCCTCCGCCGGGCTCGCCTACGTCTGGTCCGGGACGCGCCTCGCGGTCGACCTGCTGGTGGGCAGCGGACTGCGCCGCACGGTGCAGCATCCCAACGACGCGACCAACCCCCCGTACGAGCAGCTGAACGCCGGGCTGAGCCGGCGGTTCACGGTGCCGGCGCTGGGCACCCTGGAGGCCCGCTTCGACGTCGTCAACGTCCTCGACAAGAATTACGTCCTGCGCGACGGCACCGGCATCGGTGTGTTCGCCCGGCAGTTCGGACCACCCCGCGGCTTCTTCGGCGGACTCAAGAAGGAGTTCTGAGCCTCCATGGAGGAGCTCCGGAACTTCGCCGGCGCGCTGCGGGTGGGCGGCGTCATCGTGTATCCGCTGCTGCTGCTGGCCGTGCTGTCCACCATCGTCATCCTCGAGAAGGCATACGTATTCGTCGCCCGCGCGCGCATGCCGGCCGGCGTGCTGCGATCGATCGGGGCCGACGGGGTGGCGTGGGCCACTTTCGAGCAGACGCTGGCCGGCGTCGATCCACGGAACTACTTCGGCCGCTTCTGCCGCGTCATCGTCGACCACCGCAAGCGGCCGCCGTGGTGGATCGAGTCGCGGGCGGCCGACGAGGCGAGCGCCATCGAGCAGTCCCTGGGCCGGGGGCTGTGGATCCTGGAGACGACCGTCACCGCGGCGCCGCTGCTCGGCCTGCTGGGCACGATCAGCGGCATGATCCGCGCCTTCCGGCTCTTCGGCACCGAAGGGCTGGTGGACCCGCGCGGCGTCACCGGCGGCGTCGCCGAGGCGCTGATCGCCACCGCGGTGGGGCTCTTCATCGCGCTGGTGGCGCTCTTCGCGTTCAACTGGTGCTCGCACCGGCAGGCGCGGATCATGGACGACATGGAGCAGCTCGGCACGCGGCTGATCGACGCCCGGCGGCTCGAGGAGCACGAGGGCGCGTCGTGAGGCGGCGCCGGCTCCGTCAGCGTCGCCGTGGTCGCATCGAGATCATCCCGATGATCGACGTGATGTTCTTCCTGCTCGCCACGTTCATGCTGGCGTCGCTCTCGCTCCAGAACCTGCACTCGCTCGCCGTGAACCTGCCGCGGGGCCGGTCCGCGCCGATGGCGACGACGGACGCCGTCACGCTGACGGTCAGGCGCGGCGGCGACATCCTCCTGAACCAGACGGCGGTGGCGCTGGACGCGCTGCCGGCCGCGCTGCGCGCGCTGCTCGCCGCGCGCGGGCCCGGCTCCGCCGCGCGGAACGTCGTGGTGGCCGTGGACGCGGCGGCGCCGAGCGGCATCGTGGTGCAGGCGATGCTGCGGGCGCGCGAGGCCGGCGCCGAGCGCTTCGTCTTCGCGGTGGCGCCGGAGTGAGCGCCGTGGACACCGCCGCGCTTCGTGACGATCCGTGGGGGCGGCTGCGGTGGCAGGCGCCGGCGGCCGTGCTGCTCACGACCCTGGGGCTGATGGCCTTCTTGCGGATGCTGCAGCCGCCGCCTCCGCCGCCGGAGCCGGGCCGGATCGAGATCGCCGTGGCCGAGCCGCCGCCGGCCCCGGCGGCGCCCGCGAGGCGTGCGATGCCGAGGCCCGTGGCGACGCCGCCGCGGCGGGCGGAGCCGGCGCCGGCCGTCAGCCGTCCGCAGCCGCCGGCCGCGGAGCCGGAGCCCCCCGCTGCCCGCGAGACTCCACCTGCACGCGAGATCGCGCCCGCGCGCGAGACCGCGCCCGCGCCGCCGCCGTTGGCGGTGCCGCCGGGCGAGCGCTCGTCGAGCCGGGACGCGCCGCCGGATTCCGCGCCGCCGGCCATCTCGTCGGTGGTGCCGCCGAGCGTGTCGGAAAGCGCCCCGCGAGGCGTCGAGCGCGGCGGCGGCAGTGTCGGCGCCCGCGTCATCTATCAGCCGATGCCCGAGCTGTCCGAGGCGCTGCGGCGCCGCGCCATCGAGGTGGTGGCGGTCGCGCGCTTCAGCGTCACCGCCAGCGGCAGCGCCCAGGTCGAGCTCACCGAGCCCACCGCCGATCCCGAGCTCAACCGGGCGCTGCTGGACTCGCTGAGACGATGGCGCTTCTTCCCCGCGATGAAGAACGGACAGCCGGCCGCCTCCACGATCGACATCCGCATCCCGATCTCGGTGCGATAGGCCGCCGTCTCGTGCCCGCCCTGGTCCGCGACGGTGTCGTCGCCTCGCTGGCGCTCGTCCCGTCCGTGTTCGTCTACGGCACCGTCTTCGGCGGTCTGGCCGTCCAGGCCGGCCTGCTCCCGCTGGAGGTGTGGGGCATGTCGCTCCTCGTCTTCGCCGGCGCCTCGCAGTTCATCGCGGTGCCGATGCTCGCGGCCGGCGCCTCGCCGCTGGCCATCGTGCTGACGACCTACGTCGTCAACATGCGCCACTACCTGATGGCGGCAACGCTGGCGCCGTCGTTCCGGGCGTTCCCGCGCGGGTGGCTGCCGATCGTCGCCCACTTCGTCAACGACGAGTCGTTCGCCGTGGCCGTCGCCCGGAGCAATCCGCCGGAGCCGTGGTTCTTCGTCGGCAGCGCGGTCGCCGTCTCCGCCTCGTTCCTGGCCGGCGTGGCGGTGGGCACGCAGCTCGGCGGCCTCGTCGCCGATCCGGCGCGCTGGGGACTCGATTTCGCGTTCCCCGCCGTGTTCCTCGCGCTCCTCGCCGTGCAGCTCCGCCGCCCGGCCGACTGGGTGATCGCCACCGTCGCCGGCGCGCTGGCGGTCGGCATCGCCCTCGCGCTGCCGGGCACCTGGCACATCGCGCTCGCCGGCTTCGCGGTGAGCGCGCTGGCCGCGCTCGTGCTGTCGCCGGAGCCGGCGTGAGAGGCGACGTCTGGCTGGTGATCGGCGGCATGGCGGTCGCGACGTATCTCACGCGAGCGCCGTTGCTGCTGGCGCTGGCGCGGCGTCCGCTGCCGCCGCGGCTGCGCCTGTGGCTGCGCCTGATCCCGCTGGCGGTCCTGCCCGCCATCGCGATCCCGCTGGTGCTGCTCGAGCGCGACGGCGCCGGCGCCCGCCTGGCGGTCGCGCTCGCGCATCCGCCGCTGTGGGGCGCCGCCGTGGTGCTCGCGCTCGCCGCGCTGCGCGTGAACCTGCTCGTCACCGTGACGCTCGGGGTGGCGGTGGTGGCGTTCCTCCGGGCGCTGGCGTAAGATCCGCTCGGATGACGGACGAGTTCAGCCCGGACGAGCGGGCGCTGCTGGCTCCGTACTTCACCAACCTCGATCGTCCCGTCTTCGCGCTGGTGAATTTGCCCGAGGTCGTGAAGGGCGCGCTGTTCGCCCGGTACTCGCGCTCGCCGAAGTCGCTGCGCCGCCTCTTTCTCGACGAGTTCCTGACGGGCGACGTCGGCCTCACCCGGCCCGAGACCGCGTTCGACACGCGGCGCGCCGAGCAGCTCTACGAGCGCGTGTTCGTCGAGTACGGCGACGATTCGGTGGCCCAGCTCGGCGGCGTGCACCTGGCCTGCGAGGGCGCGTCGAACATCCTCACCAAGGTCCTCGAGTGGGGCCGGCTCATGGCCTACCTCGAGCAGTCCACGCGCTACATCCCGTACGACGACCGGCCGGGCGGGCGGTATCGCTACCACGTCCCCGCCGAGCTGACGGGGACGCTCCGCGCGCGCTACGTCGACGCGCTCGATCACGCCTTCGACGTCTATCGTGCGTGGCTGCCGCGGATGCGCGCCTTCTACGAGGCGCGGCACCCGCGTGAGGCGGCCGAGTCGGACGGGGTGTACCGGATGACGATCCGCGCCAAGGCGCTCGACACCCTCCGCGGCCTGCTGCCGGCGGCCACGAGCTCGAACGTCGGCATCTACGGCACCGGCCAGGCCTACGAGCAGCTGCTGCTGCGCATGCGGGCCCATCCGCTGGCCGAGGTGCGCGCCGGCGCCGACCTGATGCTCGTCGAGCTGCGCAAGGTGATCCCGGCGTTCCTCAAGCGCGTGGACCTGCCCGAGCGCGGTGGCGCGTGGTCCGCGTACCTCGCCGAGACGCGGGCGGCGACCGCCGCCGTCGCCGCCCGCACGCTGGCCACACCGGAGGCCGCGGCGGCGCGCGCTCTCGACTCGCGGACCGGCGACGAGCCGGAGGTCGCGCTGACGGACTTCGACCCGGACGGCGAGGTCAAGGTCGTGGCCGCCGCCCTCTACGCCGCCACCGATCGTCCGGACCACGAGCTGCTGGCGATCGCGCGGGCGCTGACGCCGGCCCAGCGCGCCGAGGTGCTGCGCGCCTACGTCGGGCGTCGCGGCAACCGCCGCCATCGCCCCGGCCGCGCGTTCGAGCGCACGGCCTACCGCTTCGACGTCCTCGGCGACTACGGCGCCTTCCGCGATCTGCAGCGTCACCGGCTGCTGACCCTCGAGTGGCAGCGGCTCTCGCCGCACCACGGCTGGAGGATGCCGGAGGCGGTCGACGAGGCCGGCGGCGCCGCCGAGTGGCGCGCGGTGATGGACGGCGCCGCCGAAGCCCACGACGCGATCGTCGCCGCCGGCCTGCCCGAGGTCGCCCCCTACGCCGTCGCCATGGCCTACCGGGTCCGCTTCTACATGGACATGAACGCGCGCGAGGCCATGCATCTCATCGAGCTGCGCACGACGCCGCAGGGCCACGCGTCCTACCGCCGCGTGGGCCAGGCGATGCACCGGCTGATCGCCGAGCACGCCGGTCACCGCGCGATCGCCGCGGCCATGAGCTTCGTCGATCACTCGGAGGTCGCGCTGGAGCGTCTCGAGGCCGAGCGCGCCGCCGAGCGACGCCGCGCCCGCCCCTGACTCGCGCCTCCCGTCGCTGACCACCGCGCGCCCCTTGCGCGGCCGGCCGGCGTCGATCATAATTGGTCGCCCAATCAAATAAGCGTCCGGTCGAATACTCAGGGAGGCGCGGCCTGAGCCCTAGGGTCGGCATGGCTCCACTGCGGCGCGAGCAGATCGTGCGGGCCACCGTGCGCTGCCTGGCCCGCGACGGGTACGCGCGGCTGACGATGAAGAAGGTCGCTCGCGAGGCCGGCGTCAGCCAGGGGATCCTGCACTACTACTTCGCCGACAAGCGCGCGATGCTCGTGGCCACGCTGACCGCGGTCAGCCGCGATGTCGACCGACGGGTGGCCGCCGCCCAGTCGCGGGCGCCGCGCGAGCCGGCCGCCCGGCTGCGCGCGCTGGTGCGGACCTGCCTCGACGTCGCCGTCGACCGCCCCGAGTTCTGGGTGGTGTTCCTCGAGTTCTGGGGCGAGATGGTGCACGACCGGCGGCTGCGCGCGGTGAACGCCGAGGTCTACACGCGCACGCGGCGCCTGCTCGCCCGCCTGATCGCCGACGGCGTGCGGGCCGGCCGGTTCCGCGCGGTCGATCCCGAGCGGGCGGCCGCCGTCGTGCTCGGGCTCGTCGACGGCGTCTCGCTGCAGCTCACCTTCGATCCGCGCGCGTTCACCGTGCCGGAGGCGGCGCGCTTCTGCGACGACGCGCTCGCGCGCTATCTCCACCAGGAGGATTCCGCATGACACAGGCAGCGACGTCGAGCAAGGCCGAGACCGAGGCGCGCGAGCGGGCGCAGGCGTACTTCGACAGCAAGGCGGGGCTGCCGCCCGCGGAGGTCCGCGCCCAGGTCGCCGCGGCGTTCGACTCGCTCGCCGCCGCGCTCGGCGAGGTGCGGCCCGAGCGGGCGGCGGTGCGCACCATCGCCGACGAGTGGTCCGCGCAGGAAGTGGTCGATCACCTGCTCGAGACCTTCCGCCCCGGCGTCGACGAGCTCCGGTGCCTGCTGGCGGGCGTGCGACCGCCCGGGGCGCCGATCCCGGCCTCCCTGCAGTCGAAGGCGCCGAGCCTGCGCCCGTGGCCGTGGCTGCTGGACGAGCTGCGCCGGAGCGAGCAGGACGTCCTCGACCTGCTGAGCGCGGCGCCGGCCGGCTTCGCGGGACCGGCGCGCGCGCCGATCGTGATGGTCGTCAACGTCCCCGACGCCGCGCCGCTGCACTGGATCCAGGACCTGGAGTGGAAAGCCTACGCGCTCGTATCGTGGCGCCTGCACACCATCGACCACCTGAAGCAGATCCGCAGAGTCCTCGCCGCCTACTGACATGGGGGCCCCGACATGGCCCCCAAACCCCCGTCCGTTCGGCGCGCCCCGGCAAAGCCGTGGCGCGCCTCAGTCACGCGCGCCCCGGCACATCCGAGGCGCTCCCCTGTCGCCGGTACGAGACCGTGGGGTGAAGAGGAGCGCCAGGGCTCCGCCGGGGCGCTCCGAACCTTTGGGGGCTTGGGGGCCATGTCGGGGCCCCCATGTGGATCAATCGCGGATCCAGTTCTCCGCGGGCGGGATCTCCGGCGCGCCGCCGCGGTCCAGCCGGAGCAGCGCCTCGACCTCGGCGCGCCGGTACAGGCGCTGCCGCTTGATGCCCTGGCGGTAGCTCTTGAGGATGCCGCGGCTGACGTAGGCGTACAGCGTCTCGCGCTTGACGCCGAGCAGCCGTGCCGCCTCCTCGACCGTCAGGAACTCCTCGCCGTCCAGGATCACCATCGCTCCCGAGGCTATCAGAAGCCGTCCGACCCCGCTGCGTCGGCCGCCGTCACGTACACTTGAATCAATATAAATCATGTAGTATCAAGTATCCAGCGGGGCCACCAGACATACGCCGCCGGAGGACGACATGGACAGCGCGTGGAAAGCCGGACTCGAGGACGTGATCGCCGCCCGCTCCGCCGTCTGCGCGATCGACGGCGCGGCCGGGCGCCTCTACTACCGCGGCTACGAGATCGGCGACCTGGCCGCGGTCGTGCCGTTCGAGGACGTCGTCTGGCTGCTGTGGTTCGGCGAGCTGCCGTCGGCGGCGCAGGCCCGCGAGTTCCGCGCGCGACTGCGCGCCGCCCGCGAGCTGCCGGCGCCCGTCCTGGCGCTGCTGCGTACGCTGCCGCGCGACTGCCATCCGCTCGACGCGCTGCGCACGGCCGTGTCGCTCGCGGCTGCGCTCGACCCCGACGTGCGGGCCAACGACGCCGAGGCGAACCTCCGCAAGGCGATCCGGCTCACGACGCTGGTGCCGGCGACCGTCGCGGCCTGGCACCGCATCCGCACGGGTCGGGAGCCGGTGCCGGCGACGGTGCCGGCCGACTCCCACGCCGCCTGGTTCCTCACGCTCCTCGAGGGCGCGGCGCCGACGCCGGAGGTCGCGCGCGTCATGGACGTCACGCTGACGCTGCACGCCGACCACGAGTTCAACGCCTCCACGTTCGCCGCCCGGGTGGCGGTGGCCACCTGGGCCGACCTGCACGCCGCGATCGTCGCCGCCGTCTGCACGCTGAAGGGGCCGAGCCACGGCGGCGCCAACGAGGACGTTCTCGTGATGCTGCGCGAGATCGGCGATCCGGCCAAGGCCGAGGCGTTCGTCGAGAGCCGGCTCGGGGGGCGCGGCGCGCTGAGCCGCCAGGAGCGCGCCAATCCCAAGACCCGCATTCCGGGCTTCGGCCATCGCGTCTACCGCGTGGACGACGCCCGCGCCCGCGTGCTGCGCGGCATGGCCAAGTCGATGGCGGAGGCCACCGGCCACCAGCGTCTCTTCGAGGTCGCCGAGCGCCTGTACGACGCCATGCGCGCTCGCACATCGCTGCCGGTCAACGTCGACTTCTTCTCCGCCGTCGTCTACGACGCCCTCGCCATCCCGCCCGACTTCTGCACCTCCATCTTCGCCACCGCCCGCATCGCCGGCTGGTGCGCTCACACCCTCGAGCAATACGCCGACAACCGCCTCATCCGCCCCCGCGCCGACTACACCGGCCCCGCCCCCCGCCCGCTCCCACCCCGATGAGCGATGAGCGATCGATCCCCGAACTCTGACAGCGTGCAGCCAACCCCAAGACGCGCTCCGATCGCGGACGCACACGCCGCGGCGCCACACGGAGACAGCCGACCGCTCGCCCGACGCGGGAGCCAGCCGATGAGAAAAATCGAGCGCCCCCGAGCCCGAAGCGCGAGAGGGAGCCGACGGCTCGCCCGAATGGGCGAGCCAGCGCCCGAGACCAACCCCGCGCCGCGCGGCGCGACACACCGCCACGCGAGAATCCATCACGCGAAATGGCCGCTGGGAAGCAGTAAGCGGGAGCGGCGGGCGGGGGGCAGGGGCCAGGGACGCGTCCCCCGCCATCCCCGGCGGGCGCCGCGCTTCGAAGTTCCGCAGCCGGACCTACGCCGCAGGCCTCGTGGTCAACGGCCCCTGCCCCCCGCCGGCCGCCGCGCCCGCCGCGGCGACGTTCACTTCTTGACGATCACGCCACAGGCGATGCGGGCGCCGGAATTCCCCGTGGGGTCGGTTTTGAAGTCGTCCGGGGCGGCGTGGATGACGAGCGCGGAGCCGTCCGAGTCGAAGATGGACGTGGGGCCGTTGCCGAGCGTGAACAGCTCGGTCGTGCTCTCGAGGCGTCCTTTGCCGTCGGGCCCGACCGTCAGGTTCGGCAGGTCCCCCGCGTGCGCCCCTCTCGGATTCAGCGCGCCGTGCTCGCGGTTCAGCGGATTGAAGTGGCCGCCG
The DNA here is from genome assembly GCA_005887895.1 of Candidatus Rokuibacteriota bacterium. Taxonomy (GTDB): domain Bacteria; phylum Methylomirabilota; class Methylomirabilia; order Rokubacteriales; family CSP1-6; genus AR5. The sequence continues at coordinate 8,546 of VBPC01000272.1, forward strand.
GCCGAGGCGAAGTCCGGCGGGTCGCACTTGCCGACCGTGTGGACGTGAACGCCGTGCTGTCCCGGCGGCAACCCTTGCACCTCGAGCACCACGCGCACCGTGTTGGCGACCTGCGTGAACGTGGCGGCGCCGACCGGCTGGCCGCCGGCGTTCTTCATCTCGGCCCGGGCGGTGTTGTCGGTGTTGGACGGCGTGCCCATCCCGGCGCACCCGGCGAGAAGCAGCGACGCGACGACGGCGACGAACGCTCTCATGGCTGGTGTCCTCCACGTGCAAAGTCGTGCTTGGCCTTCTGGAGCGCCTCCGGCGAGGCGAGCAGGTCTACCGCGGTCAGGGCCAGCGCCTTGGCGCCGGCCACCAGGCCCGTGCGGGCCAGCGGCGAGCGCGCCCACTCGGCGAACTCGCGCGAGTGGCCGGGCACGCCATCGGGCGAGATCCGGATGTAGGGATGGATCGTGGGCAGGCGCTGGCTCACGTTGCCGCAGTCGGTGGAGCCGAAGCCGGCCTGCCCGTCGTCGGGATCCTCCGGGAAATCGATCAGCTCGAGGTTCCTCGCGAACAGTCCCGCCATCGTCGCGTTCGGCTTGAGCGGCTCGTGCACCGTCGGATCGTGGGTGACGCTGGCGCGGCAGCCGGTGGCGGCGGCGGCGCCCTCGGCGGCGGCGGTGAAGCGCCGCAGCAGCTCCCAGCAGTAGTCGACGGAGATCGAGCGCAGGTAGAACTCCGCGCTGGTGTACTCCGGGATGATGTTGGCCTGCTCGCCGCCCCTGGTGATGATGCCGTGCACGCGCGCGTCGGGACGGAGCTGCTGGCGCATCGCATCGAGGGCGTTGAAGAGCCCGATCACCGCGTTGAGGGCGTTGACGCCGCGCCACGGCCACGACGAGGCGTGGGCGGCCTGGCCAAAGAACTCGGCCTTCGCCTTGACGATGCCGAGGCTCGGGCGCCACACCTGCGTCCCGCAGCGGCCGTGGATCATCATCGCGGCGTCCACGTCCTTGAAGACGCCGGCCTCCATGAGCTTCACCTTGCCGGCGCCGCCTTCCTCGGCGGGGGTGCCGATCACCTGGATCTGGCCGGCGAACGGCAGGCGTCCGAGCGCGACGGCGAGGGCGGCGCCGGCGCCGCAGCCGGCGGTCGCGATGACGTTGTGACCGCACGCGTGCCCGATGCCAGGCAGCGCGTCGTACTCGGCCATGATGGCGATCGTCGGCCCCGCGCCGCGGCCGGCGATCGTGGCCCGGAAGGCGGTGGGCAGCCCGCCTACGCCGCGCTCGACGCGCGCGCCGTGCTTCTCGAGGAACTCGGTGAGCCACGCCTGCGCCTGCTCTTCCTTGAAGGCCAGCTCGGGCGTGGCGTGGATGCGGTGGGACAGCGCCTCCAGCTCGTCGGCGAGGCGATCGACGGTCGCGGCGATGTCGAGCTTCAGCGGGTCGGCGGCCGCGCTCACCTGGCCGCCTCGAACTCGGCGCGCGCCCGCTTCACGTGACCCGGATCGGCCAGCAGGTCGTAGGTCGTCATCGCCATCGTCTTGGCGGCCTGGCACATTCCCTGCCGCGCCAGCGGCGTGACGGCCGCCGCCTCGAACGCCCGCGAGTGGATCGGCGTCCCGGTCGGCGCGATCTGCACCATGGGCTGGATGGCCGGGATCACCTGGCTCACGTTGCCGATGTCCGAGGACCCGAGCCGATCGGGCGCCGGCGACTCGGAGGCGCCGACCGCCGTCATGTTGGCGCGGAACAGCTCGAGCAGCGTGTCGTTGCGCTTGAGCGGCTCGTAGGGCGCTTCCTTGTCGATCACGCTCAGCGAGCAGCCGGTGGCCTTGGCGGCCCCCTCGGCGCAGGCGACGACGCGCTTGTGCAGGTCCCACATGTACTCGAGCTTCGCGGCGCGCACGTAGAAGGTGCAGGCGGCCATCTCGGGAATGATGTTCGGCGCGGCGCCGCCGTGCGTGACGATGCCGTGGAGGCGCGCGTCGGGTCGGATCTGCTGGCGCAGCATGCTCACGTTGTTGAACGTCTGGATCACCGCGTCGAGCGCGTTCACGCCCTCCCACGGATCGGCGGAGGCGTGGGCGGCCTTGCCGCGGAACTCGAAGCCGACCCGCACGATGCCGAGCAGGTCCTGGTGCAGGATCCAGCGATCGAAGCCGTGGATCATCATCGCCGCGTCGACGTCCTTGAACACGCCGCCCTGGATGAGCTTCACCTTGCCGCCGCCGCCCTCCTCGGCCGGTGTGCCGATCACCTGCACGCGCCCCGGGGGCAGCTGGTCGCGCACGGCGGCCAGCGCGGCGCCGGCGCCGGCGCCCGCCGTCGCGATGACGTTGTGACCGCAGGCGTGCCCGATGGCCGGCAGCGCGTCGTACTCGCACAGGATCGCGATGGTGGGGCCGCGGCCGTTGTCGATCGTGCCGCGGAACGCCGTCTGGACACCGGCCACTCCGCGCTCGACCTTGAAGCCCTGCGCGCTCAGGAAGTCGCCGAGCCAGCCGGCCGCCTTGACCTCCTGGAAACCCAGTTCCGGATTGTCGTGGATCTGTCGCGAAAGTTTTTCCAGGTCGTCGGCCAGGCGGTCCACTGCCTGAGCGATGAGGTCCTTGACTGCGCCCATGGAAGTTCTCCCCGGGATCGTGGTGGATGACCGTGCCGGGCCGCTGCCGCCGGCCTGCGGGGTGAACTATAGCACCGCTGTCGCGCTGGGCCCGGCTCCGGGCAGGAGGCGCTCGGAGGCTCCGCGGGCCGCTCGCGCGGCGCGCGAGCGGCCGCGGGCGGGTGACACTCGGCGGGCTGTGCGCGCTCCGGGCACGGCTCGACGGCCGCGGAGGGCGCACGCTCCGTGTCGTTGACCGGTAACAGCGCGAAGAGGGCGACCACGAGCCACGGACCGGTGATGATCGCCACGGCGTCACTGCGAGGGCACGACCGGCGGCTGGCGGTTCTCGTTTGCGGTCCCGAAGCTCGGGACCGTCGGCCGGGAGTATAGTCCACTCGTGAACGCCTCCGTGACGCTCGGCGTGGCGATCCCTCAGACCTTCATCCACGAGCCGGTCGACGCCGGCCGGATCAAGGAATTCCTTCGCCACGCCGAGGCGCTGGGCTTCGCGAGCGCCTGGGTCGTCGAGCAGATCCTCGGCTCGGCGCCGAGCCTCGAGTCGGTCACGCTGCTCGCGTACGCGGCCGCGGTCACCGAGAGGCTGCGCCTGGGCTCGGCGGTGCTGCTCACGGCGCTGCGGAGTCCTGTGCACGTCGCCAAGAGCCTGGCCACCATCGACCAGCTCAGCCACGGCCGCCTGATCGTCGGCGTCGGGCTCGGCGGCAGTCCCAGGACGTATCCCGCCTACGGGCTCAGCGCCGAGCGTCGCGCCGCCCGGTTCGCCGAGGGGCTGCGGCTCGTGAAGCGACTGTGGACGGAGCCTCGCGTGACGATGGCCGGCGAGTTCTTCCGCCTGGAGAACGCCTCGATGGAACCGAAGCCCGTCCAGAAGCCGCATCCGCCGCTGTGGTTCGGCGGTCACCATCCGCTGGCGCTCCGGCGCGCGGTCGAGCTGGGCGACGGTTTCATCGGGGCGGGCTCGGCGTCGACGGCGACGTTCGCCGACGAGGTCACGGCGTTGCGCGCGATCCTGGCCGAGCGGGGGCGGGCGGCGTTCCCGATCGGCAAGCGCGTCTACGTGGCGCTCGATCGCGACCGGTCGCGCGCGGGCAAGCGACTGGCCGAGTGGTTCGGCGCGTTCTACGGCAAGCCGGCGCTGGCCGAGGACGTCTCGGTGTTCGGCGACGCCGACGCCTGCGTCGAGGGCCTGCGCGCGGTCGTCGCCGCCGGCGCCGGCTTCCTGATGCTCAACCCCGTGTTCGACGAGCTCGACCAGCTCGAGCGGCTCGCCGCCGACGTCGCGCCCCGCCTCTGACCGCGCCCGCGCCCGGCTTGAACGGAATATGAATATTCATATATATTGTCTTTCGTGTCCCCGCCCGGCTCCGGGCCGCTCCAGGCGTTCAAGGCCGAGTTCTTCAAGGCGCTGGCCCATCCGCTCCGCATCCGGATCCTCGAGCTCCTGATCGGCGGCGAGCGCAGCGTCCTCGAGCTCCAGCGCGCGCTGGACGCCGAGCAGCCGATCGTCTCCCAGCAGCTCGCCGTGCTGCGCGCCAAGCGGATCGTGCGGGCGCGCAAGGAGGGCACCACCGTCCGCTACGCGGTCGGCGACCCGGAGATCCGCGCGCTGCTCGAGGCCGCCCGCCGGATCTTCAACAACCAGCTGATCGGCAGCCGCAGCATGCTGCGCGAGCTGGCCCGCGAGCGGCGGCGGCGCTAGTGCTGCTCTTCTCGAAGATCCTCCGCACCGGCCTGGCGACCGAGCCGCTGATCGCCGGCGACGACACCCTGCTGACGCTCGCCCGCGAGGTGGAGGCGCGCACCCGGCGGCTGCTCGGCCGGGCGCTGGCGATCCGCGAGGTCGACGCCGGCTCCTGCAACGGTTGCGAGCTGGAGATCACCGGGCTCATGAGTCCCGTGTACGACAGCGAGCGCTTCGGCATCCACTTCGTGGCCTCGCCGCGCCACGCCGACCTGCTGCTGGTCACCGGCCCGGTGACCCGCAACATGGAGGTGCCGCTGCGCAAGACGTGGGAGGCGACGCCCGATCCCAAGCTGGTCGTGGCCGTCGGCGACTGCGCGCGGACGTGCGGCGTCTTCCGCGGCAGCTACGCGATCGTCGGCAGCGTGGACGCCGTGGTGCCGGTCGACGTGTTCGTCGACGGCTGTCCGCCCGAGCCCGCCGACATCCTGCGCGGCATCCTGGCCGCGCTCGGCCGGCGGCCGGGACGCTGACCGCGGCGCGCCGATGACGCTCGACACGCCGCTCGCCGCCGGCCTCGCCATGATCGCCGCCTACCTGGCCGGCGCGGCCGGCGCCGTGATCCTTCCCGGCTCGCGCGCCGGCCGCGTCGTCGCCGCGGCCGGCGCGATCGCGGGCGCCACCGCCGGCGTCGTCCTGGCGGCCGGCGTGCTGGCCACCGGCCACGCGTTCGCGCTGCACGTGCCAGCGCTGCTCCCCACCGGCGGCGGCCTCGCGCTGCGACTCGACGGGCTCGGCGCCTTCTTCCTGGCGCTCGTCGGCGTGGGGGCGGCGCCGGCCGCGCTGTTCGGCGTCGGGTACAGCGCGGGGTACGCGGGACGGTACTCGCTCCGCTGGCTCGGCGCGATGCTCAACGTCTTCCTGCTCGCCATGAGCCTGGTGACGCTGGCCGACAACGTGTTGACGTTCGTCCTGCTCTGGGAGGCGATGTCGCTGGCCTCCTACTTCCTCGTGATGACGGAGCACGAGCAGCCGGACACGGTGGCGGCCGGCGCCTGGTACCTGGCGATGACCCACGTCGGCCTCGCGCTGATCCTCGTCGCCTTCGTGCTGCTGATGCCGCCCGGCGCCGGCTCCGCGTTCGCCGACCTGCGGGCCCGCGCCATCGCCCTCTCGCCGGCGATCCGCAACGTCGTGTTCGTCCTCGCCGTCGTCGGCTTCGGCAGCAAGGCGGGCCTGGTGCCGCTGCACGTGTGGCTGCCGCGCGCGCATCCGGCGGCGCCGAGCCACGTGTCGGCGCTGATGTCCGGCGTCATGGTCAAGCTGGGCGTCTATGGGATGCTCCGCTTCGCGCTGGACCTGCTCGGGGTGGGACCGGCCTGGTGGGGCGCGCTGCTCATCGGGCTCGGCGCCGCCTCGGCCCTGATCGGCATCCTCTACGCGCTCATGGAGGACGACCTCAAGCGACTGCTCGCGTACTCCACCGTCGAGAACGTCGGGCTGATCACGATCGGCGTCGGGGCCGGGCTGCTCTTCGCCAGCCTGCGCGAGGAGACGAGCGCGGCGCTGGCCCTGGCGGCGGCGCTCTACCACGCGCTGAACCACACCGTCTTCAAGAGTCTGCTCTTCCTTGGGGCCGGCTCGGTGGTGCACGCGACCGGCCGGCGCGACATGAATCGCCTCGGCGGGCTCATCCGGCGGCTGCCGTGGACGGCCGCCTGCTTCCTGGTCGGCAGCCTCGCCATCGCCGGCCTGCCGCCGCTCAACGGCTTCGTCAGCGAGTGGCTGCTGTTCCAGTCGCTGCTGCCGGCGATCGGCAGCCCGGCGCCGCTGGTGGCGCCCGTCATGACGCTGGCCGTCGGCGCGCTGGCGCTCACGGCCGGGCTCGCCGCGGCCGGCTTCGTCAAGGCGTTCGGCATCACGTTCCTGGCGGTACCGCGGTCGCCCGAAGCCGAGCACGCTCACGAGGCGCCGGCCACGATGCGCGCGGCAATGGCGTTCCTGGCGGTCGGCTGCGGCGTTCTCGGCGTCGCCGCCTTGACGGTGCTGCCGCGGCTGGCCGCGCTGCTGGCCGGCTACGCCGGGCTCGCCGCCGCGCCGCCCGTGCTGACGCTGGGCCCCTCGCTGGCGCTGCCGGACGGCTTCGGCTCGATGTCGCCGCCGCTGCTCGGGCTCGGCCTCGCGCTGGGCGCGGCGGGCGTGTGGCTGGCGGTGCGGCTCGGCGCCGCGCGCGGGCTGCGCGTCGGCGCCACCTGGGGCTGCGGGCGCATCGGCCAGACGCCGCGCATGGAGTACACGTCGACCTCGTACGCCGAGCCGCTGCGACGGGTGTTCGCCGAGGTCTACCGGCCGACCGAGGACCTCACGATCGACGTGCACCCCGAGTCGCGCTACTTCGTGCAGTCGATCGCGTACCGCAGCGAGATCGTGCCGTGGTTCGAGCGCTACGTGTACGGCCCGCTCGTCGCCCGCGTGACCGGCTGGGCCGCCCGCACCCGGGCCCTGCAGTCGGGCTCCGTCCACGCGTATCTCGCCTATCTGGTGATCGCGCTGCTGGTGCTGCTGGCGATCTCGCTGGCCTGGAACGACTGAGATGGCGCGCGGGGCCCTCGCGCTCCTCCAGGGGTTGCTCGTGCTCGCGCTGGCGCCCGGCGTCGTTGGGCTCGTGCGCTGGCTGAAGGCGCGCCTGCAGAACCGCCGCGGCGCGCCGGCGTGGCAGCCGTACTTCGAGCTGCGCAAGCTGTTCGGCAAGGAGGTCGTCGTCTCCGAGAACGCGTCGTGGCTGTTCCGTGCCGCGCCGTACGTCGTCTTCGTCAGCACGGCCGCCGCCGCGCTGCTCGTCCCCGTGCTGGCGGTGCCGTTGCCGATCGACGCCGTCGGCGACCTGCTCGTGGTGGTCTACCTCCTCCTGCTCGGCACGGTGTTCCTGGCGCTGGCGGGGCTCGATCCGGGCTCGGCGTTCGGCGGCATGGGCTCGAGCCGGGAGATGACGGTGGCCGCGCTGGCCGAGCCGACGGTGGCGCTGGCGATCTTCGCGCTCGCGCTCAGCGCGGGCTCGACCAACCTGGGCCAGATCGTCGCGCGCACCATGAGCGATCCCGCGGCCGCGCTGAGTCCGGGCCACCTGCTGGCGTTCGCCGCGCTCTTCGTGGTGATGATCGCCGAGACCGGCCGGATGCCCGTCGACAATCCGGCGACGCACCTGGAGCTGACGATGATCCACGAGGCGATGGTGCTGGAGTATTCCGGCCGCTACCTGGCGCTCATCGAGTGGGCGGCCGCCCTGAAGCTGCTCGTCTTCTTCGCGCTGCTCGGCAACCTGTTCGTGCCGTGGGGCGTGGCGGTGGTCCTCACGCCGGCCGCGCTGGCCCTGGCCCTCGCCAGCCTGGTCGGGAAGCTGGCGGTGCTGGCCGTCGCCGTGGCGTTGCTGGAGACGCGCGTGGCCAAGCTGCGACTCTTCCGCGTGCCGGAGCTGCTCAGCGCGTCGTTCGTGCTGGCGCTGCTCGCCGTCACGTCGTCGTTCCTGTCGAGGTAGGCATGGAGAGCCTGTTCGCACAGCTGGTGGTGCTCGAGTCGAGCCTGGTGCTGATCTTCGGCCTGGTGCTGCTGTGGCGCCGCCGGGTGCCCGCCTACGTCAGCGCGTTCACCTGGCAGTCGCTGGTGCTGGGCGCGGTGGCGCTGACGGTGGGCTGGTTCGGCCGCGAGCGCGAGCTCTACTTCATCGGCGGCCTGCTGGTGCTGGTCAAGGGCGTCGCCATCCCGCGGCTGCTGGGGCGGATGGAGCGGCGGTTCGCCAGCGAGCGCGAGATCGCGCCCTACGTCAACACCGCGACCTCGCTGCTGGTGGCCGGCCTCCTCGTGCTGTTCGGCTACGCGATCATGCGCCCGGTGGTGGCGGCCAGCGACCTGCCGACCCGGGCCGGCATGCCGCTGGCGATGGGGCTCGTGCTGGTGAGCCTGTTCGTGGTGGTCAGCCGCAAGAAGGCGCTGACCCAGGTCGTCGGCTTCCTCATGCTGGAAAACGGCATCGCCCTGCTGGCGATCCTCGGAACCTACGGCATTCCGCTCATCGTCGAGCTCGGCGTCTTCCTCGACGCCCTCATGGGCTTCCTCGTCATGCAGATCTTCGTCTACCGCATCCACTCGACCTTCGAGACGATCGACGTCGATCAGCTCGACCGGCTGCGGCACTGAGCCGGCGATGAGCTTCGCGCTCCTGCTCGTCCCCTCGCTCCTCAGCGCGCTGCTGGCGCTGGTCGTGCGCCCCTACCGCGCGGCAGTCGGCTGGGCGAACGCGGCGCTGTCGCTGGTGGCCGTGGCCGGCGCGATCACGCTGTGGGTCCGGGTGCTGCGCGGCGAGGTGCCGGTGGCCGGCGCCGACGGCCTCTTGCGGGCCGACGCGCTCTCCACGCTGCTGGCGCTGTGCGTGAGCGGCGTGGCGGCCCTGGCCGCCTGGCTCGGCCCCGGGCTCGGCGACGACGGCTGGGGCGCGCGCCAGGCGCGCCGCTTCCGCATCTTCGCCAACCTCTTCGCGTTCACGATGCTGTTCGCGGTGACGACCGACAACGTCGGCTTCATGTGGGTCGCGATCGAGGCGACCACCATCACCTCGGCCGTGCTCATCCCGCTCCACGCCAGCAAGGCTTCCGTCGAGGCCTCGTGGAAGTACGTCCTCATCGGCTCGGTCGGCATCGCGCTGGCCTTCGCCGGCACCGTGCTGGCCTACTTCGACTTCGTCACGCTGATCGGGCGGGAGGCGGTCGCGCTCAACTGGACGGTGCTGCAGGACGCGGCGCCCGCGCTCAACCCGCGCGTGATCCGGCTGGCGTTCGTCTTCATCCTCATCGGATACGGCACCAAGGCCGGGCTGGCGCCCATGCACACCTGGCTCCCCGATGCCCACTCCGAGGCGCCGCCGGCGCTGAGCGCCATGATGTCGGGCGTGCTGCTGGCGGTGGCGCTCTACGCCGTCGTCCGCTGGCAGGCGGTCGTGCGGGTCACGGTAGGGACGGGCTTCGCCGAGGACGTCATCGTGCTGCTGGGGGTGCTGTCGCTGGCGATCGGCGCGCTGAGCCTGGTCGCCCAGCGCAGCTACAAGCGCCTGCTCGCCTACTCCAGCATCGAGCACACGGGGCTCATCTGCGTCGGTCTCGCCCTGGGACCGCTGGGCGTGTTCGCGGCCATGCTGCACCTGCTCAACCACAGCGTCGCCAAGTCGATGATGTTCCTGCTGGCCGGCCGCGTGCTGCGCCGGTACGGTACCGCCGAGATCGAGGGCGTGTCCGGTCTGCTGCGGGTCATGCCGTGGACGGGCGGCTTCTTCGCGGCCGGCATGCTGGCGGTGATCGGGCTGCCGCCGTTCGGGATGTTCGTCTCGGAGTTCGCGCTGGTGCGGGCCGGCTTCGCGGCCGGGCGGCCCGTCCTCGTCGCGGTCGTGCTCATGCTGCTCGCCGTCGGCTTCGTCGGCGTCCTCGTACACCTCAACCGCATGCTCTACGGGCGGCCGCCCTCCACCGTGACGCTCGGCGAGAGCAGCCGGTGGGCGCTGGTGCCGCTCGGCGGCTGCCTGGTGGCGCTGGTCGTGCTGGGCCTCACGCTGCCGGCCGCCATCGACGGCCTGCTCGTGCGCATCGTGGCGATCGTGGCGCCATGAGCCTGCCGGACGCGCTGACGACGGCGCTGGCGGCCGCGGTGCCCGCCGCGCGCGACGTTCGGGTCGTGCGCGGGCGCGAGCTGCACTGCACGCTGCCGCCCGACGCGGTCCCGGCGCTGAGCCGGCTCCTCACCGGCGACCTCGGCGCCGAGCTGCGCCTGATGCTGGCGAGCGACCGGCGGGCCGAGCGCGGCGTGTTCGAAGCGCACTATCTCTTCGGGCGGGCGCGCGCCGACTGGTTCGTGCACGCCACCGCGCCGCTCGACGCCGCCGCGCCGGCCGTGCGCTCGCTGGCCACGCGCCACTACCCGGCCTCGCGCTTCGAGCGGGAGATGGCCGATCTCTTCGGCATCGCCGCCGTGGGCCATCCCGATCCGCGCCCGCTCGTGCGCCACGGGTTCTGGCCGGCCGACTGGTTCCCGCTGCGCAAGGACGCGGGCCCTCGCGAGTTCCACGACGACGGCCAGCCCTTCCCGTTCCAGCAGGTGGGCGGCGAGGGCGTCTACGAGATCCCGGTGGGGCCGGTGCACGCCGGCGTGATCGAGCCGGGACACTTCCGGTTCAGCGTGCTGGGCGAGACGATCATCGACATGAAGGTGCGCCTCTACTTCACCCACAAGGGCACCGAGAAGCTGTTCGAGGGCCGCCGGCCGGCCGACGGCGTGCGCCTGGCCGAACGCGTCTCCGGCGACACGACGGTTGGCCACGCGCTGGCGTTCTGCCAGGCCGTGGAGGCGGCGGCCGGCGTGGCGGCGCCCGCCCGCGCGCGCTGGCTGCGCGTCGTGCTGCTCGAGCTCGAGCGCCTGTACAACCACGTCGGCGACGTCGGCATGATCCTCAACGACACCGGGTTCGCCGTCGCGCATTCGCACTGCTTCCGGATCCGCGAGCGGCTCCTGCGGCTCAACAAGCGCGTGACCGGCAATCGCCTGCTGCGCGGCGGCCTCGTGCCGGGCGGCGTGACGATGGAGGCGCCGGCCGGCGTCGACGTCGCCGGCGAAGTGGACGCCGCCGTGCGCGACTTCGACGAGATCGTCGGCCTCAGCCTCGGCAACACGCTGGTGGCCGATCGCCTCGACGGCACCGGGCGGTTGACCCTGCGCACCGCGCGCGACCACGGCGTGCTGGGCCCGGTCGCCCGCGCCTCCGGCATCGACGCCGACGTGCGCCGCGATCATCCGTTTGCCGCCTACGCCGAGCTGGCGCCACGCGTGGTGGTGCACGAGAGCGGCGACGCGCGGGCCCGCACGCTCGTGCGCGTCGAGGAAGCGCGCGAGTCGGCGCGGCTCATCCGCCGGGCGCTGGAGACGCTGCCGGCGGGACCGCTGGCCGTCGAGATCGATCGGCTGCCCGCCGGTGGGCCGGCGTTCTCGCTCGTGGAGGGCTGGCGCGGCGCGATCGTGCACTGGGTGCTGGCCGACGAGACCGGCGCGCTGGCGCGCGTGAAGGTGCTCGACCCGTCGTTCCTGAACTGGCCCGCGCTGTCCTATGCGCTGCTCACGAACATCGTTCCGGACTTTCCGCTGTGCAACAAGTCGTTCAATCAGTCGTACTCCGGCAACGATCTCTAGTCCGCGGCTGCTCCAAAAATCGTCACGCCTGGTGACATCCCGTCCAGCCGCCCGGCCGGGGCCGGCCCCTAAGTTCCCGACTTCCCGAGTGAGGGGCGGATGGTCATCCGGTTGCATCGGCAGGGCGTGCGGCTTCCGCGCCCGCCATGGCGCGTTCGATGGCGGGGGCCGGCCATGAGCCGTCTCGCATGTGGAGAACGACATGCCACAGCGGATTCGCCTCGCCCTCGTCATCGCAATCATGCTCTGGGTGGTCGTCCCGGTCTTCGGTGACGCGCCCGGTGTCGTGCTGTACAGCGCTCATCCGCAACCCTCGCAGAACATGGTCACGCTGTACGGTGAGTTCGGCGACGATCCGGTCGCGGTCTGGTGGGGCGACGCGCAGCTCAACGTCGTGAGCCAGACCCACGACACGATCGTGGCCACGCTGCCGTCCGACGTTGCACCCGGCACGTACGAGGTCATCGTCGTGAGCGGACCGGGCAACGGAAACGGGCATGCGGATCAGCTTGCGGTCACGATCGTCGGCGGCGACTACGCCGGTCCCGCCGGAGCTGCGGGTTCTGCCGGTCCTCAGGGCCCGGCCGGCCCGCAGGGAGTTCCCGGCGTTGACGGTGCTCAGGGTCCCGCTGGTTCCCGCCGGGCCGGCCGGTGCCGCGGGTACGATGGGTCCTGTCGGTCCCGCCGGGCCTGCTGGTCCCGCCGGGTCGGCCGGTGCCGCGGGTACGATGGGTCCTGTCGGTCCCGCCGGTCCCGTGGGCCCCGTGGGCCCTGCGGGGGCTCCTGGCTCGACTGGGCCGCAAGGAGTAGCAGGGCCGATAGGCCCGCAAGGACCCGCAGGACCGCAGGGACCAGCGGGCGTGGATGGAGCCACCGGGCCTCAGGGAGCCACCGGGCCGCAGGGCCCCGCCGGCCTCAGCGGTTATCAGACGCGCACGATCGCGACCAACGTCAGACTCGATAACGTGAACATGCTGACGTCGATGCAGGCGATCGTCGTGGATTGCCCGAGCGGAACCAACAGTGTCCTCTCCGGCTTCATCTACCGCGTGCCCGGCGGCGTGCGTTATCCGTTCCCGCCCGGCGTCGACTGGGCCTCGTGGGCGAGCGCGCGGGGCCAGATGACGTTCGTCGTGCGCAACCACAACACCGCGGGTTACACCGACCCGGTCGAGGCCGGCGTCGTCTGCGCTAACGCGAACTGATTCTGGTCTGTTCGAGATGGGGGCCCCGAGATGGCCCCCAAGCCCCCAGACGTTCGGAGCGCCCCGGCACGGCCGGGGCGCTCCTCTTTTCGCGTGTTGGATCGCGTCTGGACGCTAGGCTGCTTCGGCGACGGCGCGTCGCAATGTCGTGCACACCTGAAACAGATCGGTAGACGGCAGCAGGCGGACCTTGCTCGCGCGCAGGCGGGCCGCCGCCCCCGCCGGGTCCTCGTGCCGGAACAGGAAGGCCACGACCGGCACCTTCGCCTGCTCGGCGCCCAGCGGCACGAGGTCGACGCCACCGGCCATGGCGACATCGAGAACGAGGACATGCGGGCGCTTGGCGAAGGCGCTCAGCGTGTCGTCGGCCGAGAACGCCCGGTCGACGATCCCGCCGCAGACGCCCACGATGGTGGCGAACAGCAGACCCAGCTCGAAATGATCCGAGGCTACGAGGACCCGCAGGCCGTCCAGGCTACCTTCAAACATCGCCTGGGGCTCGGTGCCTGCAGGCACAGTGCCACCTACTGCGCGTAGCGGTCGGCCAGCGCCATCTGCTCGGTGGCGCCGATCAGGGCGTTGAAGTCGGCGAACGGGAAGTAGCGGTCGGCCAGGGCGCGGACGTCGTCGCCCCGTCGCAGCTCGCCCAGGAACTCCGCCATGGCCTTCGTCGCCACCAGGAGCGTGTCGATCGGCAGCAGGACAAGGGCGTAGCCAAGCGCGCGGAGCGCCGGGATCGGCAGCAGGGGGGAGCGCCCGCCTGGCGCGTAGTTGTAGAGCAGCGGCGTGTCGAAGGCCCGGGCGATCTTCTCGACCTGCGCCTCGTCGCGCGGCGCCTCGACGAACAGCACGTCGGCGCCGGCGCGCGCCGCCGCCTCGCCGCGGCGCAGCGCCTCGTCCAGGCCACTCGCCGAGATCGCGTCGGTGCGCGCGATGATCAGCAAGTCCGGGTCTCGGCGCGCCTCGACCGCCGCCCGGATCTTGCCGGCGAACTCGGCGACCGGTACGACCTGGTGGCCGCTGAGGTGCCCGCAGCGCTTGGGCGCGACCTGGTCCTCGATGTGCAGCGCGGCCACGCCGGCCGCCTCGTACGTTTGCACGGTGCGCCGCACGCCGAGCGCGTTGCCGTAGCCCGTGTCGGCGTCGGCGACGAGCGGGATGGAGACGGCCGCCGCCAGGTTGCGCGCGTGGTCCGCCATCTCGGCGAGGCCGGCGTAGCCGAGGTCGGGCAGGCCCAGCCGCGAGGCGGACGTGCCGTACCCGGTCATGTAGACGGCCGGGAAGCCGGCCCGCTCGACCAGCCGCGCCGACACGCCGTCGTAGGCGCCCGGCACCAGTAGCGCGTTCTTCGCGGCCACGAGACCGCGCAACGTTCGGCGCACGCTCATGCGGCGTCTCCCCTGGCGCGCGCGATCCGCCGATCGAGCGCGGGATGCGAGTAGAGCAGGATCTCCTTGAGCCGGTGCGGGCGCCGCTCGGCGAGGTTGAGCGTGCCGAGCCGCTCCATCGCACCGATGAAGGCCCCCGGATCGCGCGTCAGGCCCAGCGCGAAGTCGTCGGCCTGCCGCTCGATCCAGCGCGAGAACGCGTTGGCCAGCGGCAGCTGGAGCGCGCCGAGCAGCAGCATCACGAGCGCGAGCCACGGCAGCCCGGCGGGATCGGCCGGCCCCTCGAGGTTCCACCACGGCACGCCGGCGCGCAGCAGCGCGCCGGCCGCCCAGAACGTGACGAGCGTGAGCGCGCCCTGCACGAGAAGGCCGCGGCGCACGTCGCCGTGCACGTGATGCCCGAGCTCGTGGGCCAGCACGGCCTCGACCTCGTCCTGACCGAACGCGGAGGCCAGCGTGTCGAACAGGATGATGCGCCGCGTGCGGCCGAGCCCGACCACGGCGGCGTTGGCGGTGCGGCTCTTGCGCGACTCGTCGACGACCCACACGCCGATCGCCGCCACGCCGGCCCGGCCGGCCAGCGCCAGCAGCCGCGCCTCGAGCGCGGGATCGGCCAGGCGCGTGAGGCGATAGAAGATCGGCATGATGAGCACCGGAAACAGCGCGGCCAGCGCGATGCCGACCACGAAGAAGATCACGGCGGCGACGAGCCACCACCAGGCCGTGAGCCGCAGGAGGGCGTAGACGACCAGCACGCCGCCCAGGCCCAGCGCACCGCCGAGCGCGGCCGCCTTCGCGCGGTCGGCCAGCCAGCCGGCGAACGGCTGGTGCAGGAGCCCGTAGCGGCGCGGCAGCCAGAAGCCGCGCACGACCCGCAGCGGGAAGCCCAGCAGCGCGTGGCCGGCGCTGACGAGCAGCGCGACCGCCACGACCTGCGTCCACCAGGCGTCGGTGAGGACCGAGACGATCAGGGCCAGCCGCGCGCTGACGCCCGAGGCGAGGAGAGCCAGCAGATAGGCGGCGCTCAGCGCGAAGCCGGCGAGGCCGAGCCAGAGCTGCAGGCGATGGTAGCGCGCGGCGTCGCGCGGCTCGGACATGCGCGCATTGTACATAGCCGCCCGGCGCGGCATACTCGCCCGATGTGCGACCTGCCGGAGGCGGTGTCGTGACACGCTCGCGCACCGGATCGGCAGGACGCGCCGGGCGATCGCGCGCGCCCGCGGAGATGCGCGACCGCCGAGGAGATGCGCGACCGGATGATCCGCGACGGGGCGGACGCACGGACGAGTCGGGTACAATGAACGAGTGTTCACTCCGAGATTAGCACCGTAAGGAGCCCGCATGTTCGAGTCCGTCGAGGAGGTCCAGCAGCGGTTCAGGGACGCGCGGTACATCGCCAGCCGCCGCATTTCGACCGTCGTCTTCCTGGCCGCGCGGATGGGACGCCCGGTGCTGGTCGAAGGCCCGGCCGGCGTCGGCAAGACCGAGCTGGCCAAGACGCTGTCCGACGTCACCAGCCGCGGCCTCATCCGGCTGCAGTGCTACGAGGGGCTCGACGAGGGCAAGGCCCTCTACGAGTGGAAGTACGCCAAGCAGCTCCTCTACACGCAGCTCCTGCGCGAGCGCATCGGCGAGCTGATCGCCGACGCGCCGTCGCTGCCGGAGGCCGTGTCGCGCATCGCCGGCCAGGACGACGCGTTCTTCTCCTACCGGTTCCTGTCACCGCGGCCCCTGCTGCAGGCGATCCGCGCCGACGATCCGGTCGTGCTGCTGGTCGACGAGATCGACAAGGCCGAGCCGGAGTTCGAGGCGTTCTTGCTGGAAGTCCTCTCCGATTTCCAGGTGTCGATTCCGGAGCTCGGGACGGTGAAGGCGAAGCACGTTCCCCTGGTCGTCCTGACCTCGAACAACGCCCGCGAGCTCAGCGACGGGCTCAAGCGCCGCTGCCTCCATCTGTTCATCGACTTTCCGACGCCGGCCGACGAGCTGGAGATCATCCGGCTGAAGGTGCCGGAGATCCCCGAGCGGCTGGCGCGCGCGGTCGTGGCGGCCGTGCAGAAGATCCGCGCGCTGGAGCTGCGCAAGCCGCCGTCGGTGTCGGAGTCGATCGACTGGGCGCGCTCGCTGGTGATCCTCAACGCCCGCGAGCTCGATCCCACGCTCGTCGAGTCCACGCTGACGTTGCTCGTGAAGTACGAAAAGGACATCGAACGCGTGCGGGGGGCGCTCGAGAAGGTCCTGGCGGAGTAAAATGGAAGAACGGATCCTCGAGTTCATCGGCGACTTGCGGCGCGCCGAGCTCCGGATCTCCACGTCGGAGGCGCTCGATGCGCTGGCCGCCAGCGCCGAGGTCGGTCTCACTGACCGCGAGACGTTCAAGTCGACGCTGGCCGCGACCCTCGTCAAGGAGGCGCGCGACCACGAGACCTTCGACCGGATCTTCAACCTCTACTTCCTCGACCTCCAGGCGCTCGGCGAGGGCCTCAAGAAGGCGCTGGGGCCGGAGGATCCGAAGGTCCAGGAGCAGCTCGACCGGCTGGTGGACGAGGAGGGGCTCGACCTCGACGAGCTGACCGAGCTGCTCATGCGCGGGCAGGGCAGCGAGATGGAGATGGCCATTCGCGGCGGCGCCCAGGGCGCCGGCCTCGAGCGGCTCATGTACTTCCTGCAGGTCGGCTACTTCAGCCGCCGCATCGCCGACCAGTTCGACTGGTCGGCGATCGAGGCCGACATCGAGAAGATCATGCAGGCGCTGGAGGCGCGCGGGCTCGATCCCGGCCAGCTCGCCCGCATCCGCAACTACCTCGAGCTGCGGCTGGAGGCGTTCCGCCGGATGATCCGCCAGCACGTGCAGCGCGAGCTGGAGCGGCGGGCCTATCGCGCCGGCGAGCAGCTCACGCGCGAGGTCCTGGCCGACAAGCCGCTCTTCGCGCTGACGCCGGACGAGGTCGCCCAGATGAAGGGCGTGGTGGCCAAGCTGGCGCGCCGGATCAAGGACGCGCTGGCCCTGCGGCAGCGGCAGGAGCAGAAAGGGCGCATCGACTCCCGCCGCACGATCCGCAAGAGCCTGCAGTATGGCGGCGTGCCGATGGAGATCTACCTCAAGCGCCGGCACCGCGAGAAGCCGAAGCTCATCACGATCTGCGACGTGTCGGACTCGGTGCGCAATGCCTCCCGCTTCATGCTCCAGCTCGTGTGGAGCCTGCAGGAGTGCTTCAGCCGCGTGCGCTCCTACGTGTTCGTGTCGGAGATCGCCGAGGTGACCCAGGCCTTCGGCACCTATCCAGTCGAGCGGGCCATCGAGTGGGCCCTCAAGGGCGCGCCCGTCGACTACCATTGCCGGTCGGACTTCGGCTACGCGTTCAGCCGGTTCGCCAACACCGAGCTCGAGTCGCTCGACCGCAAGACGTCGATCCTCGTCCTCGGGGACGCCCGCAACAACTACAACGATCCGCAGGCCTGGGCGCTGCGGCTCATCCGAGAGCGCGTGAAGGGCATCATCTGGCTCAATCCCGAGGGCCAGTGGGGCTGGGGCATCGGCGACAGCGTGATGCCGCTCTACGCACCGGCCTGCGACATCGTGCGCGAGTGCCGCACCGTCGGCCAGCTCGGCGAGGTGGTGGACAACCTCGTGCACCAGTGGTGGCGCCGGGGACGCTAGGGTGCCGGCGGCGCACGCGCTGGCCCGAGGCTTGCTCTGTCTCGATCGTGTGCGCGTCCTGGTTCTGCTCGCGCTGCTCGCCGCCGCCGGCCTGGCCTTCGCCCAGGCCGCGCAACCTGCTGCCCAGGACGATTGCATCGTCCTCGACGATTTCTCGAAGTCCAGGGTCGGCGAGTTTCCCGCCGGCTGGGAGGCCCGCAAGAGCGAGGGCAAGAGCGTCTACACCGTGCAGGAGAACGGCGGCAAGCGCTTCCTGCGCGCCGTGTCCAAGGGCCTCGGCATCCAGGCCGCGCGCGAGACGCCCAACTGGGACCTCGCGACCCATCCGGTGCTGGCGTGGTCGTGGCGGCCGCGGCAGTTTCCCCAGGGCGCCGACGAGCGGAAGTCGTCGCTGAACGACAGCGCGCTCGCCGTCTACATGGGCGTGCCGTACTCCAAGGTGCGCGGCCCCAAGGCGATGAAGTACGTCTGGAGCGAGAAGGTCCCGGTCGGCACGCGCCTGACCTCCAACAGCAACCTCACCCAGGTGCACGTGCTCAGGAGCGGCGCCCCGGCGTCGCCGGATGCGTGGACCCAGGAGCGGGTCAACGTGCTGACCGAGTGGAAGGCCGCGTTCAAGGAGTCCGACACGCCGAAGGTGGTCGGCATCGCGGTCCTCACCGACGCCGACGACACGAAGTCGTCCGCGGCCGGCGACTACGCCGATTTTCGAGCCTGCCGCGGCTAGGCTCTCCCGCTACGTTCCCATCCCGGCGGGTGGAATGCCCGCGCACGGGTCGCCGTCGTCCGTGCGCGGCGTGAACCAGACCCAGTCGAACGGCAGCGCGCCGTCGAAGGCCGCCGCGTAGTCCGGCGGCCGCGTCCAGCCCTCGCGCACCTCCAGCGGCGCCACCACCGCGATGCGCGCGCCCGGCTCGCGACCGCGCAGGTAGATCGGCACGCCGCGGTCCTCGCGCACGTGGCCGAGGCCGGCGATGAGCACGCCGCCGTCGCGGTCGGCGGCCAGCAGGCTGTCGGTGAGCATGGCGTCGCGCGCGCGCTGGGCGAGGACCATCGTTTCCACGCGTCCGGCCGGCAGGCGACCGCAGTGCGCCTCGGCCAGCTCGGCCGTCAGCCGCGCGTGCGCGGCCGGCGCCATCGGCTGGTCGAGCGCGTACCGTGCGGCGAGCCCGGCGGGCACGGCGCCCGCCTCGCCGCGGGCGATCGAGCGCACCGTGGCCGGCGCCAGGTTGGCGGCGACCAGCGGCACGCCGGCCTCGAGCGCGGCCTGGGCGATCGGCCGGTAGTACGCCCAGTCCGGCCAGCCGGAGTGTTTCCAGTCGACCGCCTCGGCGAGCCCGGCGGCGTCGCGCGGGGCGGCGGCGAGATGCCGCGCGATGAGCGGCGCCTGATCGGCGGTGAACATCTCGAAGGCGACGGCCGGTCGTCGACCGGTGCCGAGCAGCGAGCGCACCAGCGCGGCCTGGATCTGGTGGTGATCGGGGTTGTCGTGCTTCTCGCCGAGCAGCACGTAGCGGGCGGTGGCGAGGCGGGCGACGACCGCGTCGGCCTCGACGAAACGCGCGCGGCGCACGTCCCAGATCCGCCCGGTGAGTGGATGCTCGCGCCCGAGCGGCGCCCGCCACGGCCCGAGCCCCGTGTCGACCCAGCGCGCACAGCCGGCGGCCAGGAGCGCGATCACGAGCACGCACCGCACGCCGGGCCCCATGCCGCCAGCATACGCGCTGTGTTAGCCTCAGCGCATGGCGCTCGCCGGAACCGACCCGATCGAGGAGCTCTACGCGCGCGGCGTGACCGACGGCCTGCCGGTGGTGCCGCCCACGCGCGAGCGGGTCGCGCGCGCCGTCGAGGCCACGGGCCGCGCCGCCGCCGAGCTGATCGCCGAGGTGCCGCCCAACTACGGCCGCGCCACCGTCGAGAAGATCGCGATCAACGCGGTCATGGCGGGGTGCCGGCCCGATTACCTGCCGGTCGTGATCGCGGCGGTGGAGGCGGTGTGCGACGACGCGTTCGACCTGCACGGCGTCTCGGCGACGACCAACGCGCCGGCGCCGCTGATCGTCGTCAACGGGCCGATCCGCCACCGCCTGGACATCAACTGCGGCGCCGGGCTCTTCGGACCCGGCTGGCGCGCCAACGCGACGATCGGCCGCGCCCTGCGCCTCGTCTGCGTCAACGTCGGCGGCGCCCGGCCCGGCGTCGTCAGCATGTCGACGTTCGCGCATCCCGGCCGCTACACCTACTGCATCGGCGAACGCGAGGAGGCCAGCCCATGGGACTCGCTGGCGGTGGAGCACGGCTTCGCGGCCGGCGACGACACCGTGGCCCTGCTGGCGGCCGACGCGCCGATCACCGTGTACGACCAGCGCAGCCGCACCGCGCCCGACCTCTGCGCGACGCTGGCCGCCACGCTGGCCGTGATCGAGCATCACAAGATGACGCACTGGGGCGACACGCTGCTCGTGCTGTCGCCCGAGCACGCGGCGATCGTGGCCGGCGACGGCTGGGGCAAGGCCGACGTGCGGCGCTTCCTGTTCGAGCGCCTGCACCGGCCCGTCCACGAGCTGGTGCCCGGCGTGAACGGCGGCGACGGCCTGCCCGAGCACGTGCTGCGCAAGTTCGCCGACCCCGCGCACGACGCGACGCCGATCCCGAAGTTCCGCAAGCCCGAGCACCTCAAGATCGTCGTGGCCGGCGGCAGCGCCGGCCGGTTCTCGGCGGTGGTGCCGGGCTGGACGTTCTCCAAGGGCTCGAACCTGGTGCTGAGGAGGATCCGATGACCGAGTATCTCGATCCCACCGACTCCGTCGCGGTCCCACGCAAGACGGCGCCGCGGCCGGCCAGCCTCGACGGCAAGGTCGTGACGCTGCTCGACATCTCGAAGGCCAAGGGCGACCATCTGCTGGACCGCGTGGAGGAGCTGCTGCGCGAGCGCGCCGGCGTGAAGACCATCGTGCGCAAGAAGAAGCCGACCTTCGCCCGCCCGGCGCCGGACCCGCTGCGCCAGGAGATCGTCGGCGCCACCGACGTGCTCGTCGAGGGTCTCGCCGATTGAGGGTCGTGCACAACGTGCAGTGTGCACGACGGCGTGTTCTTCGAGGACCACGGGATTCCCACCGCGACGGTGATCTCCAGCGAGTTCGTCCGGGCGGCGGCCGCCCAGGCCCAGGCCCTCGGCGCCGGCGACTACAAGACGGTCGTCGTGGCGCATCCGATCCAGCCGCTCACTCGCGAGGAGGTGCGCGCGCTCGCCGACAAGGCCTTCGACGACATCGTGGCACGGCTGACCCGGCGGTGACCGCATAGCGCGCGACCGCCCCCGCCGCCGGGCGGCGGCCGCCGCCGCGGACGCCGCGCCGCCCACGCGAGCCGGCGGTGTCGGCCGCGCCGT
This sequence comes from Candidatus Rokuibacteriota bacterium, assembly GCA_005887895.1. Taxonomy (GTDB): domain Bacteria; phylum Methylomirabilota; class Methylomirabilia; order Rokubacteriales; family CSP1-6; genus AR5. The sequence continues at coordinate 29,712 of VBPC01000272.1, forward strand.
CCTCTTCGTCCACCTCGCGCTCTCGCCGCTCGTCTTCTCGCGCGAGACACTCGAGGCGTTCGAGTACAACAAGGTCACGCTGCTCGTGGCCACCGCCAGCGTGCTGGCGGTGCTGGTGCCGTCGGCGCTGGCGCCGGGCGGCCGCCGGCTGCTGCGCGACCCGCTGCGGCTCGGCGTCGTCCTGTTCGCGCTGTCCGCGGTCGTGTCGACGGTGACCTCGCTCAGTCCGTGGACCTCGATCCTGGGCGCCCACGAGAGCTACTTCGGGCTGCTGACCTTCCTGGCCTACGCGGTCCTGTTCTTCGCCACCCGCGCCCTGTGCGCGTCCGTCGAGGACGCGCGACGCCTGGCGCTGGCCCCGGTGGTGGCGGCCGGCGTGGCGGCGACCTACGCCGTCGTCCAGATCGCCGGCCTCGATCCGATCCTCTACGCGCGCACGGCGGACCTGGGCGGGTTCGTCCGGCCGTTCGCGACGCTGGGTCATCCGAACTTCCTGTCCGCCTTCCTGGCCATGGCGCTGCCGCTCGTCATCGTCGCGCTCGACCGCGCGCTGCGGAATCGCCAGCCGGTCGTGGCCGCCGTCTTCGCCCTCGTCGCCGTGCTGTCCGGCGCGGCGATCGCCGTGGCCGTCTCCCGCGGCGCGTGGCTGGCCGCCGCGGCGGCGGCGGCGATCGTCGTCGGCGGCGCGTGGGCCGGCGCCAGAGGCCGGGTGGCGGCGGTCGCCGCCGGCGTGGCGGGCGGCACGGCCGCGGCGCTCGGCGTGCTGGCCGTGACGCTGCCGGCCGGCGGCGTCGTGCTGCGCGGACTGCTGGAGCGCGTGCGCTACTTCGCCGAGTCGGCCGGCCGCCAGCACATCTGGCGGGCGGCCTGGGACCTGTTCCGCGATCATCCGCTGACCGGGACGGGGCTCGACACGTTCCAGGTCGCGTTCGCCGACAAGCGGACGCCGGCGTACTGGGCGATCGAGTGGAACGCGAGTCCGGCCCGGGCGCACAACGAGGCGCTCAACCTGCTGGCGACGCAGGGCGCGCTGGGCGGGGTGGCCGTGCTCGCCGTCGTCGTCGGCGCGCTGCTGGCGGTGCGCCGCGCGTTGCGCGCCGGTGCCGACCGCGGACTCGTCGTCGCGCTGGCCGCCGGGGTGGCGGCCTTCGCCGTGCAGGACCTCTTCAGCTTCACGGTGGCGGCGTGCGGCACGCTCGTGGTCACCCAGGCGGCGCTGCTCTCGCGGCTGGCCGAGCCCATCGGGACGGCGCCGGCGCGCGACGGCCTGACCTCGCATGCGCTCGCGGTCGCGATCGTGACGCTGGTGGCCATCCCCGTCCTCGCCCTCAACCTCTCGGCGGCGCCACTGCTCGACGAGCCCGCGCGGGTGATCGGCGGGCTGCTGGTGCTGCTGGCGCTGCTCGCTGGCGCTGCCGCGGTCTTCGCGCTGGAGCAGCACGGTCGAGCGTCCGTGCTCGCCGAGCGGGCGCGGTCGCGTCCGGCCGCGCGCACGTGGGACCGCTCGCGCGTCGCGCTGGCCGTGCGCTGGGCGATCGGGGCCATTCTCCTCGCGGGGCTCGTCGTCAGGCCGTTCGCCGCCGCCCGCGCGGCCTATCGGGGCGTCCTGCTGACGCCGGACGCGCCCGCCGCCGCGGTCCGGTCGCTCGAGCAGGCGGTGGCGCTGGAGCCGTTCACCGAGCTGTACTGGGTGAAGCTCGGCGCGGCCGCCCACGCCCTGGCCCGCGCGAGTGACCAGGCGGAGGCGCGCCGTCAGGCGCTCGAGCGGGCGCGCACCGCGTACGAGCGGGCGGCGCGCCTGGTGCCGGCGAACTCGTACGACCACGCCAATCTGGGCCGGGTGCTGGCCGACCTCGCCCGCGACGGCGCGACGCGGCCGGCGACCGCCCTGGCCGCCTTCGACCGCGCGCTCGCCATGGATCCGAACAACGCGTACTTCTATGTCGACGCGGCCAACGCCGCGCTCGCGATGGACGACGTGGACCACGCGCAGGCGTACGCGGCGCGGGGAGCCGCGCTCTATCCGCGGTTCGCGATCCCGAGAGCGCAGCTCGGCCACCTGGCGATGCTGCGCGGCCGGCCGGCGGAGGGCGCCGCGCTCCTGCAAGCGGCGCTCGACGGGGAGTGGTACGGTGCCGAGCGCGGACGCGCCGGCGCGGCGTCGAATCTGGCGGCGGCCTGGCTGCAGCTCGGGAAACCGGCCGAGGCCACCGCGGCGGCGCGGCTGGCCCTGTCGCTCGCCCCGAGCACCGTGGAGGCGCGGTTCAACCTCGGCAAGGCGCTCGAGGCGCAGGGCCGGCGCGCCGAGGCGATCGACGAGTACCGGCGGCTGCTGCAGCAGCGTCCCGACTACGAGCCGGCGCGCAGCTCACTGCGCGCGCTGGGAGCCTCCTAGCGCTCTGCGCTCAACCGCCGAGCCGCCATACCCGGCCGACGGGCGGCTCGCCGCCGAGCGTGAACTGCGGCAGGGCGAAGTGGTCGGCGAGGTCCTGGAAGACGACCTTCACGCGCGCGCCGATCGCGACCCGAGCCTCCGCCTCCGGCGACAGGTCGTCCTTCACGAGGTTGGCGATGATGCGCAGCGCCTCGTCGGGCGTCGGGCGGCCGCGCTGCTCGTCGAGCTCGACCAGCACGACGGGGTAGGGTGTCAGCTCCTTGAAGCCGGGCTGGATGGCGTGGGCGACGATCTCGTAGGAGTGGATCGTGCCGCGGCCGCTCACCTCCTGCCACCGCCAGCCGAGGTCCATGCACCACGGGCAGGCGTGCGTCGGCGGATAGCGCATGAGCCCGCAGGCCGTGCAGGCGCGCATCATCAGGGTGTGCGCGCGCGCGTGGGCGAAGTACTCCGCCCACTCGCTGTCGTTGTCCGGCACGAGCAGCGTCATGCCGCGGTAGCTGACGGGCTGGGGCATCGCGATCTCTCCTTGCCGTCCGGCCTCAGCAGCCGAGCGCTGCGGCCAGCTCCTGCACGTCGTTCACGATCACGTCCCACTTGCCCTCCGGGGCAAGGTCCGTCGTCTGGCCGGGGCCGTGCTCGAGCGGCCGCGGGATGAAGGCGGTCCGCAGGCCGAGCGCCTGCGCGGCGGCCAGATCGTAGTTGTGGGCGGCCACCATCATGACCTCGTCCGCCGGCAGGCCGAGCAGGGCCAGCGCGGTGCGGTAGACCTCCGGCCGCGGCTTGTAGCAGCGCGCGTTCTCGGCGGTGAGCACGCAGTCCCACGGCAGGCCGGCGAACTTCGCCAGGTGCACCATGCCGGCGAAGCTCGCGTTGGACAGCGGCGAGATCAGGTAGCGGCGCCGCAGCCGGCCGAGGCCGGCCACCACGTCGGGCCACGGCCGCAGGCGCCACCACGCGCGGGTCAGGTGGTCGACGTCTCCGCGGCGCATGTTGCCGAGGCCGATCGCCGCCAGCAGCTCGACGAGGCGCTCGCGGTAGAGCGCGTCCACCGTGGTCCACGGCCGCTCGCCGCGGTTGACCGCGTCCATGCCGCCCCGGTAGCACGCCTTCCAGTCGGCGAGGAACCGCGCCCAGTCCTGCTGCCGGCCGGTCGCGTCACCGAACCGGGCGAGATCGTCGAGGACGCTGGAACGCCAGTCCACCAGCGTGCCGTACGTGTCGAAGAGCAGGGCGACGGGCGGCGTCATGAGGGCGGTCATCGCCGCATGATCAGCGCCGAGCCCAGCGGCGGCATCGCCCAGCCGAGGTTCATGGTGATCTCGGCGTCCTTGACCTGACGGCAGCGGCCGACCGAATAGTCGTAGGTGTGCTGGCCCTCGGCGGCGCCGGGGCAGTAGTCGTCGACGCGGCCGCGGAGCTGGCGCACGTTCTCGATCACCATCGACATGCCGTGCGTGTAGCCCTCGCAGAGATGGCCACCCGCGGTGTTGTTCGGCCGCCTGCCGCCCAGCTCGATGACGCCGCTCGACACGTACGCGCCGCCCTCGCCCTTCTTGCAGAAGCCGTACTCCTCGAGCTGCAGCATCGTCGTGAAGGTGAACGCGTCGTAGGAGCCGGTGACGTGCACGTCGTCGGGGCCGATGCCGGCCTGGCCGAAGACGATGTCCTTCGCGTAGTAGCCGGCCACGCGGCTGATGGGCCCGTGCGCCCAGTGGAAGTCGAGCCGGGGCTTCGAGACGCGTCCCGCCACGCCCATGATGTACACCGGCCGCTGCCGACAGTTGCGCGCGCGCTCGGCGGAGGTGACGATGATGCAGGTCGCGTTGTCCGTCTCCAGGCAGCAGTCGAGCAGGTGCAGCGGCTTGACGATCCACCGCGAGCCGACGACGTCCTGCACGGTCACCCGCTCCTTGAGCAGCGCCTTGGGATTCTGCGAGGCGTGCTTGCTGTGGGCGACCTTGACGTGGGCCACCTGCTCGGACGTCGTGCCGTAGTCGTACATGTGGCGCATGAACGTGAGCGCGAAGTTCTGCCCGGCGCTGCGCATGCCGAACGGCACCTGGGCCAGGTCGAGGCCGCGCACCGGCTGGGCGGCGCGGGCGCCGGTGCCGCCGATGCGGAACTCGGAGTAGCCGTTCATGGACCGGTAGATGGCGACCGTCCGGCACATGCCGGCCTCGATCGCGCCCATCGCGAGGCCGACCAGCGCCTCCGTCGACGAGCCGCCGCCGACCACGTCCATGTAGAAGTTCAGGCGGATGCCGAGGTCGGGCGCGACGTGCGGCGCCAGCGTCGAGTCGCCCGACTGGTAGTCCATCATCCCGTCCACGTCGGCGGCGGTGAGGCCGGCGTCGAGGATCGCCTTGCGCACGGCCTCCACGGCCATCGCGCGCGTCGACCGGTTCGAGCCGCGCGAGTATTCGGTCTCGCCCACGCCCACGATGCAGTACTTGTCGCGAAGATGGCTCATCTGTCCGCGTGGGGGGCCTCGACATGGCCCCCCACGCCCCCCAATTCCTCGGAGCGCCCCGGGGAACCCGGGGCGCTCCTCGATCACGCGCGTGACACGCCCTCAGTGAGTGACGGCGGCCGGAGTATAACGCAGGCGCGGCGGCCGGCAGGCGGCGAGCAGGATGAGAGCGACGACGTTGAGGGCGGCGGCCAGCAGGAAGGCCGGGCGATAGCTGCCGGTGGCGTCGTAGATGGCGCCGGCGCCGAGCGTGCCCCAGGCCGCCATGGAGCCGGCCAGCGCGAACAGGAAGCCGACGAGCGAGCCGGCCTGCTCGCGGCCGAAGAAATCGCCGACGATCGCCGCGAAGAGCGTCGAGATCGTTCCGTACGAGAAGCCGAACACGACCGCGGTGGCATAGAGCGCGGGCAGGTCGCGAGCGACCGTGAAGGCGAGGAAGGCGACCGCCTGCAGCACCATGGCGGCGGCGATCGTCGGCCGCCGCCCGGCGCGGTCGGAGACGGCCCCCATCGCCAGCCGCCCGAGGACGGCGCCGGCGCCGGTCGCGCTGATGGCCGCCGCCGCCGCCAGCGGCGAGTGGCCGAGGTCGCGGGCGAACGGCACGAGGTGCACGAGCGGGACGAACACCGGAATCCACGTCGCCGAGAAGGCGAAGCCGAGCAGCCAGAACGCGCGCGTGCGGATGGCCGCGCCGAGCGCCAGGCCGCCGGCCGTGGCCGCCGCGGTCCCGGCCGGCGCCGGCAGGCCGTCGGGCTGCAGGCCCATCGACTCCGGATCCCGCCGCATCACCTGGGCGGTCGCCACCAGGACCACGAACACGAGCGCGGCGCCCACGAGGTAGGCGCCGCGCCAGCCGAGGCCGGTGACGGCCAGCTGCGCCAGCGGCGGCAGCACGAGCGTCCCGGCGCTGGCGCCGCTCCCGGCGATGCCGCTGGCGAGGCCGCGGCGCGCTGCGAACCACTTCACCACGGTCGTGTTGCACGGCACGTAGGCGGTGCCCATGCCGAGGGCGGCCACGAGCCCGTAGACCACGTACGCCTGCCAGAGCGCGGTGACGCTGGCCATGGCGGCCAGCGCGCCGCCCAGGAGGATCCCGCCGGTCGTGATCACCACGCGCGGACCCCAGCGGTCGGTCAGGCGCCCGGCCGGAAATCCGGAGACGCAGTAGGTGAACGCGTAGACCGAGAAGACGCCGGAGAGCCCGGTGCGGCTCCAGTGGAACTCCGCGAGCAGCGCCGCGAAGAAGACGCCGAAGCAGTACTGGGCGCCGTAGGCGGTGAACAGCACGGCGAACGCGGCGGCCACGATGCGCCAGCCGTAGTAGTACGAGGTCAGCGACGTCGGCGCCGCCGGCCGAGCCGCCAACCCGAGATCGGTCACCGCTTGCCGTTGGTCTTCGGCAGGACCTCCGCCAGGAATTTTCCCGTGTAGGAGCCGGACGTCTGGGCGACGACCTCGGGCGGCCCTTCGGCCACCAGCTCCCCGCCGGCGTCGCCGCCCTCGGGGCCGAGGTCGATGACGTGGTCGGCGCACTTGATGACGTCGAGGTGGTGCTCGACGACGAGGACCGTGTTGCCGGCGTCCACCAGCCGGTGCAGCACGCCGAGCAGCTTCTTGACGTCGTCGAGGTGCAGGCCGGTGGTCGGCTCGTCCAGGATGTAGAGCACCTCGCCGGTCGCGCGGCCGCCGAGCTCGGCGGCGATCTTGAGCCGCTGCGCCTCGCCGCCCGAGAGCGTCGTGGCCGGCTGGCCGAGGCGGAGATAGCCGAGCCCCACGTCCTGCAGCACGCGCAGGCGCCGGGCCAGCGAGGGCTGGGCGGCGAAGAAGTCGACCGCCTCGTCGACGGTCATGCGTAGCACGTCGCCGATGGAGCGTCCCCGGAACTTCACGCCGAGCACCTCGGACCGGTAGCGGCGGCCCTCGCACTCCTGGCAGGACACGTACACATCCTCGAAGAAGTACATCTCCAGCTTCTGGAAGCCGTCGCCCTGGCAGGACTCGCAGCGGCCGCCCGGCACGTTGAACGAGAACGCGCCGGCGCCGAGGCCAAGGGCCTTCGCGCGCGGCAGCGCCGCGTAGACCTTGCGGATCTCGTCGAACGCCTTGACGTAGGTCACGGGATTCGAGCGGGGCGTACGGCCGATCGGCTCCTGGTCGATGAGGCGGACGCCCTTGAGGTACTCGAGGCCGGTGAGCGAGTCGTAGGCGCCCGGCGACTGGAACTCGGTCTTGAACGCGCGCGCCACCGCCCGGTAGAGCGTGTCGTGCACGAGCGTGGACTTGCCGGAGCCCGAGACGCCGGTCACCACGGTGAGCGTGCCGAGCGGCAGGCGCAGCGTGACGTCCTTGAGGTTGTGCTCGCGGGCGCCGCGGAGCACGAGCTGGCGGCGGCCGAGGCGGCGCGCGAGCGGCAGCGGAATGGTCTCGCGGCCCGACAGGTAGCGCGCCGTGAGCGAGTGGCCCGCCCGCCGGAACTCCGCCTGCGACCCGGCGAACACGATCTCGCCGCCGCGCTCGCCCGAGCCCGGCCCCAGCTCGATCACGTGGTCGGCGCTCTCGATGAAGCCGCGGTCGTGCTCGACGACGACGACGGTGTTGCCGGCCTGGGCGAGCTCGCGACAGAGGTCGGCCAGCCGCATCGTGTCGCGCGCGTGCAGGCCGATCGAGGGCTCGTCGAGGACGTACAGCGTGCCGACCAGCTGGGAGCCGAGCTGGTTGGCGAGGTTGATCCGCTGGGCCTCGCCGCCCGACAGCGTCCGCGTCTGCCGGCCGAGCGTGAGGTAGCCGAGGCCGACCCGCAGCAGGAAGGTCAGCTTGGCGCCGAGCTGGCGCAGGATCTCGCGGGCGACCGCGGCCTCCCACGCCGTGAGCTTCAGCACGCGCAGGACGGCGGCCGCCTCCTCGATCGTGAGCGCGGTGAACTCGGCGATCGTCATCCCGGCCACCCGCACCGCCAGCGCCGGCGGCTTCAGGCGCGCGCCGCGGCAGACCGGGCACGGCGACTGGCTGCGATAGCGCGAGAGGAACACGCGCACGTGCAGCTTGTAGCGGTACGACTCGATCTCCTCGAAGAATCCATTGATGCCGGGGAACTTGCCGTCGCCCTCGTAGACGAAGGCGCGCTCGGGCTCGCCGAGCGCGTCCCACGGCCGCGCCACGTCGACGCCGGAGCGCCGGGCGGCTTTCAGCAACTCGCGCTGGTACCAGCGGCCCGACGGGTGCGTCCACGGCTCCACGGCGCCGCCGGCGAGCGTGCGCGTGCGATCGGGCACCACCAGCGCCTCGTCGTACTTGAGCACGTTGCCGAAGCCCTTGCACTCGGCGCAGGCGCCGAGCGGATGGTTGAACGAGAACAGGAGCGGCTGCGGCCGCTCCAGCGCGGTCCCGCAGCCGCCGCAGCGGAACGCCTCCGCGAACACGCGCCGCCCGGCGTCGAGCAGCTCGACCGCGACCTGGCCGCCGCCCTCGCGCAGCGCGCTCTCCACCGACTCCACGAGGCGCTTCCGCTGCCCGGCGTCGAGCACCAGGCGGTCGAGCACGACGGCGACGGCGCCGTCGAGGGAATCCGGCGGCGGCGCCGCGAGGTCGCGGGGCTGGCCGTCGACGAGCACGCGCGCGAAGCCGCGCCGCGTGAGGCTCGCCCACAGCTCGGCCGGCGGCAGCCCGGCCGGCACCGGCAGCGGAAACGTGATGAGCGCGCGGGCGCCGGCGTGCTCGCCCAGCAGCGTGTCGGCGATGGACTCTGGCGAGTGCGAGGCGGCCGGGCTGCCGCAGTGCGGGCAGTGGACGCGGCCGATCTTCGCGTAGAGCAGCCGCAGGTAGTCGTAGACCTCGGTCGCGGTGCCGACGGTGGAGCGCGCGGTCCGGACCGGGTTCTTCTGCTCCAGGGCCACGGCCGGACGGATCTGCTCGATGCGATCGACGTCGGGCCGATCGACCCGGTCCAGGAACATCCGCGCGTAGGTCGACAGCGACTCGATGTACCGCCACTGCCCCTCGGCGAAGAGCGTGTCGAAGGCCAGTGAGGATTTGCCGGAGCCGGAGACGCCGGTGACGACGGTGAGCCGATCGTGGGGAATCTCGAGGGAGACGTTCTTGAGGTTGTTCTGGCGGGCTCCCTCGATCCGGAGCCCCGGGGGTTGGGCCATTCGATGCGTCCTCCTGAGAAGGAGAGTCTACCGGAAGTGGTATGATCGCGCCACATGGCCGACGGAATTCACGTGCTCGTCGTCGACGACGACGCCGACGTACGCGGCCTCTTGGCCGCCGTGCTGGAAAGCAACGGCGGCACCAAGGTCACCGAGGCGGCGTCCGGCGCCGAGGCGATGGCATCGCTGGGCCACGAGGAGTTCGACGTCGCCGTCGTCGACCTGCAGCTGCCCGATCACTCCGGCCTCGAGATCCTGAGGTGGGCGCGGGCCGCCGAGGTCGACACCGAGCTGATCGTGCTCACCGGCCACGCCGACGTCGAGACGGCGGTGGAGGCGATGCGGCTCGGCGCCTACGACTTCATCACCAAGCCCTGCAAGAACGCCGAGCTGCGCGAGGTCGTCAACAAGGCCGCCGAGAAGAAGGCGCTGCGGCGCGAGAACTCCGCGCTCAAGGAGGTCATCACCCGCCGCGACGGGCTGCCGATCATCGTCGGCGCCAGCCCCGAGATCCGCGAGGTGCTGGCGGTCATCGCCCGCGTCGCTGCCAGCGACAGCCCGGTGCTCGTGCAGGGCGAGAGCGGCACCGGCAAGGAGCTGGTCGCCCGCAGCATCCACCTGCAGTCGCCGCGGGCGGCGCGGCCGTTCGTGTCCATCAACTGCGCCGCCCTGCCCGACACGCTGCTGGAGAGCGAGCTCTTCGGCCACAAGAAGGGCGCGTTCAGCGGGGCCATCAACTCCCGGGTCGGGCTCTTCGAGGCCGCCAACGGCGGCACGCTGTTCCTCGACGAGATCGGCGAGATGTCGCCGGCCATGCAGGTGCGCTTGCTGCGCGTGCTCGACTCCGGCGAGGTGCGGCGGGTCGGCGAGGAGCGCGTCTTCCACGTGGACGTGCGCGTGGTGGCGGCCACCGCCAAGGACCTCGCGCACGAGGCGGGCGACGCGCGCTTCCGCTGGGACCTGTTCTATCGCGTGAGCACGATCGTGATCCCCGTTCCGCCGCTGCGCCGGCGCCGCCCCGACATCCCGCTCCTGGTCGAGCACTTCCTGGTCACGCACGGGCGCCCGGGCAAGACCCTGAGGTTTTCGCCCGACGGGATGGAGCGGCTGCTCGACTACGGCTGGCCGGGCAACATTCGCGAGCTGCGCAACCTCGTCGAGCGCCTGCACATCTTGCACGAGGGCACCGAGGTCCGCGCCGCCGACCTGCCGGCCGAGTTCGGGCGGGTGGCGGCGCCGTCGGCGCCCGCCGCGGCGGCGTCCCGGCCGGCCACGCCGGCCTCGGAGCCGGCCGGCGTGATGGTGCCGCTCGCGGAGATCGAGCGGCGCCACGTGGAGCAGGTGCTCAACGCCACCGGCTGGAACAAGGCGCGGGCGGCGCGCATCCTCGAGGTCGACATCAAGACCCTCAACAAGAAGGTGCGAGACTTCAAGCTCTCCCAGGGGGACTGACTCCCCGGAGGTCCTCCCACCGCCGCCTCGCTTGTCGTTCTTCCAACGTTTGCGATTCCGCAGGCTTGAGCCGGCGGAGATCTGGCACTCTCGTTGCCCTGTATGAAGCATCATGAACACGCCGCGCCAGCGCCCGATCGAGCTGACCACCCCTCGCCGCCGCCTCAAGACCACACCGGCCGTCTCGCTGTTCCGCCCCGAGATCGTGCTCGCGACCTCGATCACCGCCGCGCCGGCCCGGCGCACGGTCATCCTGGCCGAGCCCGGGGCCAGGCCGGACGCGCTCCGCACGCAGCTCGGGACGGCGCAGTCCGTCCTGGCCGGGCTCGACGACGCCCGGCAGACGCTCGGGGCCGCGGCGGCCGACGCGCGGACGCGCGCGCAGGCAGCGGCGTCGACGCGCGAGCGCGTGTCGGCCACGATCGCCGCCTACCGGGCCGAAGGCGCCCTGGACGACGTACTGACCGGTGCCTGGCGTCAGGTGTCGGCATTGATGGAGGAGCGAGGACTGCGATGAACACGATGAGCCCCGTTTCGAACGTGTACTACCTGGCGGCCTCGGCCCCGGCCCCCGAGCGCGCTCCGCGGCTGTCGCTGAGCCTGATCCTCCGTCTCCGCTTCATCTCGCTGTACTGGCGGCTGCGCATGACCGCCGCCGAGCTCCTCGACGTGCTGCGCCGCTTCGGCCGGCCGATGGGCGAGCCCGACCCGGCGTTCCTCGAGCAGCGCGCGGAGATCATCCTGGCGGCGGGCGCGCCGCGCGCGCTCGGCCCGGCGCGGGTGATCGATCTCGCCGAGGCGCGCACCCGACTCCGGGGATAGAGCGGGGCGTGAGTTACTGATGAGATGGGGGGAGCACTGCGTTGCTCCCCCCAAGCCCCCCACCGCTCGGATCGCGTAGCTTCCAGCCGACCTCGCTAGCTCTCGTTCCACGCAGTTCGCCCGTTCTCAGCGCTCAATTCACAGACGGAGGCGGTGACGCCTCGGCCTCGGCCCGCGCGCGCGTTCGGCCTCGCGCATGTCGCATGTGTTGACACGTGGCGGGGGGGTGCGTAGAATCCGGGCGCCTAATTGAGAATGATTACTAAGAACGAGGGGCGGCGGATGCGGCCGGGCGGCGGTGGGGGAGTGGCGCCGGTCGAGGTGTGGCGGGCGCGGGGCAAGCGGTTGACGCGGCCGCGGCGCATCATTCTCGACGTGGTGCGGGCCAGCGACGCCCATCCGTCGGCGCTCATGGTGTACCGGCAAGTGCGGCGCCGGCTGCCCCGGGTGAGCCTGGCCACCGTCTATCGCAATCTCCGGATGCTGGCCGCCGAGGGCGTGCTGAGCGAGCGCGCCGACGCCGCCGGCACCCGCTTCGACGGCAACACGGCGCCGCACGACCACTTCACGTGCGTGGCGTGCGGGCGCATCTACGACGTTCCGGCGCTGGCCGCGCCGCGCGTGCGGGCCCGCGTCGCGTCGCGCACGGGGTTCGAGGTCCTCTCGCAACGCATCGAGTTCTATGGCCGCTGCGGCGCCTGCCGTCGCGCCGCCGGCCCCACCCGAGCAAGGAGGAAACCATGGCAGGACGAAGCCTCAAGGGCACCAAGAGCCTCACGAACCTGAAGGAGGCATTCGCCGGCGAGTCGCAGGCGAACCGCCGCTACCTGTACTTCGCGCGCGTCGCGGACATCGAGGGATTCCCGGACATCGCGGGTCTCTTCAAGGACACCGCCGACGCCGAGACCGGCCACGCCTTCGGCCACCTCGACTTCCTCAAGGAGGTCGGCGATCCGGCGACGGGCGAGCCGATCGGCAAGACCGAGATGAACCTCAAGGCCTCGGTGGCCGGCGAGACGTACGAGTACACGCAGATGTACCCCGGCATGGCCAAGACGGCGCGCGACGAGGGATTCGCCGAGCTCGCCGAATGGTTCGAGACGCTCGCCAAGGCCGAGAAGTCGCACGCCGGGCGCTTCAACAAAGGCCTCACGCAGATTGCCGGCAAGGACCCGGCGGAGGCCATCTAGCCTTCAAGGCTCAGTATCGGGGGACGGGGAACGGGTCCCCAGACCCCTCGGCCCGCCCACCACGCCGCTCGCCCTCGGGGGGGGAGCTCGATGACACAGACCATGTCCATTCCGGCACTCGGAGCCAGTGATGTCTAGCGATCCGGCGCTCGATCTTCGGCAGGCGAAGTTCTGGGACCCTTCGGCGGTCGATGGGGAGCTGCGGAGGGTGTACGACGTCTGTAATGGGTGCCGGCGGTGTCTGCCGCTGTGTCCGTCGTTCAAGGTATTGTTCGATCGGATCGACGTCGAGGCGGTCGACGGGGACGTCGAGAAGTTGCCGGCGACGGACGTGAAGGAAGTCGTCGACCTCTGCTATCAGTGCAAGCTCTGCTACAACCACTGCCCGTACACGCCGCCGCATCGCTGGGCGATCGATTTCCCACGGCTGATGCTGAGGGCGCGGGCGGTGGACGCGCGCCGCAGCGGCGTGAAGCTCCAGGACAGGATGCTCGGGAACACCGACCTGGTGGGGAAGCTCGGCAGCCTCACGGCCCCGCTGTCGAACTGGATGAACGAGCTGGCCGTCCACCGGGCGTTCGTGCAATCGGTCGCCGGCATCCATCGCAAGCGCCGGCTGCCGAAGTTTCATCGCCCCACGTTCTCGTCGTGGTTCAACGCTCGCGCGACGAATGCGGGCGTCGTGGCGGATCGGGCAGGCGCGGCGGGCGTGGCGCCTGCCCGGGGGCCTAAGAAAGTCGCCCTGTTCGCGACGTGCACCGTCGAGTACAACGCCCCCGCCATCGGCCGCGCCGCGGTGGCGGTGCTCGAGCGCAACGGTGTCGACGTGGCGCTGCCGGAGCAGCGCTGCTGCGGCATGCCGTACCTCGACGGCGGTGCGGTGGACCAGTGCCGGGCGCTGGTCAGCGACAACGTCCGCACGCTGGCCGCGGCCGTGCGGGAGGGCCGCGAGATCGTGTCGCCGGGCCCGACCTGCAGCTACATGCTGAAGCAGGAGTACCCGTGGCTCGACGGCTCCGACGACGCGCGCCTCGTCGCCGGCCACACGCGCGACCTGTTCGAGTACCTGGCCGGGCTCCACGCCGAGGGCGCGCTCGACACGCGCTTCAGCCGGCCGGTGGGGGCCGTGACGTACCACGTGCCGTGTCACCTGCGCGCCCAGAACATCGGCACGAAGTCGGCCGACGTGCTGCGCATGATCCCGAACGCCAAGGTCGACGTGGTGGAGCGCTGCTCCGCGGTCGACGGCACCTGGGGCTTCAAGACCGAGTACTTCGACCTCTCGATGAAGGTCGCCCAGCCGCTGTTCGATGCGGTGCGGGCGGCCGGCGCGCCGACGGTGGCGACCGACTGCCCGCTGGCGGCGCTGCAGATCGCCCAGGGCACCGGCGTCGAGCCGCGCCATCCGATCCAGGTCCTGGCCCAGGCCTACGGCCTCGAGGACGTATGACCCCGATCGCGGTCGACGAGATCCTGAACCTCTACGAGTACGAGAAGGTGCGCGACGAGCGTCGTCGCGCGGTCATCGCGCTGAAGGCCGAGCGGCGGGTGGCCGTCGGCCGCTACCTGTCGTTCGTGTTCGAGAACCGCGAGACCGTGTGGTTCCAGATCCAGGAGATGGTCCGGACCGAGCGCATCGTCGACCTCGACAAGATCGCCGAGGAGGTCGCGGTCTACAATGCGCTGCTGCCACGGCCGGGCGAGCTGGCGGCCACCATGTTCATCGAGATCGAGCAGCCCGACCGGGTCAAGCCCGTGCTCGACGACCTGCTCGGCATCGACACGCGCGACTACGTGCGCCTGGAGGTCGGGCCCCACGTCGTGGTCGGCGCCTTCGAGGCCGGCCACTCCGACGAGGACCTCGGCAAGCTGTCGGCCGTGCACTTCGTTCGCTTCGCGCCGCCGGCGGCGGCGCGCCGCGAGTTCGCCGCGGCCGAGGTCGCGCTGGTCGTCGACCATCCGAACGAGCGCGCGCGCACGGTCCTCGGCCCCGCGACCCGCCGGCGGCTGGCCGAGGACCTGGCGTGAGCCGCGGCCGCGTCGCACTGATCACCGCCGCGCTGGCGCTCGGCCTGTCCGCCTGCGAGCGCGAGACGCTCAGCCCCGAGGCTCAGCGCGGCCGCCAGGTCTACCTGGGCCAGTGCACGGCCTGCCACGCGTCGGATCCGTCGCAGCCGGGGCCGGTGGGCCCGGAGATCAAGGGCTCGTCGCGCGAGCTCCTCGAGGCCAAGGTGCTGCGCGGAAGCTATCCGCCCGGCTACAAGCCGAAGCGGCCCACCGCCGTGATGCCGCCCCAGCCCCAAGTCGCGAATGACCTGCCGGCCCTGGAGGCGTACCTGAAATGAGGGGGCCCGAAATGGCCCCCCAGCGCCCCCCACGTTGGTCGACGCGCCCCGGCGAAGCCGTGGCGCTCAGGGGCGCCGCGGCGACGCGGGGGCTCGGCTTCTTCGCTAGCGGAAGAGGATGGCGAGGATGATGTAGAGGATCGCGGTGAGGATGAAGCCGCCCCAGAACGTGCCCCTGAGCGTGGCCAGCGTCTTCTTGCCGCCGGTGGCGGGGGCGGCCGGGCCGACCAGCGCGTTGATCTCGGCGGCGGCGATGACGATTGCCAGCAGGATGAGCGCGCCCCACTTCTGGCCGGCGCCGCCGGGGTCCGTCATGGTCAGGTGCTTGGCCGCGCCCATGAAGAAGAGCATCGGGATCGAGAGCATCGTGTTGGTGCGCGAGGCGAGGCCCGCGCGGGCGCCCTTGGCGGCGGCGTCCGGAATGGCCTGGCCGCCGGTCGCCACCTGCTCGGCCGACCGCATCACGACCTGCTGGTAGGGCCAGATGACGAACCAGACGTTGGCCCACATGGTGGTGCCGAGCATACCGCCGAAGAAGATCTTCCAGCCGTACGACGTGGCCGCGAATTCGCGAAGGCCGCCGTAGAGGTGGAAGGCGACGTAGAGGATGTAGAGCCAGCCCGTGATGAACGTGAACATCGCGCCCCACCGGAACCACCACAACGCGGTGTTCAGCAACCCGCCGCGAACGATGCCCGCCCGGACCTGTGGATTGTCCGCCACGAACTTGCTTCCGAAGAAGGGCGTCTGGACGAAGTTGAAGTAGTACAGCATCCCGATCCACGTGATCCCGGCGAGGAAGTGGAACCAGCGCAGGAAGAACAGCAGGTACCCCTGTTCACCACCGAGTGGAGCCATTGGCCCGCCCCTCCAAGTCCTGGTCGAATGATGGACTACTCGTCGTCCTCGTCGTCGTCCTCGAGCTCATCGTCGTCCTCGGCGTCGTCGTCCTCCTCCTCGAGGTCGCCGTCCAGCTCGTCCTCGATGTCGTCGTCGTCGTCATCCTCGTCCTCGTCGGCGGTCTCGAGCGCGTCGGTGTCCTCGACGTGCTCGGCATCCTCGACGTCCTCGGCATCCTCGACGTTGTCGGCCTCGACCTCGTCGTCCTCCTCGTCGAGCTCGTCGTCGTCCTCGAGGTCGTCGTCATCGTCATCGTCCTCGAGCTCTTCGTCGATGTCGTCGTCCTCGAGCGTGCCTCGGAGCGCGCCCGCCTCGTGCCAGGGATGGGTGCGGAACTGCATGTGAAGTTCCTCCGTAGCGGAGCCGTGCCTCGAATCCGACGCGAATTATATAGCAAACGTTCGGCCACCGAAATTACTTCACGTGCCGCGGACGGACCAATGAGCACGCGGTAGAATCCCTCCATGCTCGACCTCGTCCTCAAGATCGTCGGGGCGCTGGTCCTCGTCGCGCTCGGCCTCGCGTACGTCCGGGGCTGGCGCCGCCTGGCCGCGGCCCGCCACCCGCCGCCGCGGTGGCGGCTCGCACTCTACATCGTTGCGCTCGTCACCGTGGCGCTCGCCTTGCTCGGGCTCGACGAAGCCGCGGAGTCGCGCTTCTCGTCGCACATGATCCAGCACCTGCTGCTGGTGATGGTCGCCGCACCGCTCGTCCTGCTCGGCAACCCGCTGCCCCTCGTGCTGTGGGGCCTGCCGCGGCCTCTGCGCGGTCGAATCGCCGCGGCCACGCTGCGGCCGGCCACCACCGTGCGCCGCGCGCTGGTGGCGCTGAGCTCGCTGCCGGTGGCCGGTGTGCTCTACGTCGTCACCGTGTGGGGCTGGCACCTGCCCGCCCTCTACGACGCCGCGGCCGAGCACGAGCTCGTCCACGTCGTCGAGCACGCCATGCTGCTGGGGACGGCGCTGCTGTTCTGGTGGCCGGTGATCCGGCCGGCGCCCCGGTTACGGCCGCCGGCGCACCCCGGCCTGCTGATCGTCTACCTCGTCGCCGTCACCGCGCAGAACACCGCGCTGGGCATGGCGCTGACCGTGCCCGACCGCGCGTTCTATCCGCACTACGTGAGCGCGGCGGCGACGCTCGGCATCAGCGCCGTGGACGATCAGGCCTTCGGCGGCGGCCTCATGTGGAGCATGGGCCACATGTACCTGCTGCCGATCCTGGTGATCCTCTACGCCATCGCCCGCGATTCCGGGCGCGGCCACGACGAGACGCGCGAGGCCTCGGCCCGGGTCGACGGCTGAGCCGCGAAGGCGGGGCCGGTGGGGTGGACCTCCAACCACGGGCACAGCGCCCCCCGCTGCGGTAGAATCCTCTCCCGCTACTGCGCGACTTCCTCAGCCACGGCGGTGTAGCTCAGCGGCAGAGCAGGGGTCTCATAAGCCCCGTGTCGGAGGTTCAATTCCTCCCACCGCCACCAACTTAACGAATGAATCTGGCCGGGGAAGACGGAACCACCGCAGTACCGCGCGCCGCTTTGTTACGTCGATCCGAACACCCTGCAGGAAGCTCCGTACGAAATCGACGTCGCCTCCCAGGTGCTGGCTCGGGAGAAGCCCCGCGGGGCCGTATAGCCGACCGTCACGACCTCGTCGGCTGGCGGATTCAGTAAGGCGCCTACGAAGGCCCGGTAATCCTCACCTTCGACGGATCAGGCAGGATCGCGCCGTTCTCGAGCTCCTTGCCCCACTGGATGCGGAAGGGGGTCGGCAGTGCCAGATCGAGTGACTGGGCCACGTCACACGCGTGGGGCGACGAACTCGGCGGCCGTCTGGACTGCGCCGCCGGGTTCAACGAACACGAGGATCTCCACGGCGTCGTACCGGATCAGGATGCTGGCGGCGAACAGGAGCACCTTCAGCGCCGGCCAGTGATATCGAGCGCGTTGTCTCATCGCCCGTGGCCGCCGCCGCCACCATGGCCGCCGAAGCCACCACCGCCGTGCCCGGCGAAGCCGCCATGACTAGCGAAGCCGCCATGCCCCGCGAAGCCGCTATGACTAGCGAAGCCGCCATGCCCATGTGCAAAGCCGTGGCCCCATCCGCCGTGATGGTCGTGATCCCAGTGACCCCAGCCATGACCCCAGTAACCGCCGCCGTCGATCCAGCGATAGGCGTATCCGTAGTAGTCGTAGCCGGCGGAGTACCCGGCTGGCTCCGCGCAAGCGGAGAGGCCAAGAGCGACAGCGACCACCAGCACCAGCATTCCCGTCGAAATTCGTCTGCGAGACATTGCCAGGGTCTCCCTCACATCCGGTCGTAGACGTCGACGTAGCTCACGGAATGACCCTGGCCATCGCTCAGCACGCCCTTGCAGGTCATCTGCTTTCGGTTCGCGGAGACCATGCATGTCTGGGTGTCCGATCGACCGGCGGGCCCATTGAACGTCGCCTGGAGCGTCTCATCCGCCATCCGGGCCGAAGCGGTCGTATCACTGCCGTGCTGAGCGTCGCCGGCGGGGTCGGCCTCGAACGTCACGACGTGTCGCTCATCGTCGGGCGTGACGATCGTCACGGACCAGGCCACGGATGTTCCATCCGCTCGCGATACCTCGCTCACTACATCCTTCGGCGCCGGCTCGCCTGGCGGCAGCTTTGATTGCGCCCGGTTCCAGTGCCACCGCCCCACGAACGGGCTGTCCTGTGCGTACCCGGCGCTGGCGGCCAGCGCGCCGCAGAGCCCCATGACGAGCGCCGTGCTCCGAATCCCAATCATCGTGTCCTCCACGCTGCTCCGCGCTCTCTGCGCTCTTCGGCGTGTCACTGCGCGGAGTTGAGTTTCCCTGGTGACGAGCAGCACCGACACGGGTGCCAGCAGCGCGAACGTCAACCGCTTCCCATTCTTGGGCGCGTTACCGATCGTTGACACCGCCCGTCGTGCCACCACCGAGCTCCGTGTCACGAGGCGCGCCGATCGTGCTGTCGAGTCCGCCGGTCGTCCCCACGCCGGGGCGTCCATCGAGACCCGACGGGGTATCGCGCGGACTCCCCACGCTCGAGCCGGCCGCCGGAAGCGACATCCACCCGCTTCCGTACGACGACGACCCGCTGCCGTACGACGACGTGGCACCGCCCGACCCGAAGCCGCGCGAACCGCCGGTGATCGTGCCGACCGTTCCGGCCGCGATGAAGACGACGACGCTCACCGCCACCACGCGCTTGCCACCGCTCATGAGTCCCTCCCGATCCTCCTGAATGTTGAGAGAGGTGCGCGGGGTCGAGGGCGTCGAGCGCCGGAGAGATTCGCAAGGAGCCGACAGTTCTGAAACGGCGCGAGGTCCAGCCGGTGTCACAAGAGCGTGGACACGAGGGGTGAGGAGCCATGTTGAGACGCGCGCTGCACGACATGACCGGACTGCGTATTCATGCGACCGACGGCGACCTCGGGCACGTGCACGATGTGTACGTCGACGACGGCCAGTGGCGGGTCCGGTACTTCCACGTCGACTCGGGTGACTGGTTTCTCGGTCGACACGCGCTGCTCGCGCCGACGATCGTCGAGTCGATCGACTGGGATGGCGGTCGCATCGCCGTGGCCATCAGCCGCGAGGCCGTTCGGAGCAGCCCTGACATCGACTCGCACAAGCCCGTCTCGCGCCAGCACGAACCGCAGTGGCAGCAGTACGTCCAACTTCACAAGCTGCTGATCGAGATGCGCGGGCACGAGGTGGTCGCGTCACCGGTTGAGCAGACGAAGAACGACCCACATCTCTGGCGTGCTCGCACGCTCCGTCACTACGGCGTCGAGACGCGCGAAAAGGAGCCCGGCCGAGTCGACGACCTCCTCGTCGCTCCGGATGAGTGGACGATCCGTTACATCGCCGATTACCTTGCTTTCCTCTGTCCGGGGCACGTCTCCCAACCGCCCGAGTGGTGATTCTGCGCGCAGTTGCGACACCACTGGACCATTGCCGCGCACTGCGGGCACGTCCTCGCTCTGTTCAGACGGTCTTCCTGGAACGCGGGGCACGGTTGGCGCCCTTGCGAGTACGGGCTGATCTCGTTGGCCACGACAACCATGCAACGCTGCGGCGGTGCCGCGTGTCAAGGGGTCTTAACGCGGATCTCCGGTGCCGTCAGCGAATAGTGGCACGTGGCGGGCATCCGCATGGACGCCAGGGCCCCGTAATGAAGCGCCGCGATGCCGCTCCCCATGACGACGCTGCCGGCAAGCGCCCGAAACCACCCCATCGTCGGGCGGCTCACCACGAAGAAGGCCACCGCCGAGGTGAAGACGCCGGCCAGCAGAGACAGCACGGTCCTCGGCCAGTCGTAGAGCACTGGAACCGGCAAGACGAAGGGGAGCATCGCGACGTAGTGCATCGACCAGATACCGATTCCCCGCGCCACGGCGCCGCCGCCGAGCCACCAGACGCGAGCCCGGCCGCGCGTGGCCGTGACCCGACCGCCAAGATCCAGTGCAGGGTACGCGGCCAGCACCGCGATCACGATCGACAGAGCAACCAGGCGGTAATCGTAGAAGCCCACCACGGCGGCGTCCGGAGGGTTCCCCTACCTCTTGCCGACATACGGTACGTGAATTCTGTCGACATCGCACTTCACGGCGGCGGCAAGACGTCGCGGCTCGGGATGGTCTGGTACACTGGCCAGCCGTGAGCGCGGACATCCTCGTGCAGCACGACGGCGCGGTCGCGACGGTCGTCCTCAACCGGCCGCGCATGCGCAACGCGATCAACCTGGCGATGTGGACCGAGCTGGCCCGCCTCACCGAGGGCCTGGTCAAGGACGACTCGGTCCGCGCGGTGGTCTATCGCGGCGCCGGCACGGAGGCGTTCGCCTCCGGCGCCGACATCTCGGAGTTTCCCGAGAGCCGCAAGGACACCGAGACCTCGCAGCGCTACAACGCGACGACGGCGGCCGCCTACCGCGCCGTGCGCGAGTGCCCCAAGCTGACGATCGCGATGATCCACGGCTTCTGCATGGGCGGCGCGATGGGGCTGGCGATGGCGTGCGACCTGCGCTTCGCCGCGGAGGGCTCGAAGTTCGGGATCCCGGCGGCGCGGCTGAGCATCGTCTATCCGCCGGAGGCGATCGGCCAGCTCGTCGACCTGGTCGGTCCCGCCTACGCCAAGGACATCCTCTTCTCCGCGCGGACGGTGAGCGACCGCGAGGCGCTGGCCATCGGGCTCATCCAGCGGCTCGTGCCCGGCGGCGAGCTCGAGCGCACGACCGACGAGTACCTGGCGCTGGTGGCCGACAACGCGCCGCTGTCGGTGCGCGGGTCGAAAGCCTCGATCCAGGCCTACCTGGCCGGCTTCACCGACGAGAGCCGCGCGCGCCTGCGGGCGCTGTCGATGGAGGCGGTCGCCAGCGAGGACTACCGGGAAGGCACGCGCGCCTTCCTCGAAAAGCGACGGCCGAAGTTCCAGGGGCGCTGAGCCCCGGCGTGCGGTTTGCGTTCCTGAGCTCCACGCCGGCCGGCCCCACCGAAGGCAGCGGCACCTGGGTCGCCCTCGACGGCCTCGCCCGCGGCCTCGAGCGACTCGGTCACACGGTCACGCGGCGTCCGCTGCGGGCGCGGACGGGCTTTCACACGCTCGACCGCTGGCTCTACAACGCGCAGGTCGCGGCGAGGCCGCCGGCTGCCGACGTCGTGGTCGGCGTGGACCTGGACGGCTGGCTGTGGGCGCGTCCGCGGATTCGCCGTCCGGGCGCCGTCGCTGGGCCGCCGGCGGTCCGGGCGAGACCGCGGTTCGTGGTGGCGCTCAAGGGGATCATCGCCGACGAGCTGCGCAACGAGCAGGGCGTCGTGCGCTGGCTGCTGGCGCGGCAGGCCCGCTGGGAACGGCTCAACACCGAGCGGGCCGATCGCGTGGTCGTGCCGAGCCGCTACTCCGCGGCCGTGGCCCACGACGTCTACGGCGTGCCGCGCGCGCGGCTGGCCGTCGTGCCGGAGCCGATCGACCTCGGCGAGTGGCGTCGCCGCTTCACCGTGGCCGGCACGCCGCCGCCGCACCCGCCGACCGTGCTGTCGGTGGCGCGGATGTACCCGCGCAAGCGGCTCGACGACCTCCTGCGGGCCGCCGGGGTGCTCCGCGAGCGAATCCCCGGCGTCCGGGTCCGCATCGTAGGGGAGGGGCCGGAGTCTGCGCGCCTGCGCGCGCTGCACGGGGCGCTCGGCCTCGGCGAGACCGTGACGTTCCTCGGCGACATCCCGCGCCAGGCGCTCGCCGTAGAATACGTGGGTGCGGACTGCTTCTGTCTGCCCACCGTCCAGGAGGGATTCGGCATCGTGTTCACCGAGGCGATGGCGGCCGGGCTGGCGGTGGTGGCGTGCCGGGCGGCGGCGGTGCCGGAGCTCGTGGAGGACCGCCGCACCGGCTTGCTGGTGAATCCGCGGAGCCCCGAGGAGCTGGCCATGGCGCTGGAGACGCTGCTGCTGAACCGCGGCCTGCGCGCCGATCTCGGCGCGGCCGGCGCCGCGCGGGTCGGCGCCTTCGACCTCGAGCCGGTCGCGCGCCGCTTCGTGGAGGCGGCCACGGCATGAGCGGCACCGCGTCCACCACGCGGCGCTTCACGTTCGCGGCCGGCCACCGCTATCACGTGCCGGCGTGGTCGGCCGACGAGAACGCCCGCGTCTTCGGACGGCTCGGGGTGTCGCACGGCCACAACTACACGCTCGACGTCTCCGTGCGCGGGCCGATCGATCCGCGGACCGGCATGGTCGTCGATCTCGGCGAGCTGAAGCGGGTCGTGCAGGAGACCGTCATCGAGCGCTTCGACCACGCCGACCTCAACGCCGACGCGCTGTTTCGCGACCGCGTGCCGACGACGGAGAACATCGCGCTCGCCGTGTGGGAGCTGCTGGCGCCCAAGCTCGGGCCCGACCGGCTCGCCCGCGTCCGCGTCTGGGAAGACCCGACGCTGTTCGTGGACTATGATGGAGCGTGAGATGACCCGCACCGTCGAGCTCACGCGCGTCTACCACTTCAGCGCGGCGCACTGCCTCGAGAATCCGCGGCTGAGCGCCGCCGGCAACGCCGCCCTCTACGGGCCGTGCGCGCGGCCCCACGGCCACAACTACTATCTCGAGGTCACGGTGGCCGGCGTGCCCGACCGCACCACCGGCATGGCCGTCGACCTCGAGGATCTCGATCGCACCGTCGAGCGTTGCATCCTCGAGCAGGTCGACCATCACCAGCTGGAGCGGGCGCCGGCGCTGGCCGGCGTCATCACCACCGGCGAGGGACTGGCCCGCGCGTTCTGGAGTACGCTGGTAACGGCGCTGCCGCCGGCGCGCCTGCGCCGCGTGGTCGTGCAGGAGACGGCGAAGAACCGGTTCGAGTACCGGGGTGGGGAGGCCTGATGCCCGAGCGCGACCCGATGGAGCGTCACGTGGAGCAGCTCCTGAAAGAGCTGGGCGAGGACGTCCACCGCGAGGGCCTGGAGCGCACGCCCGCGCGCGTGGCGGCCGCGCTGCGCTACCTGACGTCCGGCTACGACAAGAACGCGCACGACATCCTGAACGACGCCCTCTTCGTCGAGGAATACGACGAGATGGTGATCGTGAAGGACATCGACGTGACGTCGCTCTGTGAACACCACATGCTGCCCTTCATTGGCAAATGCCACGTGGCCTACATGCCGCACCGGAGGATCGTGGGCCTGTCGAAGATCCCGCGCCTGGTGGACATGTTCGCTCGACGGTTGCAAGTGCAGGAGCGGCTCACGACCCAGGTCGCCAGTACGTTGAACGACGTGCTGCAGCCGCGCGGCGTGGCCGTGGTCATCGAGGCGGTTCACCTCTGCATGCTCATGCGCGGCGTGGAGAAGCAGAACTCGAAGGCGGTGACCTCGGCGATGCTCGGCGCCTTCCGCGACCGGCCGGAGACGCGCGCGGAGTTCATGGAGCTGATCAAGGCCGGGCGGGGGCTGCAGATTTGAGCGCCGCGCTGGCCGGCAAGGTCGCCCTGATCACCGGCGCCGGGCGCGGCATCGGGCGGGCGATCGCGACCGCGTTCGCCGCCGAGGGCGCCGCGGTGGCCCTGGCCGCCCGCTCGCGCGCGGAGCTGGCCGAGGTGGCGGCCGAGGTCCGCGCGCGTGACGGCCGCGCGCTGGCGGTCCCGACCGACGTCACCCAGGACGGCGCGGTGGAGGCGCTGGTCGAGCAGACGCTCGCCGACCTCGGCCGCCTCGACATCCTCGTGACCTCCGCCGGCACGGCGGCGTTCGGGCCGGTGGCCGACTCGAAGCCGGCGGACTGGGACGGGATGCTGATGCTCAACCTGCGCGCCGTGATGGTGTGCTGCCGCGCGGTGCTGCCGGCGATGATCCGCCAGCGCTCCGGCACGATCCTCAACGTGTCGTCCATCGCGACGAAGCGCGCGCTGCCGGGCAGCGCCGTCTACACGGCGACCAAGGCGGCGATCGAGAGCTTCAGCCGCGTGCTGGCCGAGGAGCTGCGGGCGCACGGCGTCCGGGTGGGCGTCCTCGTCCCCGGCGCGGTGGACACGCCGATCTGGGACGCGCTCGGCTCGACCCCGCCGCGCGACAAGATGCTGAAGGCCGAGGACGTGGCGCGAGCGGCCGTGCTGATGGCCACGCTGCCGCCGCACGCCTCGCTCGAGGAGCTCACGCTCCTGCCCGCGGGGGGGATCCTGTGATATCATCGATTTGTCGCGCAACACCGCGAATCGACGGGAGGATCGAATGGTCACGATGACAGAGATGGCCGCCAAGAAGGTCTCCGACCTCCGCCTGGAGGAAGGCAAGCCCGAGTGGGGCCTGCGCGTCCGGGTCGTGGGCGGCGGCTGCTCGGGGATGTCGTACGAGCTCGGCTGGGAAGATCAGCAGGCCGAGGACGACGACATCGTCGAGGCGCACGGCATCAAGGTCTACATCGACAAGCACAGCGCGCCCTATCTCGCGGGCAGCGAGATCGACTACGTCGAGAACAACATGATGGGCGCCGGCTTCGCGATCAAGAACCCGAACGTGAAGTCCAGCTGCGGCTGCGGCCAGTCCCACCGCTTCTAGACGTCGTCGTGCGCGTCCGGGTCCACCTCTTCGCCCGGTATCGTGAAGCCGCCGGGCAGGAGCAGGTGGACCTCGACCTTCCCGAGGGTGGCACCGTGGAGACGGCCTGGTCGGCCGTCGTCTCCCGTCACCCACAGCTCGAGCAGTACCGTCCCTTCACGCTCTTCGCCGTCGGTCACGACTACGTCGAGGCCGATCATCGCCTCAAGGCCGGCGACGAGCTGCTCCTCTTTCCGCCGGTCAGCGGCGGGTCCGGCCCCGGCCCCGACCTCTTCGAGGTCGTCGAGCGTCCGCTGTCGCCCGACGACATCGCGGCCCGCGTGGACGATCCCGGCGCCGGCGGCGTCGTGATCTTCTCCGGTGTCGTGCGCAACGAGACTGGCGGCCGGCCGGTGAAGTTCCTCGAGTACGAGGCCCACGCGCCGATGGCCGAGGCGAAGATGCGCGAGATCGGCGCCGCCATCCGCGCGCGCTGGCCCGGCGTCCGGCGCGTGGCGATGCTCCACCGCATCGGCCGGCTGGAGATCGGCGAGTCTTCCGTCCTCATCGCCGTCTGCGCCGCGCATCGCGCCGAGGCGTTCGAGGCGTGCCGGTACGCGATCGACACGCTCAAGCGCACCGTCCCCGTCTGGAAGAAGGAGCACTTCGAGGACGGCGAGGTCTGGGTGGGTCTGCAGGGAGGCTAGCGTGGGGCTGACCCACGCGGTCGAGCGCACGATCCGCCGCCACGCGATGCTCGCCGGCGGCGAAACGGTCCTGGTGGCCGTCTCCGGCGGCGCGGACTCCGTCGCCCTGCTGCACCTGCTGCGCGAGCTGGCGCCGGCCTGGGGGCTGACGCTGCGCGTCCTGCACGTCGATCACGACCTGCGTCCAGGCTCTGCGCGCGACGCCGAGTTCGTGCGCGCGCTCGGGGCGCGACTGGGCGTTCCGGTGGACGTCGAGCGCGTGCAGGTCGGCCCCGGCTCGGTGGAGGCGGCCGCGCGCGCGGCGCGCTACGGGGCGCTGGAGACGTGGGCGGCGCGCCTCGGCGCCACCCGCATCGCGCTCGGCCACACCGCCGACGACCAGGCCGAGACGGTGCTGATGCGCGTGCTGGCCGGCGCCGGCGTCCGCGGGCTCGCCGCGATCCCGCCCGTGCGCGGCGCGATCGTCCGCCCGCTGATCGAGGTCCGGGGCGCGGCGCTGCGCGACGCGCTGACGACGGCCGGCCTGTCCTGGGTGGAGGACGAGACCAACCGCGACCCGAAGTTCCTGCGCAATCGCATCCGCCACGAGCTGCTGCCGCTGCTGGCCGCGTCGTACATCACCGACGTCGTGCCGGCGCTGACGCGGGTGGCGCGCCTGGCTCGCGAGACCGTCGACGCCCTCGACCGCGCGGCCGCCGTCGAGCTCGAGCGGCTCGCCTCGCCGGGCGGCGACGGGCTCACGCTGCCGCGCGCCGCGCTCGGCGCGCTGCCCGCCGCGCTCGCGGCCGAGGTGCTGCGCCAGGCGGCGGCGCGCTTCGGCAGCCGGGCGCCGCTGCGCGCGTGGGCGCACCGCGGCCTGCGGCGCGTGCTGGCCGAGGTACCGCCGCGGCGCGCCTTCCGCGTGGGCGGCGTCACGCTCGAGGTGAGCGGCGATCTCGTGCGCGTCGGCGCGGGTCCGGCGACCGCCCTGTCGACGCGCACGCTCGACGTCCCCGGGCGGGTGGAGCTGCCGGAGATCGGCCGGGCGCTGGAGGCGCGGCTGGTGCCGCGAGCAGGCTACACGCTCCCGCGGGCGTCCAACGTGGTCGCGTTCGACGCCGCCGCGATCCCGCGCGAGCTTACCGTGCGCCCCCGGCGCCGCGGCGATCGCTTCCACGCCTTCGGTGCCGGCGAGCGCCGCCTGAAATCGCTCCTGATCGATGCCAAGGTGCCCCGCTGGGACCGCGGCAGGCTGCCGCTGGTCGAGGCCGGCGGCGAGATCCTGTGGGTGGCCGGGGTGCGCCGGAGCGCCGTCGCGCCGGTCGGCGCCGACACGTCCGAGGTCGTCGAGATTCGGCTGATCCCTCTGGCGTAAGCCGGCGTCTGCCGGTTAGAATGCGGCCCCGGACCCACGATGAAAACGGCCGTCGCGATGTCCCTTTTGCTCGCCGTGGCGCTGCCGGCGTGGGCCCAGTCGGCGCCACCGGCCGCGCCCGGCGCCGCCAAGCCGGCAACGGCCGACAAGCGTCAGCCCGCCGCCAAGAGTCCCGGCCAGAAGATCGATGCCCGCGCGGTCCTCCAGGCGATGGAGGAGGCCTTCAGCGCGGTGGCGGACCGTGTCACCCCGGCGGTGGTCAACGTCAGCACGATCCCCAAGCGCACGCCCCCCGGCACGACCGACGACCCCGAACGATTCCGGGATTACTTCGGTGAAGAGTTCTACGACCGGTACTTCAAGCGGCGGCCGCGCGAGGAGCCTCGGGCCAGCGGCTCGGGCGTGCTGGTGGATCGGGCCGGATACATCTTGACGAACAATCACGTCATCGAGAACGCTCAGGACATCACCGTGCGCCTCTCCGATGCGCGGAAGTTTCCGGCGACCCTGGTCGGGCGTGACCCGAAGACGGACCTGGCCGTGCTGAAGGTCGACGCGCCGGGGCCGCTGCCGACGGCGGAGCTCGGCGACTCCGAGCGCCTTCGCGTGGGGCAGTGGGTCATCGCGATCGGCAATCCCTTCGGCCTCGATCGCACGGTCACCGTGGGCATCGTCTCCGCCACCGCCCGCAATCGCGTCGGCGTGACAACCTACGAGAACTTCATCCAGACCGACGCCTCGATCAATCCCGGCAACTCCGGCGGTCCGCTGCTGAACCTCGACGGCCGCGTCATCGGCATCAACACCGCGATCGTCGCCGCCGGCCAGGGCATCGGCTTCTCGATCCCGATCAACGAGGCGAAGGTGGTGATGAGCCAGCTGATCGCGAACGGCCGAGTGGTGCGCGGCTGGCTCGGCGTCGCCATCCAGGACGTCACCGACGAGCTGGCCTCGAGCTTCGGCGTGCGCGAGCGCGAGGGCGTCCTCGTGGCCGACGTGATGAAGGGCGGGCCCGCCGAGGTGGCCGGACTGCGTCCCGGCGACGTGATCGTCGAGCTCAACGGCAGCAAGATCCGCGAGGTCCCCGAGCTGCAGCGGCGCATCGCCAACGTCGCCCCCGGTCAGAGCGTCGCGATCGCCGTCGTGCGCGATCGCGCCACCCAGCGGCTCAAGGTCCGCGTGGGCGAGATGCCCAGCGAGGAGCCGCTGATCGCGTCCGTCGACGCCGGCCCCGAGGGATTCGGGCTGCAGGTCGAGCCGCTGCCGCCGGACGCCGCTGACCGGTTGAGCCTGCCCTTCAGCGAGGGGCTGCTGGTCACGGACGTGGCCGGCGGCGGGCCCGCCGACCGTGCCGGGCTCCGTCGCGGCGACGTCATCCTCGAGGTGGGCCGCCAGGTCGTGCACGACGCGCCGGCGCTGCAGCGCGCGCTGTCGGCCGTGCCGGCCGGGCGCTCGGTCCTCCTGTGGGTGCACCGGCCCGGCGGTGGCGGGCACAACCAGTACCTCGTGCTGGAGCGGGACGCCGGCCGATGATGGCCGCCGACCTGCTCGAGCCACCGACGCTCTCGCGGCGCGGTACCGTCCTCGTCGTCGACGACGAGGACGGCGTGCGCGCCTCCATCCGCGCGATCCTCGAGGGCCGGTGCGAGGTGCTGGAGGCCGAGACCGGCGCCGCCGCGCTCGAGGTGCTGCGGGCCCGGGACGTCGATCTCGTCATGCTCGATCAGCGGATGCCCGGCGAGCCCGGCATCGACGTGCTGCCGCGCGTGAAGGCCGCCGACCCCTCGACGGTGGTCGTGCTGGCCACCGCCGTCCACGACGTGCGAACGGCCGTGGAGGCGCTCAAGCGCGGCGCCTACGACTACATCACCAAGCCGTTCGACGTGGACGACATCCTGATGCTGGTCGAGCGCGCGCTGGAGAAGCGCGCCCTCGAGCGCCAGGTGCTGTGCCTGCAGTCGGCGCTCACGCCGGCCGGCATCGAGACGCCGGACGGCTTCGAGGGACTGGTCGGCCGTCAGCCGGAGATGGTGCGCATCTACCAGCTCATCACCCAGATCGCGACCACGCCGACCACCGTGCTGATCACCGGCGAGAGCGGGACCGGCAAGGAGCTGGTGGCGCGGGCGATCCACCAGCGCAGCGATCGCGCCGGCCATCCGTTCGTGGCGGTCAACGTGGCGGCCATTCCCGAGACGCTGGTCGAGTCCGAGCTGTTCGGCCACGAGAAGGGCGCGTTCACCGGCGCCCACGCCCGCCGCCTCGGCAAGTTCGAGCTGGCCCAGGGCGGCACGATCTTCCTGGACGAGATCGGCTCGCTGCGCCTGGATCTGCAGACCAAGCTCCTGCGCGTGCTCCAGCAGCGCGAGGTGGAGCGGCTCGGCGGCAGCCGCGCGATCCCCGTCGACGTGCGCGTGCTGGCCGCCACCAACGTCAACCTCCGGCAGGCCGTGCGCGACCGCGCCTTCCGCGATGATCTCTACTATCGCCTCAACGTGGTGCCGATCCACGTCCCCCCGCTGCGCGAGCGGCGCGAGGACATCGCCCGGCTGGTCGAGCACTTCGTGCGCAAGTTCGCCCGCGAGTGCCACCGCGACGTGCGCGGCGTCTCGGCCGGCGCCCTGGCGGCGCTGACCCGCTACGACTGGCCCGGCAACGTGCGCGAGCTGGAGAACGTGATCCAGCGCGCGGTGGTGCTGGCCCGCGCCGCCGTGCTGCACCTGCAGGACGTGCCGCTGGACGTGGCGATGCCGGAGACGGTCTCCCTGCTGGCCGAGGATGCGCTGCCGCTGCGGGAGGCGTGCGATCAGTTCGAGCGCCAGTACGTGGTACGGACGCTGGAGCGCGCGCAGTGGAACGTGAGCCGGGCGGCGCGCCTGCTCGGCGTCCATCGCAATACCGTGCTGGTCAAGCTGGCCGCCTGGGGCGTGCACCGTCCCGGCGCGTCGGAGGGAAGGAGCGCGACTCCGTGAGCCCGATTCGAGGTGTGGCCCCCGCGGTCGTGGTCATCCTCGTGGCGGCCGCGGCCTGGCTGGCGGCCGCGACGCCGGCGATGGCGCAGCTGACCGACGCCGACGTCTACGTCGCCGAGGCCACCCTGGCGATCGAGGACAAGCAGTGGGACAGGGCGCTCGACCTCCTGCGTCAGGCGCTGGCCAAGGAGCCGGACCACGTCGAGGCGCTGTACTACACCGGCGTGGCGTACATGGGCAAGCGGCAGCCAGCCGAAGCCGTCAAGTACCTGGAGCCGGCCCGGGAGAAGTCACCGACCGACACCTCGATCGCCTATCAGCTCGGACTGGCCTACGTCGCGCTCGAGCAGTACGACAAGGCGCAGCCGCTTCTCGAGCAGGCGTTCGCCCGCGATCCCACGCTCGACTCGCTCGGCTACTACGTCGGCTACCTCCGCTATCGCAAGGAGCAGTACCAGGACGCCCTGCGCGCGTTCCGCGCGGCGCGCACCGCCGATCCCACGATCGCCGACCTCACCCGGCTGTACGCCGGCCTCTCGCTGCAGAAGCTCGGGCTGCCGGCCCAGGCCGAGGCCGAGATCGCGCAGATCGGCCAGCTCCAGCCCGCCTCGCCGCTGACCGGCCCGGCCGAGCGGCTCAAGAGCTCGCTGGCCTCCGCGCGGGAAACCACGCGGCGCTTCCGCGCCGAGGTCAAGCTCGGCGGCTTCTACGACGACAACGCGGCGGCCGAGCCGAACCAGCGGGCCGACGACCGGGCCGTCGACCTGGCGCGCCAGAACAACCGGCGGACGTTCGGCGAGCTCCTCTCGGTCGGCGCGGAGTACGACTGGCTGCGCCTGAAGGCGTGGACCGGCACGGCCGGCCTCTCGTTCTTCGGCACGCACAACAACACCCTCGGGTCGTTCGACATCGACGACTACACCGCCAGCGTGCGCCTCGCCCGGCGCGGCACGCTGTTCGATCTGCCGACGCAGGCGGGCATCAACTTCGCCTACGACCACCTGACGCTGGGCTACCACAAGCTGGTCGATCGATACTCGGCCTCGACCTACCTGGCCCTCGTGGAGAGCGCCCGGCACCTCACGAACTTCCAGGCGCGTGTGGAAGGCAAGGACTACAGCCATCTGCCGGACACGCCGCACCAGGAGCTCCAGGATGCCATCAACTACCTGGTCGGGTTCATCCACTTCGTGCGCTTCGAGCGGGATCGGCACTTCGTCAAGGGCGGCTTCCAGTACGACTACGACGCCACTCGCGGCAGCGACTTCGAGTACCGCGGCTATCGCTTCCTGCTGGGTGGCCAGTACACGTTGCCGTGGCGCGACGTCCGCCTGACCTACGACTTCGATCTCCACTACCGCGATTACCTGAACCGCCACGCCTTTCTTCCACTGGAACGTCCGGGCTCCGTGGAGCGGTCGGACAAGGAGTTCACGAACACGGTCCGCGCCGAGGTGCCGTTGCCCTGGTTCGTGAAGAATCAGGCGCTATTCCTGACCGGGGAGTACACGAACAAGATCGTCGACTCGAACATCAACGCCTTCAGCTACCGCCGGAACTACGCCGCGATCTACTTCACCTGGCAGTATTAGTCACATGGGGGGCCCCGAGATGGCCCCCCACCCCCACCAATGTTCGGAGCGCCCCGGCAGAGCCGCGGCGCTCCTCTAACGCAGCGCCTCTAGCGGCGAGCGGCCGGCCGCTCACGCGCGGTCCGCTGGGCCGCGGCGTGAAGCTGTTCAGCGAATCGCCGCTGGCTCCGCCCGTCGCGGCGGCGACGTTGCTGGCCTGCTCGACCTGCCGGTCGCTGATGTGCTGGTTCGCCCCGCTCGGGGGCTGATGCAGGCGGGCCTTGTAGCTGTTGGCGATGGTCTGCGCCTCCAGCCGCGTGATGTTGCGCGGCCCGGTCGGCGGCGTGAAGCCGCTGACCCCGAGCGTCTGCAGCGCGTTCAGCGTGAACGGCGAGCCCACGAGGCGCCCGGACTGGTCGCGCAGGAAGACGTCGACGAGGCCCGTGAGCAGCGTGAGATCGGTCTTCGGCTGGCCGGCCACCTGCGTGACCTCGGTGATGAGCACCGTCCCGCGGACACCGGCGACCGCATTCGGCGTCTTCAC
Organism: Candidatus Rokuibacteriota bacterium; assembly: GCA_005887895.1. Taxonomy (GTDB): domain Bacteria; phylum Methylomirabilota; class Methylomirabilia; order Rokubacteriales; family CSP1-6; genus AR5. The sequence continues at coordinate 61,616 of VBPC01000272.1, forward strand.
GTCGATCCGCTCGCCGGGCTTCATCTTCTCCTTGGCGACGGCGAGCGCGACCCGGCCCGAGGTGATGTCGATGGTCGAGGTGCCCCCGGTCTCGGTGATCGTCAGCGAGGAGTGCTCGCGCACCGTGACCACCGCGGCGCCGCCGAGCAGGATGCGCGCGAGCGACTGATCGCCGGTCTGGATCATGTCCTGGACCCGGACCGGATCCTTGAACTTGAGCGGCAGGATCTGCGGCGCCGGCTGCTCGGTGGACACGCGCCGGACCGTCGCCGTGCCCTGCAGCGTCGTGACGAACCCGGCCGGCTTCATGTCCTGCGCGAACGCCGCCAGCGGCAGCGCGAGCGCGACGGCGCCCGAGGTGATGTCGATGGTCGAGGTGCCCCCGGTCTCGGTGATCGTCAGCGAGGAGTGCTCGCGCACCGTGACCACCGCGGCGCCGCCGAGCAGGATGCGCGCGAGCGACTGATCGCCGGTCTGGATCATGTCCTGGACCCGGACCGGATCCTTGAACTTGAGCGGCAGGATCTGCGGCGCCGGCTGCTCGGTGGACACGCGCCGGACCGTCGCCGTGCCCTGCAGCGTCGTGACGAACCCGGCCGGCTTCATGTCCTGCGCGAACGCCGCCAGCGGCAGCGCGAGCGCGACGGCGGCAGCGATGATCGATCCCGTGAACAGCGTCCTTGTGTGTCTCATGAGTCCTCCTCGAAGCGCGATCCGCATGTTCGGACTCTGGGAGATCAACGCGATGGCAAAGGGCCTGCCAGGCCCCTTACGCCTCGATCGACGCTGTGTTTGCAGCCGCTTGCGCGCCTCGATTGCCCGCGCTCGCCCGTGTCCCATCGCCCATTTCACCGCCATCGGTCGGGCGCGTTCGGCGTTGTGCCCGACGCTCGTGACGGCGCACCGATCATTGCGTAGACGCCAGGGCACAGTCAATGGTCGTGACGCGGGCCCCGGACCGCAGCGCGCGGGGGTGATCAGAAATCATCCGCACCCCGGAACGATGGGTGCCATCAGGGGTCAGGGGCGTCCGAGGCCGTAAAGCACGAGAACCAGGGCCCCGAACTCGCGCACCGCCGAGAGCCGGTCGGCCGCGCGGCCCGGGTCCACGTGCTGCAGGACGTGGACGAGCACGAGCTGCGTGCGCTGCGGGCGCGCGGCGGCCAGGCGCAGGCTCTCGGTGTAGGGCACCGCGGGATCGTCGACGCCGTGCACGAGTACCAGGCGCGCCGGGATCTCGCGCGCCACGCGCTCGGGCGAGAGCCGGGCCAGCAGCTCGGCGACGCGGGGCGGAGGCGCGCGCAGCACGGCGGCAGCGCGCCCGGGATCGGCGAGAGCCTCGCGGGCGGACGAGTCGAGGAGATCGGCGTTGGCCTCGACGAACGCGCGGACGACGTCGGGCGCGTGCACGACCCGACCGCGCACGCCGTCCCACGCGTACTCCCCGGTGAGGAAGAAGCGCAGCAGCTCCGGAGCCGACGCGTACCCGCCGAGGCTGAGCACCGTGCGCACGCGCTCGCGCACCGCGGGATCGGCGGCCGCGAGCAGGGCGGGGCCGGCCCCGACACTCACGCCGACCACGACGGTCGGCGCGGCCCGTGCGGCGAGCGCGCTGACGACGGGACGCACGTCTTCGGGCCGGAGCCGGCCGCGCGTGAGCCCGGGAATCGTCGGCACCGTGACGTCGAAGCCGGCCCGGGCCAGCAGCGCGGCTGCCGCCTGGACGCGCGGCTCATCCTTGCCGCCCGGCGCGTAGCCGTGCACGAGTACGAGCGGCACGCCGCCGTCGCCGCTCCAGCGGTCGACGGCGGCGCCCTCGACGTGCAGGGACTCGCGGCGCGGGGCGGGGGTCAGCGCGGAGAGCGGACGCCGGGCGCCGCCCGACAGGAACTCGACCAGGAAGGCGGTGGCGAGGACGAGGCCGACGGCGGCCTGCGCGACCGGCACGACGAGCAGCGCGGCGACGACGAGGCCGAGGAGCCGGGTTACTTCCGGTTGACGCACTTCACGAGGCGCCACCCGTTGAAGAGATTCACCTTGATGACCAGCTCCGGCGTCAGCCCGACCTGCTTGAGCAGCGGCGTCATCGGAAGGTTGGACTTCCAGCCGAGCCGCGTGCAGACGGGCGCCACCAGGTCCTCGAGGTGGCCGGACAACCGGCGATCGCTGCGGAAGTGGTTCAGCAGGACCAGCAGGCCGCCCGGCTTGACGACGCGCCGCATCTCGCGCAGCACGGCCACCGGATCGGGCACCGCCGAGATCGTGTACGTCGCCACCGCCTTGTCGAACTCGTTGTCGGCGAAGTCGAGGGAGGTGGCGTCCATCACCTTGAGGACCACGTTGGGCATGATGAGCTTCTGCGCGCGCTCCACCGCCTTGTCGAGCATCTCCTGGGAGAGATCGATGCCGGTCAGCCGGCACGAGGCCGGATAGAGCGGCAGGTTCAGCCCCGTCCCGATGCCGACCTCGAAGATCGTGTCGTTGGGCTTCAGGTCGAGCTGCGTGATGGCCGCCTGGCGGCCGGGCGCGAAGATCCAGTCGAAGATGAAGTCGTACACCGGGGCGTAGAAATCGTACGCGCGCTCGACCTGCCTCTTCTCCAACGCTACGTCCACGTGTACCCCTCCAGCGTCTGGGATGGTGTGAGGTCGCTCTGGAGGCCTGGGATGCTGGTCCGCGGCGATTCTACTCGCTGCCCTCCGGCGTTGCCAAGAGGCTTGGTCCCGTGACGGCCGGTCCCGCTCACGGAGTCCCCGGGCAGCAAGGATGAGGCCACTGACGTCGCGTGTTCTAGCCGCGGCCGCCCCGCAGGGCCGCCAGAAAACGGGTCATGATCGCGTCCCCGACCTCACGCTCGCCGGCCGGCAGCCCGGCCGCACGCCAGTCGCGGACGCGCACGACGGCCTTGGCCATCGAGCGATGGCCGCCGGCGCTGCCGAGAGCGGCGAACGCCTCGTGCACGACGTCGCCGGCGGCCCGCACGTAGCCGACGTTGCGAACCGACACGTGCAGCTCGGCGGCGATCCGCCCCGAGACCACCGACCACTCGGCGCCCTCGACCTGCAGGAAGAGATCGGCGAACTGCGCGACGAGCTCGGGATAGCCGACCGGGCCCAGGTGCGCGAACATCACGCCCTCGACGAGCCGGCGGCCGGCGATGCCGCGGGCCAGCACGTCGAGCGCGGCCTCGGGCAGATCGGGCCGCTCGATGCGCCGGAGCGCGTTGTGGTTGGCGTGGCCGTGGAGAAACGCGAACGCGTCCATGTCGGCCCGGGTGGCGCCGCGCTCGAGATGCAGCGTGTCGGCCTTGATCCCGTAGAGGAGCGCGGTGGCCAGACGCTCGCGGATCTTGACGTCGGCGGCGCGCAGGTACTCGGTGAGGATCGTCGACGTCGCGCCGTAGGCGGGGCGGATGTCGCGCAGGCGCGCGCGGACCGGCGTGTCCTCGGGATGGTGATCGATCACGAGGTCGACCTCGGCCAGGCGCTCCTCGAAGAACGCCGGCTGGGTGTCGACCATCGCGATCTTGTCGTACTCCTCGACCGCGCGCGGCTTCACCTGCTCGACGTCGATCTCGAGGATGCGCGTCATCGCCCGGTTCTCGGGGCGGGTGATGGCGCCGAACGTCCCGATCGTGGCCGCCGACTTCGTACGACCGAGCAGCGTGCGCAGCGCCCACGCCGAGGCGATCGCATCCGGGTCGGGATCGTCCTGCATCATGATGAGCACGCGGTCGGCCCGGGCGAAGTGCTCGCGCACCCGGGCGGCGCGGGCGCGGGCGACGGCGCGCTCCAGCGCCGGCTCCAGGATCGCGGCGGTGACGCGGGCGGGCGCCAGCGTCGCCACCGGCTCGGCGTCGGCCGGCGCCGCGTCGGCGAACACGACGAGCGGCGCGGCGGGCGCCACCCCCCGGATGGCGGCGATCACACGCGCCTGCCGGGCGCGATCGACGGCGATCAGCACCGGCTCGGTGCCGCTGCGAAACGCGCGGCGATAGACCGCCTCGTCGTCGAGGCGGCCGGCCAGCGCCTCGCCGCCGTGCTCGTGGATGCGGGCGCGCAGCCGCGGCTGCTCCACGATCCACACCGGCGCCAGCCGGGCCTCGCCCCGGTCGGCGGCCAGCCGCCACAGGAAGTCGTCCGCGCACACGAAGAGGCAGCGCATCACGTCAAGTGGAAGTATGAACCCGGGGCCCGGCCAGACAAGCCTATTCTTCCGCGAGCGACGCGCGGAACGCCCGGTAGGCCGGCGCGCGCTGGACGCGGCGGCGCAGCGCGACGTCGGTGGCGCGGGGCCCGGTCAGCGCGGCCGGCGACAGCACGCGGCCGAGCTCCCGCTCGCCGAGCAGGCGGTGGCCCAGCACGACGTCGCGGAGCGGCCGGCCGCGGCGGCGCGCTTCCTTCACGACCTCGGCGGTGACGTCGTAGCCGAGGTAGGGGGACAGCGCCGTCGCCTCGATCAGGCTGCCGGCGACGAGCCGGCGCGCGCGGCGGCGATCGACGGCCATCCCCTCGACACAGCGGACGCGGAGCAATCGCACGGCGCGGGTCAGGAGCGTGAGCGCCCCCGCCAGATTGTCGGCGACGAGCGGCGTCATGACGTTGAGCTCCAGCTCGCCGGCCGCGGCGGCCAGCGCGACGGCGTGGTCATCAGCGGCGACCTGGAAGCACGCCATCTGCACCGCCTCCGGAACCGACGGGTTGACCTTGCCGGGCATGATCGACGATCCGGGCTCGACCTCGGGCAGGCGCAGCTCGGCGAGGCCGGTGTCGGGGCCGGAGGCGAGCAGCCGGAGGTCGACGCAGATCTTCGCCAGGTCGACGGCGGCCCCCCGCAGTGCCGCCGAGCACGCCAGCAGCGGCCGCAGCGACCACGTGGTCGAGACCGGTGTCGGCGCCGGCCGCAGACGAACTTCCACGAGCCGCGACAGCTCGCGCGTCACCAGCGCGCGGAAGCGCGGGTGCGCGGTGAGGCCGGTGCCGACCGCGGTGCCTCCGAGGCCGATCACGCTCAGCTCCGCCCGCGCGGCGCCGAGCGCCCGCCGGGCATCGTCGACGGCCTGCGCCCAGCCGCCGAGCACCTGGCCCCAGGTGATCGGCACCGCGTCCTGCAGGTGCGTGCGGCCGGGCTTGACGACGTCGCGCTCGCGGGCGGCCTGCCGGCGCAGCGCGCGGACGAGCGCCGCCAGCTCGGCGTCGAGCGGCCCGAGCAGCTCGAGCGCCATGAGACGGATCGCGGTCGGCGTGACGTCATTGGACGACTGGCCGAGGTTGACGTGGCTGTTGGGATGGATCGGCACGTAGCGGCCACGGCGGCCGCCGAGGCGCTCGTTGGCGAGGTTCGCCACGACCTCGTTGACGTTCATGTGGGCCGGCGTGCCGGCGCCGGCCTGGAGAACGTCGATGGCGGCGGCGTCCGGGACGCGGCCGGCGGCCACGAGGGCGGCGGCCCGGTCGATGGCCGTCGCCCAGCGGGGCGGCAGCAGCCCCAGCCGCGCATTGGTGCGCGCCGCCGCCTGCTTGATGCGCGCGTAGGCGCGAACGAGGGCGGGGTGCGGCGCACGACCGGTGAGCTGGAAGGTGTGGCGCGCGCGCTCGGTGAACACCCCCCACAGCGCGCGCCGCGGGACGGCCAGCGGCCCGAGGCTGTCGCGCTCGACGCGCGTGGAACCGCGCGCGCGCCGGCGCCGCCTCCCGCCGCCGGATTCAGGCTGCCCGCTCGCGGACCTCGCTCGTCTCGCGGACCTGGAAGCGATGGCGGTCACCGTTGGCGCCCGCCATCAGCGCGGGCCGCTTGCCATAGCGACCGAAATACCACGCCTCGAAGCATTCGCGGTGATAGGTGCCCGACGACGCCACGACTTGTGGCGCGAAGCGGGCGACGAGCATGTGGCAGCGCCCGCACGCCGGCGCGCCCTTCATCGAGATGTCGCTGAGATTCTGGTCGTCCATGGCTGCGCTCTGCCTTTCCTGCGTCGATTCGGGCCGCCTCGTGGCGGCCACTGATCGCGGTACCGGAACGCAAGCGCGGTGCCATTGTCAGAACCTTGATTTTCGCGAGGTTGCGAGTCGAATCTCGACGCGCGCATCTTTTACACCTGTAAGGTCTACCACAGACGGGGCGGCTCGTTGCGGCGTTCGGGTCAGCCGCGCTGCAACGACGGCTGCGGGATCTTCGCCAGCTCCGCCACGAGCAGGCCGGCCCAGCCGTAGATGTTGTGCTCGCGCACGTGCTGGCGCATGCGGCGCATCCGCGAGCGGCGCTCGGCGGGGTCGACGGTGAGAGCGACGTGGATGGCGCCGGCCACGTCCTCGACGTCGTAGGGGTTGACAATCCAGGCGTCCCCCAGCTCCCGTGAGGCGCCGGTGAAGCGGCTGAGGATCAGGCTGGCGTCGTCGTCGACCTGGGCCGCGACGTACTCCTTGGCGACGAGGTTCATGCCGTCGTGGAGCGAGGTGACCAGGCAGAAGTCCGCCGCGCGGTAGTAGCGGCGGATCTCGGTGTGGTCGTGGTGCCGCTCACGGTAGACGATCGGCTCCCAGCCGTGCTCGCCGAGCTCCTCGTTGATCGTGCGCACGGCCTCGCGGACCTCTTCCTGCAGCGCGCGGTACCGGGGGATGCGACTGCGGCTCGGCGAGGCGATCTGCACGAACACCACCCGCCGACGGAACTCGGGCCAGCGCTCGAAGAACCGCCGAATGGCGCGCAGGCGCTCGGGCAGGCCCTTGGTGTAGTCCACCCGCTCCACGCCGATGCCGAGCCAGTCGGCGGTGATGCCGAGCTCGGCCCGCAGCGCCCGCCGGTCGGCCTCCGCCGTCCCGTCGGTCTCGACGGGCGCCACGCTGATCGGGAACGGCCGGACGAACGTCGTGTGCTGCCCGCGCACGACCGCGAAGTTCTCCCAGTCCACGCGGCCCTCGATCGTCCGCTCCACGGTCTCCAGGAAATTGTTGCAGTGGAACTGCGTGTGGAAGCCGATCAGGTCGGCCCCCAGCAGTCCGAGCAGGATGTCCTCCTGCCACGGACAGATGCCGAAGGCCTCGAAATTCGGCCACGGGATGTGCCAGAAGAGCGCGACCCGCGCGTCGGGCCGCGCCTGCTTCACGAGCTGGGGCAGCAGCGCGAAGTGATAGTCCTGGGCGAGCACGATCGGCTGCTCGGTCTTTTCCATCTCCTCGAGCAGCGCGGCCGCGAAGCGGCCGTTCACCCGCCGGTACTCCTCCCAGTCGTCGGCGCGGAAGTGGGGGCGCTCGTGCACGATGTGGCAGAGGGGCCACAATCCCTCGTTGGCGAAGCCGTAGTAGTACCCGGCCTCCTCCTGCTCGGACAGCCACACGCGCCGCAGCGTGTAGGCGGGATCGGGCGTCGGCAGCCCGACGCGATCGCCGATCACCCGGTCGGCGCTGCCGCTGCCGTGGGCCACCCACACGCCACCGCAGGCCAGCATGATCGGCTCCAGCGCGGTGACGAGCCCGCTGGCCGGCTGCACCTCGACGATGGCCCGGCCCTCGCGGACGTGGCTGAGCGGCTCGCGATTGGAGACGATGTAGATCGGTCGCTCGCCGAAGCGGATCTCGACGAACTGCTTGAGCCGCTCCTCCGTCCACAGGCTCTCGCCGCTGAGGCGAAGGCGCGCCTCTTCGGCGGCGGCCAGCCGCACGCGGGCCAGCGTGCGGGCGAGACTGGTGACCTCGGTCGCCAGCGAGCCGAAGAGACCGGCGTCGGCCTCCGGCGGCGGCGCGACCGGCTGGCCGGACTTGAGCTGGCGCGTCCACTCGGCGATGCGCTCCATCGGGCGCGTCACCGACCAGCGCACCGTCAGCCACGTGATGCCGGTGACCAGCAGCATCAGCACGCCCATGCGCACGGCGGTGCGGCGCCACAGGTCCCACTCGCTGGCCTCGAGCGGCTCGGCGTCGACCAGCACGGCGGCGGCGCCGACGACGTGGTCCTCCTGCTGCAGGGGCACCACGTGCACGAAGCGCGTGCGCCCGGAGACGGGCAGCAAGCCGCGCGTCGTCGCGTTGCGACGGATGGCGTCGCTGACGAGCGGGGAGATGAGGCCCAGCCCGCGCCGGACTTCCGGGGTGGCGTCGATCGGGGAGCCGAACGCGTCGTAGATCGCCACCGCGCGGTCGGGACGCGAGAAGCGCATGAGCAGCCGCTCGTAGCCGGCCCGGCTCGGGCGGGGACCGAGCCGCTCAGCGGCCTCGCGCACGGCGTCGGCGGTGAGGGACGCCCGGCGCTGGAGGTCCTCGACGAGCCGGCTCCGCTCCTCGTGCACCTCGTACCACGCGAAGCCGACGCTGACGACGAGGGTCGCGAACCAGAGGGCGCCGAGGAGCCGGATCAGGAACCGCATACGACGACCGCCACCGCTAGGCGCCGAACTTCGTCAGCCTGAGCGCGTTGGCCAGCACCAGCGGCATGAGGTGGTGGGCCGGCAGCGTGCCGAGCGTTCCGCCGGCGCAGGCGCGCTCGCTGAACGCGGCGACGGGATCGGCGCCGCAGTAGCGGCTCCACAGCAGCACCGGCACCGGCTGCCAGCCGTGGCCGGCCAGCACCGACGGTGTCGCGTGGTCGCCGGTGACGACGAGGACGTCGGCACCGAGCTCGCGGACCGACGGAACGAAGGCGTCGAAGCGCTCGAGGGCGTCGACCTTGGCGTCGAATTTTCCGTCTTCGCCGGCCTTGTCGGTGTCCTTGTAATGCACGAAGAAGAAGTCGTAGGCCTGCCAGTGCTCGCGGAGCGTGGCGATCTCGTCGGCGTAGGTGCGGCCGGTCTTCAGCACGTCCATGCCGACCAGCTTCGCCAGGCCGCGGTACATCGGATACGCCGCGATCGCCGCCGCCCGCAGCCCGTACACCTCGGGAAAGCGCGGCAGCTCCGGGAGCTTGTCGAAGCCGCGCAGCAGCACCATGTTGGCCGGCGCGGCGTCGGCCAGCCTTCGACGCGCCTCGTCGACGAACGCGTTGACGAGCTCGGCGGTACGAGCGGCGGCCGGCTCGAGCGCGCGCACCGGCAGCGGTGGCTTGCCGAGTGCTTGCGGATCCGTCTCGCTCAGCCGTCCCGAGAGCCCGCCGCCGCGCAGGACGAGCACGAACCGATGCTCCTGTACCGGCTCCACCAGGACCTCGACCCCGGGCAGCCGGATCGAGCGCAGGCGCTCGGTGAGGCGGATGCACACCTCGGTCGGGATCCGTCCGGCGCGGCGGTCGGTGATCCGGCCGCCGGCGTCGACCGTGCAGAAGTTGCCGCGGGCCGCCACGTCGCCGGCGCGCAGGTCGAACTCGATGCCGAGCGCCTCGAGCACGCCGCGGCCGACCTGGTAGGCGAGCGGGTCGTAGCCGAAGAGCCCGAGGTGCCCGGGGCCGCTGCCCGGCGTGATCCCGGGGGCGACGTGGCGAAGCAGCCCGCAGGCGGCCTCGCCGGCCAGCGCGTCGAGATTCGGCAGGCGGGCCGTCTCCAGCTCGGAGCGGCCGGTCTCCGGCCGCGGCAGGCCGCCGAGCCCGTCCAGCGAAAGCAGCACGATCTTGGTCGTATTGGAAACGACGAGCGACCGGATCAGGTCGAGCATGGCGCTCCTACACGAATTGCACGTTTGCTGCCAGACACTAGGCGTCCTTGACCGGATTCTCGAGCGTGCCGAGCCCGGTGATCTCCATGCGGACGACGTCGCCCGGATTCATGAACACCGGAGGCTTCATACCCAGGCCGACCCCGGGCGGCGTGCCGGTGGCGATGAGGTCGCCTGGCATGAGCGTCATGAGGCCCGACAGGTAGCTGACCAGGTAGCGGACGTCGAAGATGAACGTCTTGGTGCTGCCGTTCTGCACCTGCTTGCCGTTCACGAAGGTCTTGAGCGTCAGCACGTGAGGATCGGGTACTTCGCTGCGGTCGGCGATGTAGGGTCCGACCGGCGCCGCCGTCTCGAAGATCTTGCCGGCCATCCATTGCGTCGTGAGGAACTGGAAGTCGCGCGCGCTGGCGTCGTTGATGATCGTGTAGCCCCACACGTAGTCCAGCGCCTGCTCCCTGGACACGTAGCGCGCCGGCTTGCCGATCACCACGCCGAGCTCGACCTCCCAGTCGAGCTGCTTGGAGCCGCGCGGGCGCAGGATGGGCTCGCCCGGATCGATGATCGCGTTGTTCCACTTGGCGAAGATCGGGGGCTCCTTGGGGATGGG
>VBPC01000106.1 GCA_005887895.1 Candidatus Rokuibacteriota bacterium
CGGCCATGCCGACGTGCGCCACGATGCCGTCGCCGAAGAACGACGCCACCCGGCGCCGGGTGGCGTCGTAGAATTGCGCGGGCACGACCAGGTCGAGCGGGTGGATCGTCTCCTTCATGCTGCCGACGGCCGACACCGAGATCACCCACTCGGCGCCGAGCGACTTGAGCCCCCAGATGTTCGCGCGAAAGTTCAGCTCGGTCGGCGTGAGGCGATGACCGCGGCCGTGGCGCGGCAGGAAGATCACGCGCCGGCCCTCGTAGGTGCCGGTGCAGTACTCGTCCGACGGGTCGCCGAACGGCGTCCGCACGCGGCGCCAGCGGACGTCGGTCAGGCCCTCGAGCTCGTAGAGCCCGCTGCCGCCGATGACGCCGATCGCCGCCTCGCTCATCCTGCGAGCGTCTCGTCCAGCATGCCTCGCGCCCTCTCCCCGCGCGCGTCGGTCACCAGCACGCGCGCCACGCGGCGCCGGAGGTCCTCCGGCCCGGGGAACGCGACCTCTATATAGTTACCGGTCAGCCCGACGAGGTCCCCCTCCCGCCGGTCGCCCCTGGCCAGCACGAGCACGTCCTCGACCCGGCCGACCATCGCCTCGCGGAACGCCCGGCTCTTCCTCGCCGCCGCCTGGCGGAGGCGCCGGGCACGCTCGGCCACGACGCCGGCTTCGACCCGGCCCGGCAGGACGGCCGCTTCGGTGCCCCGCCGCGTCGAGTATGGAAAGACGTGAAGATACGAGAACGGCAGCGTCTCCACCAGTCCGAGCGTCGCCGCGAAATCGGCCGCGGCCTCGCCGGGAAATCCGACGATGACGTCGGCGCCGAGCCCGAGGCGCGGGATCGCGCCCGCCAGCCGCTCGACGACCCGCCGATACATCGCGGTCGTGTACGGCCGGCGCATGGACCTCAAGATCCGGTCGCTCCCGCTCTGCAGCGGGACGTGGAAGTGCGGGGCGATCACCGGCGACGCGGTGAGCAGCTCCAGCAGCGGCTCGCTGAAGTACGCCGGCAGGAGCGACGAGAGGCGGAGCCAGCGCAGGCCGTCGATCGCGGCCAGGCGGCCGAGCAGCGCCGCCAGATCCGTGCGCGGCAGCAGGTCGGCCCCGTAGTGGCCGAGATCGACGCCGGTGAGCAGGATCTCCGGATGCCCGGCCTCGACGAGGCCGCGCACCTGGTCCTCGAGCAGCTTCGGATCGAGGCTGCGGCTGGCGCCGCGCGCGAACGGCACGATGCAGAACGCGCAGCGATGCTGACAGCCGTCCTGCACCTTCACGAAGGCCCGCGAGCGACCGTCGGTCCGGGGACCTGACGCGACCGGCTCGAGGCGCGCGCCGGCGAGGTCGCTCACGGCGACCCGCGGCGCCGCGCGGTCGCCGGTCAGCAGGTCGGCGAGGAGCTCCGGCAGCCGCGGCTTGTCGGCGTTGCCGACGACCAGGTCGACGCCGCCCAGCGCCGCGACCTCCGCGCCGTTGGTCTGGGCCCAGCAGCCCGTCACCACCACGCGCCCGCCCGGGCTGAGGCGGGCCGCGCGCCTGATCGCCCGACGATCGGACAGCTCCGCCCGGGCGGTGACCGTGCAGGTGTTGATCACGACCACGTCCGGTGTCGCCTCCAGCGGCACCGCGCGGAAGCCGCGCGCCTCGAGCAACGCCTGCATCTGCTGCGTGTCGACCTGGTTCAGGCGACAGCCAAGCGTCGCGAAGGCTACTGTTGTAGCGGGTGCCCCGAGGCCGGCTCGCTGCGTGGGTGGCCTGTTCGAGAAGGTTGCCGGCTCCGCCGTCACGCGACTACCGGCTCCTTCAATTGTCCACACGCTGCGCCGATGTCCTCGCCCTTGCTCCAGCGCACCGTCGTCGTGACGCCGGCGTCGAGGAGCACGCCCTGGAAGGCGAGGATGCGCGGCAGCGGCGGCCGGTGGAACGCCGCCCCCGGCCAGTCGTTGAACGGGATGAGGTTCACCTTCGCCGGCACGCCGCGCAGCAACCGGGCGAGGCGCCGGGCGTCCTCGGCGCTGTCGTTGACATCCTCCAGCATCACGTACTCGAAGAACACGCGCTGGCGCGAGGTCAGCGGATAGCGGCGCACCGCGGCCATCAGGGCCTCGAGGTTCCACGAGCGGTTGATCGGCATCAGCCGCTCGCGCACCTCGTCGGAGGCCGCGTGCAGCGAGACAGCGAGGTTCACCTTCAGATCCTCGCGTCCGAGCCGGTCGATGCCCGCCACGAGGCCGACGGTGGACACGGTGATCCGCCGCGGCGGGTAGCCGATGCCGAGCCTGGCGTCGGTCATCACCCGCAGCGCGCTGACCAGGCTCGCATAGTTCGCCAGCGGCTCGCCCATGCCCATGAAGACGATGTGGCTCACGCGGCCCTCGTCGTCGAGCAGCGCGTTGGCGGCCAGCAGCTGGCCGACGATCTCGGCCGCCGTGAGGTTGCGATCCAGGCCCATGGTGCCGGTGAGACAGAACGCGCAGCCATAGCCGCAGCCCACCTGCGTGCTCAGGCACAGCGTGATCCGGCCGTCGTCCGGCATCAGCACCGCGCTGACCCGCCGTTCATCGGCCAGCCGGAACACGAGCTTGCGGCTGCCGTCCTGGGACGGCGTCACCCGCTCGATGTCCGGCAGCGCGATGTCGTGCGTCTCCGCCAGCCGCGCCCGGAAGTCTTTCGGCAGATCGGTCATCGCCTCCAGGTCGACGGCTGCTTTGCGATAGATCCACGTCGCCAGCTGGCGCCCGCGATAGCGCGAGGCGCCGAGCGTCACGGCAAGGTCTTCGAGCTCGGAAGGAAGGAGGCCAACCAGATTGGAGCGCGACATCGCAGGAAGGATATCACGGCGACCGGCGAGCGAGTTTTCCACCGAATGTGTGACTGAGCCGTGGATAAGCCGGTGGGAGATCGAACAGGCTCTGTGACATTCCTGCTACTTACACCGAGTCGCCCGGCTCTTGAGCAGCGCTCTGCTAGAATTCGCCCGGAGGGTGCCATGGCCGAGCCACTCGCCGAACTCCTCGAGCGCCAGGTCGCGCGTTGGACTGACCGAACCGCGGACTGGGATGCCTTTGCCGACGCTCGCGTCGACGGCTACCGCCGGGCCCAGCACCGTTTCGTCGGGTACGGAGGCTCGGGCAAGGCGGACGGACGCTACATCCCGGCCGAGCACTTCACGCTGAGCATCATGTTCGTGCCGCCCGGGCAGGGCAACGCGGCGCACACGCACGAGGTCGAGGAGATCTTCTTCATCCTGCGCGGCAAGGTGCGCGTCTTCTTCGAGGACGGCGCCGGCCACCGCGTCGAGACCGTGCTCGGCGAGTGGGACTGCGTCTCCTGCCCGGCCAACGTCGTCCACGGCTACGAGAACGTCGGTCTCGAGCCGGCCTATCTGCAGGTGATGCTCGGCAAGGGCAAGCCGGAGCTGATGTCATACGCGGACAGCGGCCTGCAGGCCCGGCGCGACGAGCATCTTTTGTCGGAGCGGGCCTCGACCAGGCAGTCTTGATTGGCGCTTCCGTCAAGCGCAAGGAAGACCAGCGTCTCGTCACGGGACGTGGTCGCTACGTGGACGATCTGCGCGTGCCGGGCACCCTGCACGCGGCGATCGTGCGCAGCCCGCACGCCCATGCGCGCATCGCGCGGATCGACGCCCGGAGGGCGCGCCGTCTGCCCGGCGTGGTCGCCGTGCTGACAACGGCGGAGGCGCCCGAGCTCGCCGCGTCCGTTCCGCCGCTGATCCGCGAGCCCGGCTGGCCGGACTACCGTCATCCCGTGCTGGCGTCGAACCGCGTGCGCCACGTCGGGGAGGCCGTCGCCGTGGTGGTCGCCGACGACGCGTACCGCGCGGCCGATGCGGCCGAGGCCGTCGTCGTCGAGTACGAGCCGCTGGCCGCGGCCGTGCGGCCGGCCGTGCCGGCGCCGGCGATCGTCCACGAGGGCTGGCGCGACAATCGCGCCGGCGTCAGCGAGGCGCGGGTCGGCGACACCGCCCGTGGCCTGGCCGACGCCGACGTCGTCATCGAGACGCGCGTCACCTACCCGCGCGTGACCGGCGTGCCGATCGAGGGCCGCGCCGTGCTGGCGGCGCCGGACGTCGAGCTCGGCCGCCTCACCGTCTGGTCGTCGACGCAGGTGCCGTTCAACGTGCGCAGCGCGATCGCGGCCGCGCTGGAGATCGCCGAGGAGGCGGTCCGCGTGGTGGCGCCCGACGTCGGCGGCGGCTTCGGCATCAAGGGCCACGTGTATCCCGAGGACGTGCTCGTGCCGGCGATCGCGCGACGGCTCGGGCGCCCCGTGAAGTGGGTCGAGACACGCCGGGAGCATTTCTTGACCGCGTCCGGAGACCGCGACCAGCAACACCGAGCGCGGCTCGGGCTCGATCACGATGGAACGATCGTCGCGCTCGAGACCGTCTTCACGCGCGACCACGGCGCCTATCCGACGCTCGGCGCCGCCATGACGGCGAACACGATCAATCACCTGGTCGGTCCCTATCGGGTGCCGAACTACCACGCGCGCGGCGACAACCTGCTCACCACCAAGACGTTTGCCGGCGCCTATCGCGGCGCCGGGCGTCCCGAGGCGGCGCTGGTCCTCGACCGGCTGCTCGATCGCGCGGCGCGACGGCTCGGCCTGGACGCGGCCGAGCTGCGACGACGCAACCTGATCCGTCGCGACGAGATGCCGTTCGCGACCGGCCTCACCTATCGCGACGGAGTCGCGATCACCTACGACCCCGCCGATTATGTCGGCGCCTTCGATGCGCTGATCGAGCGAATCGACTGGACGGGCTGGCGCAAGGAGCAAGCGGCGCGACGTGGCACCCCGCGGCCGATCGGCCTCGGCATCTCGGCCTACGTCGAGGGCACCGGCCTCGGGCCCTTCGAGGGCGCGGAGGTCAGCGTGGATCCGAGCGGCGTCGTGCTCGTCGACATCGGCGTCGGCGCCCAGGGCCAGGCGCACGAGACGACGCTGGCCCAGATCGCCGCGGCCGAGCTCGACGTCCCGCTCGAGCGCATCAGCGTCCGCGGCGGTGACACCGATCGCGTCGGCTTCGGCCTGGGCACGATCGCCAGCCGCGTGGCCGCGGTCGCCGGGCCGGCCGTGGCCCGCTCCTCCCGCGAGGTCGCCCGCAAGGCGCGGCTGGTCGCCGCCGAGCTGTTCGAGTGCGCCCCGCAGGACGTCGTGCTCGCGGGCGGCGCGGTGCACGTGGCCGGCGCGCCCGATCGCCGGCTGCCGCTGGGGCGCGTCGCCCGCGCCGCCGTGCGCAGCCGCGCCCTGGTCGAGAGCGGCCGGCCCGGGCTCGGCGCCTGCGTGTTCTTCTATCCCGGCACCGTGACGTGGGCGTTCGGCGCCCAGGCCGCGGTCGTCGAGGTGGACCTCGAGACGTGCTCGCTGGCGGTGCTCCGGCACGTCGTCGTGCACGACGCCGGGCGCGCGATCAACCCGATGGTCGTCGACGGCCAGGTGCAGGGCGGCACCGCCCAGGGCCTCGGGAGCGCGCTGCTGGAGGAGATCGTCCACGACGCCGAGGGCCAGCTCCTGACCGGCTCGCTGATGGACTACGCGCTGCCGCGCGCCGCCGACTTCCCGGCGCCCGAGATCGTCCACGTCGCGTTCCCGTCCGCCGTCAACGAGCTCGGTGTGAAGGGCGTCGGCGAGAGCGGCGTCATCGCGCCCGGCGCGATGATCGCCGGCGCCGTCGAGGACGCGCTGGCCGACCACGGCGCCCGCATCGACCGCCTGCCCGTCACCCCGGCGCACGTCTTCGAGGCGCTGCGCGCCGCCCGGAGGACTCCCGATGCTTCGCGATCATCCGACCGGTAACTACCGCTTCCTGCCCGGCATCAGCGCGTTCTCGTCCGGCGTCATCGCCATGCCGGGCCACGAGATCGTGCACGCCACCCTGGGCGCGCCGGTGCCCTGGCGCGACGGCTTTGCGCTCGTCGAGCGCCACCTGCGCGCGCAGGGGCGGACGCGGACCGCCCTGTGCGGCGTCGAGCTGCGCAGTCCGGCGCCGTTCACGTTCGACGGCTTCGCGAAGTTCAACGAGGGGTACCGCGCGCTGCTGGGCGAGTGGGACATCCTCGTCGGCGACGACAATCCCATCCCCCGCACGAACGTGGCGCCGGTCATCGCCGCGCCCGGCGAGCCGTCGCTCTACGCCTTCGCGTACACGATCGGCGGAACGACGCCGGCGCCGACGTTCGTCGTCGCCGGCGCCGGCGAGATGCGCGACCGCGCGCAGGGCGCCGACGGCATCGTGCGTCGCGGCGACACCTCGCCGGACGGCATGCGGGAGAAGGCGCGCTTCGTCATGAACGTCATGCAGGAGCGCATGCGCGCGCTCGGCGCCGACTGGCGTCGCGCGACGGCCATCGACGTCTACACCGCCCAGCCGATTCACGACTATCTCGACGACATCCTGCGCCCGGCCGGCCCGGCGGCGATTCACGGCGTTCGCTGGTTCCCGAGCCGGCCGCCGATCCAGGGCCTGGAGTTCGAGGTCGACCTCCGCGGCGTCGCGCGCGAGCTCGTGCTGTAGCCTCAGGCGCGAGCGGCGGCCGGACGCGCTCGCCGGCGCGCCACGACGCAGGCGAGCGCAAGGACGGCGGCGGGCAGCCAGATCATCAGCAGCTCGGCCTGAAACACCCGCCAGCCGCGCGCGGAAAAGAATCGAAGCGCGAACGGGGCCACCGGGATCGGTCGCCACGGCAGGAAATAGCGCCGAGCGTCGAAGGGCGCGAAGAACGCGACGCCGAGAGCGGCGTCGTTCATCGCGTCGAGCACGCCGTGCGACGCGGTCGCGACGAACAGGTACGCCCACAGCCGGCCGCGCCGGCCGTCCCAGCCACGGTCGCGAGAGAGCGCCCACGCCACGAGCGCGGCCAGCGCGGCGGCGAAGGCGAGCGAGTGCGTGATGCCGCGATGGCCGAGCACGTGGCCCCACGGCACCCCGAGCCACAACCCGACGATGTCGAGGTCGGGCACCATCGCGCACGCCGCGCCGGCGACCCAGAAGCGCGCCGGGGGGCCGGGCCGTCGGAAGGAGGTGCCAAGCGCGAGCGCGGCCACAGCGTGCGAAAAGACAGACGGCACCGCCAGTTACGGGCGAACGATGAGATAAAGGTCGAGCAGGTTGGTGTTGGTCGGTCCGGTGACGATCCGATCGCCCGTCGCGCCCAGGAACGGATAGGCGTCGTTGTCATCGAGCGCGCGCCGCGCCTCGAGGCCCCGCGCGCGGCCGCGGCCCGCCGTGCCGGCGTCGACGAGCCCGCCGGCGGCGTCGGTCGGTCCGTCGGTGCCGTCGGTCCCCGCCGCCAGGACGACGAGATCGTCGGCCGGGCCGAGCTCGAGCGCCGCGGCCAGCGCGACCTCCTGGCACCGGCCCCCGCGGCCCGTGCCCTTCACCGTCACCGTCGTCTCGCCGCCGGCGATCATGCAGACCGG
>VBPC01000273.1 GCA_005887895.1 Candidatus Rokuibacteriota bacterium
GCGCCTTCTGGATCATCTGGGCCAGGTACGTCCCGAGGCCGTCGTGCGTCATGCCCCGGTGCACGGCCACGCCGAGCGTGGGCACCTCGGCGAAGCGGACGGTGTTGTTGGGCGCCTCGAAGATCGCCTCCCCGAGGTCGCGGCCGACCTTGCGGGCGTCGATGTCGAAGGCCGCCGAGAACTCGATGTCCCCGACGTGGTAGCCCCCGAGCCGGGGGTGCATGAGACCCGGGATGAAGGCGTTCTCGGGCGCGTTGCGATAGAAGTGGACACCCTGCACGAGCGACGAGGCGCAGTTCCCCACGCCGATGATGGCGACGCGAACGGATCCCACGGCCGGCCTCCTGGCTCCAGACGAAAGTCCGCCCGGCGAGGCGCCGCGGCGGCGGGGACGACGGTAGTGAAGTCTAGCACAGCCGTGTAGAATCCCGGCTCAACCGCGCCCGGAAGCCGGAGGTGATGGGTGAGCGACACGACGACATCGGTGGCGGAGACGGTCGCCCGCGCGCTGGCGACGCTCGACGTCGAGCGCGTCCGGCGCGAGTACGGGGCCCAGAACGAGTTCGTCTGCCTCGAGCGGTGGCTGCCCGCCCCGCTGGTCGAGCGCATGCTGGCCGAGGTCGAGCGCGTTCGGCCGGCCATCAACCGCAATTTCATCCCGCGCCACAAGAAGGGCGGGAGCGTCAGCTTCTACGCCCTGCTCGAGCAGGCGCCGACCATGGTGGCGCTCTACCGGGCGCCGGCGTTCGTCGAGTTCCTCGCCGGTCTGGCGGGGCGGCCGCTGCAGCCCTGTCCCCCGGACGATCCGCACTCGTGCGCGCTGTACTTCTACACGGAGCCGGGCGACCACATCGGCTTCCACTTCGACACCTCCTACTACCGTGGCGCCCGCTACACGGTGCTGCTGGGCCTCGTCGAGCGCTCGTCGAGCCGGCTCGTCTGCCAGCTCTTCAAGAACGTCCCGGGCCGGCGTCCGGTCGAGCTGCGGCTGGCGACGCATCCCGGCACGCTCGTCGTGTTCAACGGCGACAAGCTCTGGCACGCGGTGACGCCGCTCGGCGAGGCCGAGGAGCGCGTGAGCCTCACGCTCGAGTACGTGACGGACCCCACGATGAGCCCCGTGAAGCGCCTGGTGTCGAACCTGAAGGACGCGTTCGCCTACTTCGGCGTGCGGCAGGTGTTCTTGCGGAGCAGAGAGAGCACGCGGGTCACCCAGTAGACGTGCGCGCCGACCGCGATGAGGATCATCAGCGCCGGCAGCCGCGCGGGGTCGACGAGGCGCACGAGGACGAAGGCCAGCAGCATCAAGTAGAACCCGTCCCGTGAGGTCAGCCGGTCCAGCACGTTGCGGTCGGCCGACGCCGGCGACGGCGGCCAGACCTTCGCGAGGAGCCCGCTCACGACCACCGCCGCGGCCGCGACCAGCCCGGCCGTCCACCCGCCGCCGGCCACCCGAGTCGCCGCCAGCCCGAGGGCGCCGAGCATGGCGCCGTGCACGATCGTGTCGACGACGATGTCCAGCCACTCACCCAGGCGTGACTCGCTCAACGTCAGCCGCGCCACCTCGCCGTCGGCGTGATCGAGAATGACGGCGAGGACGTAGAGCCCGAGGCCGGCCACCACCGCGGCGACGTCGGCCCGCGCGAACGCCGCCACCGCCGCCAGCCCCACCACGCCGCTGGCGAGCGTGATCGGGTTGGGCCCGATCCCGGCCGCCACCGCCGCACGGCTCACGAAGCGCGAGAGGCGCCGATGCACGGCGATGTCCAGCGGGGTGTCGATCGGCGAGCCGAGCTCGGCATAGAGGCGGTCCTCGGCCGCGGCGGCGGCGCGCGGGCTGACCACGCGCACGTACCACCGGCCGCTGCTCACCACCGCCAGCTCGCGGGTCTTGCGCCCGCGCTCGAGCGTTTCCCCCAGCGGCGTCCCGGCCGCGAGCGGCGCGCGCAGCGCACGCAGGAGCGCGGCGTCGGCGACCACCAGCGGTGCGTCGACGCTCAGCGACTCGGCCAGGACGCTGCCGGCCGGGGCCGCCGCCAGCCGACGGAGCGCGTCGGCCGGCCCCAGCGCGGCGGCCGGCACGAAGAGCGTCGGCAACTCGGCCAGCGCGGCGGCGTCGTCCAGCCACACGACGGCGGCGCGCGCGGCCCCCGAGGTCGCCAGCGCCGCCTCGAGGTCGGGCGAGCGCAGAACGGTGGGCACGGCGACGCGGCGGATCCCCGCGCGCACCGCGGCCAGGATCGCGCGGAAGGCGACGGGCCGGCCCGCGACCCGGAGCCGGGCGGCCTGGACGTCGTCGGCGGTGACGAGGTAGAGGGCGGCTTGCTGGATCACCCGCCGTCGAGCCGGAGGACGCGAGGCAGCACGTCACTCTCGGCGCGGCGCAGGTCTTCGACGAAGTCGATCTCGGTCCAGGGCATCCCGGTGACGTCGACCCAGCCGACGTGGCGATGCGGGGCGAGCAGGTGAATGGCGTCCTCCCACTCTCCGAGGCCGTGACTCTCCTCGATGACCTTGCTCAGGCCGCGCACCAGCTCGGGCGCCGCCTCGGCGCCGCACTTGAAGAAGCCCACGCCCTCGCCGACGGCGTCCCACGCTTCCGGCACCACCTTCTTGCCGAGCGCGATCACCCGGTCGCCGCGCGTGTAGATCTTCACTTCCTCGCCGGTGTCGGTGAAGCCGCGGTCCACCAGCAGCGCGCTGGGCGCCGGCAGCGCCAGCAGGCGAGTGAGGAACTCGCGCGGGAAGACGACGTCGGCGTCCATGACGAGCGCCGGCTCGCGCAGGCACTGCCGCGCCGCGTAGAGCGAGATCACCGACCCGCGCGTGTACTCGGGGTTGTGGACGTAGCGCACGGCCATCCGCCCGACCCGTTCGCCGGCCAGCTTGCGGACCTGGTCGGCGCAGTGGCCAACGACCAGGGTGGTCTGGCGGATGCCGGCCGCGTCGAGGCCTTCCAGCATCCGCGCGAGGACGGGCCGGCCCCCGACCGGCAGCAGCGCCTTGTGGGTGGTGTCGGTCAGCGGCGCCAGGCGGCGGGCGACGCCGGCCACCAGGATGACGGCGTTCACGACTGCGTTCCGCCGGCCAGCTCTTCCTGCTTGCTCTTCATCTTCTTGACCAGCTCCTGGTAGGAAGAGGTCTGGATTATCTTGTTGAACTGGGTGCGGTAGTTGGAGACCAGGCTCACGCTCTCGATGATCACGTCGTAGACCAGCCACCGCTCGCCCTTCTTGTGCATGCGGTACTCGATCGGGATCTCGGTGCCCTGCCGGGTGACGATCTTGGTCAGCACCTTGGCCTGCCCGGCGTCGTCGGTCGTGTCGCTGATGTACTGGATCTTCTCGCCGCCGTAGAGCTCGATCTTGGACAGGTACGAGCGCTCCAGCAGATCGCTGAACAGCTCGACGAACTCGGCCTGCTCGGTCGGCGTGCGGGCCAGCCAGTGGCGGCCGAGCGAGCGGCGGGCCGTCTCGCCGAAGTCGAAGATGTCATTGGCGATCTTGCGCACGGCGGCCCGGCGCTCCTTGACCTTGCCCTCCTTGCGGAGCTCGGGATCGTCGACGACCTTCAGCACCCGGTCGATCTGCATCTTGAGCTGATCGAGCGGGGCGGCCGCGGCGGCGGGGCGGGTGACGGCCAGGCAGGCGACCGCCAGCGCGAGGGCAAGCGCGGCGCGACGAAGCGGCGTCATCGACGACCTCCTACACCTTCCCGAAGATGTATTTCGAGAGCAGCTCCTCGAAGTCGACGGGCGCCTCGACCTCGCGGATGCGGCCGCCGGGCGGGATGAGCTTGTCGGAGCCCCCCGGGCTGATCCGCACGAACTTCTCGCCGATCAGACCCTTGGTCTTGATGGAGGCGATCGAGTCCTCCTGCAGCTTGACGTCCTTCTGCAGCCGGAGGACCACCCGCGCCTGGTAGTCGGCGAGGCCGATCGACTCCACCCGGCCGATCTCCACCCCGGCGATCTCGACGGACGAACCCGCCTTGAGGCCTCCCACCGATGGAAAGTCTACCGTGATGCGATAGCCAGGGTTGCCGAGGAACGAGACGCGTCCGAGTTTAACGGAAAGGTAGCCCAATGCCAAGATGCCGAGCACCAAGAAGATGCCCACCGCGATGTTGCCCCGTTGTTCCATCGGGTCTCCTCCTCCGGGTAACGCTAAGCCTGGGGGTCGGGTTCACCCCGGATGAACTGGCGCACGATCGGGTTCTGCGAGCCCTGGATGGCCGCCGGCGGGCCGATCTCCACGATGCGCCCCTCGTGCAGCATCCCGACGCGGTCGGCGATGTCGAAGATCTCGGGAATCTCGTGGCTGACCATCACCGCCGTGAAGCGCGAGTGCCGGTGCAGGTCGACGATCAGCTGGTGGATCGTGTTGACGAGGACGGGATCGAGGCCGGTGGTCGGCTCGTCGAAGAAGACGATCTCCGGCTCGGTGACCAGCGCCCGTGCGATCGCCACGCGCTTGCGCATCCCGCCCGAGACCTCCTCGGGGTACTTGTCACCGATCGCCGCCAGCCCGACCCGCTCGAGGGCGGTGCCCACGCGCTTGTCGATCTCCGGGCGCGGCAGGCGCAGCTTCTCGCGCAGCGGAAACGCGACGTTGTCGCGGCACGTCATCGAGTCGAACAGCGCCCCGCCCTGGAAGACGACGCCGTAACGCTTGCGGACCTCGTCCAGCCGCCGGCCGGACAGCCGCGCGAGGTCCACCCCGCCGACCTCGATGCGTCCGCTGTCGGGACGCAGCAGGCCGAGCAGGTGCTTGAGGAACACCGACTTCCCGCCGCCGCTGCGCCCGATGATGATCGTGATCGAGCCGTCCGGGACCTCGAGGTCGATGCCTCGCAGCACCGGCTGGCCGTGGAAGGACTTGCGCAAGCCGTCGACCTTGATCACGGGAGCACGGAGCCCAGGAAGTAGTCCCAGACGAGGATCAGGACCGACGAGAGGACCACCGCCTGCGTGGTCGCCTGCGCCACGCCCTCGGCGCCGCGCGACACGTGGAAGCCCTTGTAGGTGCAGACCCAGGTGACGATCACGCCGAAGGAGAGCGATTTCCAGAACCCGATCATGATGTCGCCGCGGTTGACGAACGTCTGCATCTCGCCCCAGTAGGTGCCCTGGCTCAGTCCGAGCAACTCGACGCCGACGAGATAGCCGCCGAAGATGCCGATGAGGTCGAAGAGCGCCGTCATCAGGGGAAAGGTGATGAGGCCGGCCAGGAGCGACGGGACCACCAGATAGCGCATCGGCGAGAGCGCCATGACGGTCAGGGCGTCGACCTGCTCGGTGATGCGCATGATGCCCAGCTCGGCGGTGAGGGCCGAGCCGGCCCGTCCGGTCACCATCAGCGCCGCCAGCACCGGGCCCAGCTCCCGGATGATCGAGAGCGCCACCGCCGGGCCCAGGAACGCCTCGGCGCCGAAGCGCGAGAGCGTCAGGAAGATCTGCAGGCCCAGCACCATCCCGGTGAAGGCGCCGGTCAGGAGAATGATCAGCAGCGAGCGGAAGCCGATGTAGTTGATGCGCCCGATCAGCGGCCACAGCTTGAAGGGCGGGGTGACGAGGGCGGCCACGGCCTGCGCCAGAAATCCGCCGAAGCGGCCGAGCGATTCGACGATCGCAATGGCCCACCGGCCGAGCCCTTCGAACGGGCGCAGCGCCGGTGCAAGCGGCTGCTCAGTCATGCATGCGCAGCTTGCGGTACACGCCGAGAGCCCACAGCGGGAAGTAGGCGGCGTACAGGTGGTACTTGAGGTAGAACACCCGCGGGAAGCCGGTCCCGTTCCAGAACGGGTCCTCCCAGCCGCCGTCGGCCCGCTGCGTGCGTAGCAGATACTCGATTCCGGCCTCGACGGCCGGACCCGTGGTCGTGCCGACGGCAAAGAGCGCCAGCAGCGCCCACGCCGTCTGGCTGGGGATCGAGGGCCCCCGCCCGGCCAGCTCGGCCTTGACGTAACTCTCGCACGTTTCCCCCCAGCCGCCGTCGGCGTTCTGCCGGCGCACGAGCCAGCGCGCCGCCCGCTGCACGTACTCGTGGCGCGGGTCGACCCCCATCGCGCCGAGGCCGCGCAGCACGGACCACGTGCCGTAGATGTAGTTCACGCCCCACCGCCCGTACCAGGGGCCGTCGTGACGCTGGCTGTGCCGGATGAAGTCGAGCGCGCGGTCGGCGGGCTCGAACTCGAGATCGTAGCCGAGCGTGCCGAGCAGCTCCAGGCCGCGGCCGGTCAGGTCCTCGGTGGAGGGATCGAGCAGCGCGCCGTGGTCGGCGAACGGGATGTTGTTCAGGAACAGCCGGTTGTTGTCGGCGTCGAACGACGCCCAGCCGCCGTCCTGGTTCTGCATGCCGAGGAACCAGCCGAGCCCCCGCTCCTTGGCCTGCCGTAGGCGATCGGGATCGACGCCGTGGACCTTCTCGAGCGCCATCAGCACCATGGCCGTGTCGTCGAGGTCCGGATAGAACGGGTTGTCGTACTGGAACGCCCAGCCGCCGGGCTGCACGTGCGGCCGCTTCACCTGCCAGTCGCCGGGCAGCGCGACCTGCTTGGCGAGCATCCAGTCCACCGCGCGGACGAGCGCGGGATGGTCGGACGGCACCCCGCTCTCGACGAGGGCGTTGACCGCCAGCGAGGTGTCACAGACCGGCGAGGGGCAGGGCTGGTAGGAGAGCTCGTCGCCGTGCTCGACGGCCAGCGCCTCGATCTCCTTCAACTGGCCGAGGATCAGCGGATGGTCGTCGGGATAGCCGAGCAGGCGCAGCGCCAGGACGGAGTTGGCCATCGCCGGGTAGATCCCACCGAGCCCTCCCGGCACCGACAGCCGCTCTTCCAGCCACTGGCGAGCGGCCTCGATGGCGCGCTTGCGCAGCGGCCGCGGCGAGAACCGCTCCCAGATCTTGAGCCCGTCGTCGACGGCGATGAAGAAGCTCTTCCAGAACAGGCCGCGCCACGAGAACGGCTCCGGCACGCGGGGGAAGCGCAGGCTGGCCTGCTCGCGTGGCACCGGCCACAGCTCGTCGAGCGACTGCCCGGGTGGCAGCCACTTGATCGGCTTGCGGTCCATGATGATCAGCAGCGGCACGATGACCGTGCGCGACCAGTACGAGACCTCGTAGATGTTGAACAGGAAGAACGGCGGTGGCAGCAGCATGATCTCGGCCGGCATCGTCGGCACGCCGTTCCAGTCGTACTCGCCGAACAGCGCCAGCAGGATTTTGGTGAAGGCGCTGGACTTCGTCGGGCCGCCCATGGCGCGGATGCGCTCGCGGGCGGCGACCATCACAGGATCGTCCACGCCGACGCCGGCCATCTTCATCGCGAAGTAGACCTTGATGGTGGCCGACAGGTCGGAGCTGCCGGCCTCGAACAGGCTCCAGCCACCGTCGGCGTTCTGCCGGCGCCGGAGGAACCGCACCGCCCGCCGCTCCTGCTCGCGATTGACGTGATCGATCAGGTGACAGAGCAGCAGGTACTCGGCGGTCAGCGCCCGGTCGGCCTCCAGCTCGCCGATCCAGTGGCCGTCGGGGGCCTGGACCGAGAGGAGATGGTGCTGCGCCCGGGAGATCGCATCGCGGAGGGCCGTCACGAACGCTGATGGTAACATGCACACTCGGCCCGGGACTACCTGGCCGTGCATATGGACCTTCTGATCGGGACGCTGACGCTCCGGCCGTACGTGTTCGGCTTCGTCGCCGCCTTCCTGGTGGCCGGGGCGCTGGACCTCGGCGCCCGCCGGACGCTGCTCTTCGCGGCCTGGGTGGGGCCGCTGGCGTGGCTGGCCGAGTTCGCGTCCACCCGCATCGGGATTCCGTTCGGGCTGTACCACTACACCGGCACCACGCACGGGCAGGAGCTGTTCCTGGCCGACGTGCCGCTGATCGATTGCCTGTCGTTCACGTTCCTGGCCTACGCGTCGCTCTGCCTGGCCCGGGCGGCGCTGAGCGGCCGGCGGGTGCCCGCGCCGGTCCTGGCGCTGTTCGCCGGCGTGTTGATGATGCTCCTGGACGTGGTGATGGATCCCGTGGCCGTCCGCGGAGACCGCTGGTTCCTCGGGCGCATCTTCTATTACCCGGACGGGGGGATCTACTTCGGGGTGCCGTTGAGCAACTTTGCCGGCTGGATCATCGTCGGAACGTTGGGTGTCGGCGGCTTCTTCTATTCGGGCGGGTGGCGCGAGCCGACGCGAGCGTTTGGTCTGTCCGCTCCCTCGTCGGCGCTGCCGGACGGCTTCGGCGCCCGCTACTGGCCGGGGATCGCGCTATACTACGCCGTGTTCGGCTTCAACCTGGCGGTGACGGGCTGGATCGGGGAGTGGGTGCTCGTGATGCTCGGCGCGAGCATGCACGGGGCGACCGCGGCAGTCTTGTGGACTCTCTCGCAACGACCCGCCGGACGGCTGGGTCTGGAGAAGCAGCAGGCATGAGCGTTCCGCTCTCGCAGATGTGGACGGTAGCGACGTACGTCCTCGGTCAGAAGCTCCGCGGCCACACGCGCTACCCGCTGGTCCTGATGCTGGAGCCGCTGTTCCGCTGCAACCTCGCCTGTGCCGGCTGCGGCAAGATCCAGTATCCCGGCCACGTGCTCCGCAAGCACCTCACCGTGGAGCAGTGCCTGGCCGCCGTCGAGGAGTGCGGGGCGCCGATGGTCTCGATCCCCGGCGGCGAGCCGCTGATGTATCCCGAGATCGGCCCGCTGGTGAAGGCGCTGGTGGCGCGGCGCAAGTACGTGTACCTCTGCACCAACGCCATTCTCCTCAAGGAGAAGCTGCAGGCGGGGCTGTTCACGCCGTCCAAGTACCTCTCGTTCAGCGTCCACATGGACGGGCTGCGCGAGGAGCACGACGAGGCGGTGTGCCGCGACGGGGTCTTCGACCAGGCGGTCGAGGGGATCAAGGAAGCGTTGCGGCGCGGCTTCCGGGTGACCACCAACACGACGCTCTTCGACAACGCCTCGCCCATCCGCATGCAGATGTTCTTCGACGAGATGATGGACCTCGGCGTCGAGGGCATGATGCTGTCGCCCGGCTACAGCTATTCGAAGGCGCCCGACCAGGAGCACTTCCTCCGCCGCCAGAAGACGAACGAGCTGTTCGCCAAGATGCTGGCCAACCCCAAGAAGCGGTGGAAGTTCAACCAGTCGCCGCTCTTCCTGCAGTTCCTGATGGGCAAGCAGGACTTCGAGTGCACGCCGTGGGGAAACCCCACCTACAATCTCTTCGGCTGGCAGCGCCCCTGCTACCTGCTGCAGGAGGGCTACGCGACGACGTTCAAGGAGCTGATGCAGACGACGCGCTGGGAGGAGTACGGGCGCAAGAGCGGCAACGAGAAGTGCCAGGACTGCATGGTCCACTGCGGGCACGAGCCCACCGCCGTCAACCACACCTTCAGCTCGTGGCGGGGTTTTCGCGACACCGTTGCCGCCACCGTGACGGGTCGACTGTAGCCACGGCGCCATGACGGACGAGAAGAGCCTGGAGGGCTGGGCGCCCGAGATTCCCGACGCCGCCACGCTGGCCGAGGTGGTGGACCGGGCCTTCGACTATCGCGGCGACGTGACCGTGATGCTCGACGACGGCCGCGAGCTGGTCGGCTACCTCTTCAACCGCACCCGCGACGTGGCGGAGCCGTTCGTGCAGATGTTCGAGCGCGAGAACGCCGGCCCCTCGCGCGTGCCTTACGCGCGCATCCGTGCGATCCGGTTCACCGGCAGGGACACCGCCGCGGGCAACTCGTACGCGGCCTGGCTTCGCAGCCGAGAGGCGGCCAAGGCGGCATCGTCCTCGCCGGGCGCGTGACCCGGCTCCTCGTCCTCACCGGCGTCGACGTCGAAGCGCGCGGGCTCGCCCGCCACCTCGGTCTGGCCGCGGTCGGAACCGCCTTCCCCCGCTTCGCCGGCGCCGGTCTCGAGATCGCCGCCGTCGGCGTCGGCGCCGGCCACCTCGCCGGCCGCCTCGCGTCGCCGAAACCGGCCACGCTGGTCGTGTCAGCGGGCGCCTGCGGCGCCCTCGCCCCCGAGCTCGCCGTCGGCGCGCTGGTCGTTCCCGAGACCGTGCTGGCGGCCGGGGGCGAGCGTCACGCGACGGCCGCCCTCGCGGGCCTGGTGCGCCACGGCACGCTGGTCAGCACGGACCGCGTGATCGAGGACGCCGCCGCCAAGTCGCGCCTGTGGCTCGAGACGGGGGCGCTGGCGGTCGACATGGAGTCAGCGGCGATCATGGCCTGGGCGGCGGCGCATGGCGCTCCGGCCATCGTCGTCCGCGGCGTCTCGGACGCGGCCGGTCGCGGGGTGCCCGCCGATCTCGCGCGCGTCGTCCAGGACGACGGGCGGGTGAGCCCGCTCCGCGCGGTGAGCGCGGTCCTCGCGCGCCCCGGCGCCCTCGCCGACGCCATGGCCCTCCGGGCCGGCACCGCCGCCGCCATCAAGACCGTCGCGGTAGCATTGGCTAGACTGCAGAGAACGCCATGAGCGACGTCCTCGTCACCGGCGGCACCGGGTTCATCGGCGCCAACGTTGCGCGCGAGCTCGTCGCGGCGGGGGCCGGCGTGCGCGTGCTGGCGCGGCCGCGCGGCGACCGCCGCGCGCTGGACGGCGTCGCCGTCGAGATCGTCGAGGGCGATCTCCTCGAGCCCGCGTCGGTGCGGCGCGCGGTGGCCGGTGTGCAGACGGTCTTTCACGTCGCCGCCGACTATCGGTTGTGGACGCCGGACCCGGCCGCCCTCTATCGCGCCAACGTCGACGGCACCCGCACGGTGCTGGAGGCGGCGGCCCAGGCCGGCGTCGCCCGCGTCGTGCACACCTCCAGCGTCGGCGCGCTCGGCCTCCCGAAGAACGGCACGCCGGGCGACGAGGAGACGCCGGTCCGCCTGGAGGACATGGTCGGCGACTACAAGCGCTCGAAGTTTCTGGCCGAGCAGGTCGCGCTCGACTTCGCGCGGCGCGGCCTG
The DNA here is from genome assembly GCA_005887895.1 of Candidatus Rokuibacteriota bacterium. Lineage (GTDB taxonomy): Bacteria > Methylomirabilota > Methylomirabilia > Rokubacteriales > CSP1-6 > AR5. The sequence continues at coordinate 10,953 of VBPC01000273.1, forward strand.
CCGGTCGTCGTCGTCAACCCGTCGGCGCCGGTCGGCCCCGGGGACGTCAAGCCCACGCCGACCGGCCAGATGATCGTGGACTTCATGCGAGGCCGGATGGTGGCGACGCTCGACACTGGCCTCAACATCGTCCACGTCCGCGACGTCGCCCGCGGCCACATCCTCGCCGCCGAGCGCGGCAAGCCCGGGGAGCGCTACATCCTCGGCCACGCGGCCGGCAATCTCTCGCTGGCCGACATCTTCCGGGCGCTGGCCGCGATCACCGGCCGCCGGCCGCCGCGCTTCCGCGTGCCGTACGCGCTGGTCTGGTGCAGCGCGGCGGCCTGCGAGGCGATCGCGCGGGTGACCGGCCGACCGCCGGCGGTGCCGCTGACCGCGGTGCGCATGGCGCGCAAGCGGATGTACTTCAGCGCCGCCAAGGCCGTCCGCGATCTCGGCTTGCCGCAGACGGACCCGCGCGTCGCCCTCGCCGACGCCGTCGGCTGGTTCGCCGCGCACGGGTACGCGCGCGGATGAGTCTCGGCAGCCTCAGCGCGACGCTCACGCGCCGCAGCCGCTCCAACTTCTACTATGCGTTCCTCACGCTGCCCCGGCCGCGGCGGGAGGCGCTCTACGCCGTCTACGCGTTCTGCCGGACGGTGGACGACGCCGTCGACCTCGGCGGCGACGCGGCCGCCCAGCGCGAGGCGCTGCGTCGCTGGCGCGAGGACGTGGCGCGCTGCTTCGAGCCGGGGCCGCCGCCGGCGCCTCCGATCGCCCGCCAGCTGCAGTCGGCGGTGCGCGCGTTTCCCATTCCGCGCGCGGCGCTGGAGGCGATCATCGACGGCTGCGAGATGGACCTCGAGCGCGTCCGCTACGACACGGCCGAGGACCTCTATCCCTACTGCTACCGCGTCGCCTCGGCGGTCGGCCTCTGCTGCATCGAGATCTTCGGCTACACCGATCCGCGCGCGCGCGACTACGCGGTGCAGCTCGGCACCGCGCTGCAGCTCACGAACATCATGCGCGACGTCGGCGTCGACGCGCGGGCCGGGCGGGTCTACGTCCCCCGGCAGGACCTCAAGGAGTTCGGCGTCGGCGAGGAGGATCTGATCGAGGGGCGGTACAGTGACCGGTTCTCGAGGCTGATGGCCCATCAGGCCAGCCGCGCCCGCCAGTTCTACGCCGCCGCCCGGGCCAGTTATCCGCGCGTCGACGCGCGCTCGCTGGTCGCGGCCGAGATCATGGGCCGCATCTACTACGCCCTGCTGCAGGAGATCGAGCGCCGCCGCTTTCGCGTCTTCGACGCTCGCATCACGGTGCCGGCGCACCGCAAGGTCGCGATCGCGCTGCGCACGTGGGCGGCCGCCCGGGTGCGCCGGTGACGACCGCGCCGGTGACGATGCGGGCCGCGGTCTTCCACGGCGCCGGCCGGATCGCGCCGGGCGACTGGCCGCGGCCGTCGGCCGGACCCGGCGAGCTGCTGCTGCGCGTGCGCGGCTGCGGGCTGTGCGGCTCCGACATCGCGAAGATCGTCGCGGCGGAGACGCGCGGTCCGGCCGTGTTCGGGCACGAGGTCGTCGGCGACGTCGTCGAGGCCGGGGCCGGGGTCACCGCCTTCGGCGTCGGCGACCGTGTCGTGGCCGCGCACCACGTGCCGTGCGGCGACTGTCACTACTGCCGGCGCGGCAGCGCGTCGATGTGCCGCACGTTCAAGGCCTCCCACCTCGATCCGGGCGGCTTCGCCGACTACGTGCGGGTGCCGCCGGCCAACGTCTGTCACGCGACCTTCCGCGTCCCCGACCACCTGAGCGACGAGGAGGCGTCGTTCGTCGAGCCGCTGGCCTGTTGCCTGCGCGCCGTCGACCGCGCCCGGGTGGAGCCGGGTGACACGGCCGTCGTCGTCGGGCTCGGCTCGATCGGCTGTCTCTTCACGCAGCTGCTCGCCCGCGCCGGCGCCGCCGTGGTCGGCGCCGATCCGCTGAGCGGGCGCGCGGCGCTGGCCCGCGAGCACGGGGCGCGCGACGCCGGCGACGCGGAGACTGCGGCCATGGCGGCGCGCGAGCTGAGCGAGGGCCGGGGCGCCGATCACGTGATCGTCACCGGGGGCGGCGCCGACGTGCTGCCGTGGGCGACCGCGCTCACGCGGGACGGGGGGACCATCCACTATTTCGCCGGCGGCCCCGGCGACGCGCTGCCGCTGCCGCTGGCGACCCTCTACCACCACGAGCTGACGATCACCACGACCTACTCCTCGTCGCCGGCCACCCTGGCGCGCGCCTTCTGGCTGCTGGCCGCCGGCAAGGTCGAGGTGGCGCGGCTCATCACACATCGCCTGCCGCTCGAGCGCCTGGCCGAGGGCGTGGACCTCATGCGCCGCCGCGAGGCGCTGAAGGTCTACGTGACGCCGTGAGCACGATGCGCGCCGTCGTCTTCCACGGCCCCGGCGACCTGCGCCAGGAGGAGCTGCCGGTGCCGACGCCGGCGCGCGGCGAGGTGGTGCTGCGCATCGAGGCCGCGCTGACCTGCGGCACCGACGTCAAGACGCTCCGCCGCGGACACCCGGTGATGATCCCGCGCGTGCCGACCGTGTTCGGCCACGAGTTCGCCGGCACGGTGAGCGCGGTGGGCGCCGGCGTCCGCGGCGTCCACGAGGGTGATCGCGCGGTGGCGGCGAACTCGGCGCCGTGCGGCGCCTGTCCGCTGTGCCTGGCCGGCCGCCCGAACCTCTGCGAGGACCTGCTGTTCGTCAACGGCGCCTACGGCGAGTTCATCGCGCTGCCGCCCCGCCTCGTCTCGGCCAACCTCGTCCGGATCGGCGCCGCGACGCCGGCCGCGCGCGCGGCGTTCGCCGAGCCGCTGGCCTGCGCGCTCGGCGGCATCGAGCGGGCGCGCCTGGAGGACGGCCAGACGGTGGTGATCTTCGGCCACGGCCCGCTCGGCTGCCTGCTGGCCATGGCGGCCGCCTCCCGCAAGGCGCGCGTGATCCTGGTCGGCAAGGCGGGCTGGCGCCTGGACCGCGTGCGCGCGCTCGGCATCGGCGAGTGCGTGGACGCCACGGCCACGCCCGATGTGGTGGCCGCGCTGCGGTCGGCCACCGGCGGTCGTGGCGCCGACGTCAGCGTGGACGCGACGGGCCGGCCGGAGGTCTGGCAGCAGGCCGTGGCAGCGGTGGGCCGCGGCGGCAGCGTGCTATTCTTTGGAGGCTGTGCGCCCGGCACCTCGATCAGCCTGGACACGCGCCGGACGCACTATGAAGAGCTCACGCTGCTCGGCGCGTTCCATCACACGCCGGCGCTGATCCGCCGGGCGGTGGAATCGCTCGAGACGAACGGAGCCTTCGATCCCCGGGGCCTGCTCACGCATCGCATGGACCTGGCCGGGGTGCGGGAGGCGCTGGAGCTGATGGCGAACGGCAAAGCCATGAAGGTCCTGATCGAGCCGTGACGGCGCGCGCGGTGGCCGTGGGCGCGCTGCTCCTCGCGCTGCTGGCGCTCGCGCCGGCCGCCCGTGCCTACGAGGCGAAGGACACGTTCACGCAGGGCTCGCTCGTCGTCTCGCCGGAGGTCAGCTACGGTCATCAGATGGACATCGAGCACAAGACGCCGTACACGAATCTCGATTTCGCGAACATCGGCGTGCGCTTCGGCTGGCTTCCGTTCGCCCCGGTCGGCTCCGGGCCCCTCTACGGCTCGCTGGAGGTCGGCCTGGAGCCGTTGTATCAGCAGTACATCGAGCCGAGGCGGGCGTACTTCGCCGGCCTCGGCCTGACCCTCCGCTACCATTTCCTCGGCCTCGGCCGGCTCGTGCCGTACGCGGAGCTGGCGAGCTTCGCGGGTGGCACCAACCTCAAGATCGCCGAGGTCCGGTCGGCCTTCACGTTCCTCATCTGGGGCGGGCTGGGCCTCGAGTACTTCGTCACCGACCGGACGGCGCTCTACGCCGGCTATCGCTACGAGCACGTCTCCAACGGCAACACCGCCAAGCCGAACCGCGGTGTCGAGTCCAACGCGGGCGTGGTCGGCGTATCCTTTTTCTTCGAGTGAGGACACCATGAAGGCGCCGATCGCCGAGATTCTCCTGGCCGGCCCCCGGGGCTTCTGCGCGGGCGTCGAGCGCGCCATCGACATCGTCGAGCTGGCGCTGTCGGTGTGGCCCCATCCCGTGTACGTGCGGCGCGAGATCGTCCACAACCGGCTGGTCGTGGAGACGCTGCGCCAGAAGGGCGCGATGTTCGTCGACGAGCTGGACGAGGTGCCCGACGACGCCACGGTGATCTTCAGCGCCCACGGCATCTCGCCGGCGGTGCGGGAGGAGGCGCGGCGGCGGGGGCTGCGCGTGATCGACGCCACCTGTCCGCTGGTGACCAAGGTCCACCTGGAGGCGATCCGCTACGCGCGCGAGGGCTACTCGATCATCCTCATCGGCCACGAGGACCACGACGAGGTGATCGGCACGCTCGGCGAGGCGCCCGAGCGGATCCTGGTGGTGGACAGCGTGGCCGAGGTCGAGCGGCTGGAGCTGCCCGACCCCGACAAGGTCGCCTACCTCACCCAGACGACGCTCTCGGTCGATGACACGCGCGACGTCATCGAGGCGCTGCGGCGGAAGTTCCCCAAGATCGTCGGCCCCTCGCGGGACGACATCTGCTATGCGACGCAGAACCGCCAGACGGCCGTCAAGCGGCTGGCCGACGACGTCGACGTGCTGCTGGTCATCGGCGCCGCCAACAGCTCGAACGCCAACCGCCTGGTCGAGGTCGCCAAGATGGCCGGCACGCGCGCCTATCTCATCAACGACGTCGGCGACATCCGGCCCGAGTGGCTCGACGGCGCCGGCCGCGTCGGCATCACGGCCGGCGCCTCCACGCCCGAGATCCTCGTCCACCAGGCCGTCGAGGCGCTCGGCGCCGACGGCGTGAAGGTGCGCGAGGTCCACGTCGTCGAGGAGGACGTGCGCTTCGCGCTGCCGCAGGAGCTCACGCAGGGGGCCAAGGAGCGCGGGCTGGATCTGCCCGAGCGAACGGCGATGCGGCGAAGTATATGAGTCTCGGAGCGGGGCTTCGCCCCCCTTCCGACGGTCGTCGCGCGCCGGACGGCGCGCTCCTTCCTGCCTCCCCCCAGGCGTAGGATTGCGCCGGCAAAGCCGGCGCTCGAAGCGGCCCATCGTTCGCCAGGAGGAACTCCAATGTTGAATCGTGCGCGTCGTGGGTGGACCATGTCGCTCGGCCTCGGGTTGGTGTTCGTGTGTGGCGTCGCCCTCGGCGTGGGCGTGACGATCGCGCCGGGCAGGGGAAGTGGGCAGGGGCAGGTCGAGGAGAAGCGGCTGCTGAACAATGACAGGGTGGAGATCTTCGAGTTCGTGTTTCCGGCGGGGTTTCGGGGGGACGAGCACGAGGCGCCGGTGAACGAGCTCGCGTACGTCGTCGACGGCGAGTTCGCCGTCGTCACCAAGGGGCGCGGCAAGCGCGTCGTGCGTCGCGGCGAGGTGGAGTGGGCGTCACGCGGCGACGTCCACTATTCGGCGAACGAATCCAAGAAGCCGGCCCGCGTCCTGGTCGTGCTGCTGAAGGAGCCATGAGCCATGCGCCTGGTGACCTATCGCAAGGGATCGTCGAGGCCCCGGGTCGGCGCCCAGGTCGGTGAGGCGGTGCTGGACCTCGCCGCGCTCGCCGCCGATCTCGCCCGCGAGCGCGGTGCCGTCCGCCACGGCCGCGGCGGCGTTCCCAAGAGCCTGCTCGAGCTGATCCAGGGCGGCGTCGAGGCGCTGGCGCTGGCGCGCGAGGCGTTCGGTCACGGCGAGGCGATTCTCAAGCGCGACGGGGTCAACGCCGTGGTCGAGCGCAAGCTGGGCGTGCCGGCGGCGAAGGGGCGGCTGGAGGCTCCGATCCCGCGGCCGGCCCGCAACGTGTTCTGCCTGGGGCGCAACTACAAGGAGCACGCCGCCGAGCGCGGCGCCGCGGCACCCGAGCATCCCGTGTACTTCACCAAGGCGCCGGAGACGGTGGTGGCGCCGGGCGCCAGGGTGATCCACCATGCGGCGACGAAGGAGCTCGACTACGAGGTCGAGCTGGCGGTCGTCATCGGCGCCGCCGCCAAGGACATCCCGCGCGAGCAGGCGCTCGCGCACGTCTTCGGCTACACGGTCGTCAACGACGTCACCGCCCGCGATCTCCAGAAGCGCCACGGCCAGTGGTTCAAGGGCAAGTCGCTCGACACCTGCTGCCCGCTGGGGCCGGTGCTCGTCACCGCCGACGAGATCCCCGACCCGCAGACGCTCGCGATCACACTGCGCGTGAACGGCGAGACGCGCCAGTCGAGCCACACGTCCAGGATGATCTTTCCCGTCGACGAGTGCATCGCCGTCCTCTCGCAGGGCTTCACGCTGTTGCCGGGCGACGTCATCGCCACCGGCACGCCGGAAGGCGTCGGCGCCGCCACCGGCAAGCTCCTCAAGGTCGGCGACAAGATGGAGGCCGAGGTGGAGAAGATCGGGGTGCTGGCCAACAAGGTCGTCGCGCCCTGAGGGCGCGGCGGGTGGCCGCCCGGGGCCACCCGCCCGTTCTTCGTCTCGATTCGCGTCAGCCGTGCTGGATCTCGAGCGGCATCAGCGTGTCGACGAGCGAGGCGCCACCGTCGACGTAGATCGTCTGGCCCGTGATCCACGCGGAGTCCGGCGAGCACAGCAGGGCGACGGCGTTGCCGATGTCGGCCGGCGTGCCCATCCGCCCCATCGGGGTCCAGCCGCTCGCGTGCCACGCGCGGCCGATGTCCTGGACCTGCGACGGCAGGCCGTTGAAGACGCTGTCGTCGGTGAGGCCGGGGCTGATCGAGTTCACGGTGATCCCGCGCGGCGCGAGCGCGACGGCGAAGTAGCGCACCAGCGACTCCATCGCGGCCTTCGCCGCGCCCATCGCGACCCACGGCTGCCAGGTACCCTTCTGGGCGCCGGGCGCGTACGTGACGGCCACGATGCGGCCCCCCGTGCTCATCAGCGGCACCGCCTGCTGGACGCCGACGAGGAAGGCCTTGGCCTGCGAGTCCATGGCCTGGTCCCAGGCCTCGAGCGAGATCTCGAGCGGCTTCTGGTAGAACTTCGCCAGCTCCGGTCGCGCGTTGGTGACGAGCACGTCCAGCGTGCCGAACTGCTGCTTGACCTGGCTGACCAGCCGCCGGACGTCCTCGATGCGGGAGACGTCGGCCTGCAGGAGGAAGCCGTCGGACCCGTGCTTGCGGACGCGTTCGAGCGTGTCCTTGGCCGCCGCCTCGTTGGCGTAGTAATGGATGGCGACCCGGGCGCCGCTCTCCGCCAGCTTCAGCGCGATGCCCCGGCCGATGCCCCGCGAGCCACCCGTCACCAGCGCGTGCTTTCCCTTGAGCGTCATGGCGTTCTCCTTTGCGAGGGCGGTCGCGATCACGTGCGCGACGTCCTCTGCTCTGCGGACCTCGTCCTTGCGTCCCGTTCTCACTCGCTCCACGACTCCGCGGAGTCCGCGCTCCCCCGTGACGAGCCTCACGATGAACGTCAGGGGCCGGTCCTCCATGCGC
>VBPC01000107.1 GCA_005887895.1 Candidatus Rokuibacteriota bacterium
AGCCCGCGGCCCGCCGGGCTTCAACGGGCACCCGACATGAACCGGAGTGCCCGTTCGGGCCGAGCCTGGCCGGTTACCGCTTTACGCCGAACACCCAGATCACGCCGCCCTGAGGCACGTCCGTCTTCGCCCCGCGAATATCGTCAAGCGCCCCCTGCATCCGCTGCGCATCGACGCCCCAGGACGTCGAACCGGCCATGCTCTCGCCGGGTTAATTTCTGCAAGTTCGGTGGTGGCCCCAACGGGATTCGCACGGTGGTGACAGGCCCTCACGTTCAAGATCGGCGGCGTCGCCTACCGGCCATAACAACCCAACTTCTTCGACCGCCAGGCCTCGGGAGCGGCTCAGCCTACGTGAGGACGAGCGCCACGGCGGCCGCCGCCATGATGATCGTGGTCGCCCACCCCAGAACGTTGAGGCCAATCCCGTTTACTCGTGCTCCCATGATGCGGCGATTGTTGGCGACGAGCATCATGGTCGCCAGCAAGGGCGGCGCGAGGAAACCGAAGATGACGGCCGCCCAGAACAAGGCGTCAATCGGATTGACGCCGAGGAAATTGATCTCGACGCCAACGAGGGTCGAAACGACCATGACGCCGTAGAACTGCTTGGCGCGGTGCAGAGGCTTCTCGAAGCCGACCCGCCAACCGAAGACCTCGCCCACGGCATAGGCAGCCGAGCCCGTCAGAATGGGAATGGCCAGCATCCCGGAGCCGACCAGTCCCAGGGCGAAGAGCGTACTGGCGCCCGCGCCCGCGACGGGACGCAGCGCTTCGGCCGCCTCACGGGCGGAGTGGATCTCGCTGTGCCCGCTCCGGAACAGCGTCGCCGCCGAGGCGAGGATCACGAAGTACATCACCACGTTCGAGAAGGCCATGCCGACGTTGACGTCCCAGGCCGCGTAGCGGAGTTCCGTAGCCGTCGCTCCGCGTCGCTGCCACAGGCGTCGCTGGCCCTTGTCGACCATCTCCTCGACCTCCTGGCTCGCTTGCCAGAACCACATGTATGGGGAAATCGTCGTGCCCAGGATGGCGACCACGGTGAGGAGAAACTCACGGTCGAAACGGATCGTTGGAATGAATGTGGATCGCAGGACTTCGGCGGCATCTGGCCGGGCATAGATCGCCGCCGCGATGTACGCGAGCAGGGCGAGCGCGAGCCATTGGAAGACGCGCGCAATCAGGCGATAGGAGCCCCAGACCTGCAGGACGACGAGCATCACCGCGAGGGGCACCACTATCGCGCTGGCGGGGATAGGGATCAGCAGATTCAGGGCCGCGGCGATCGCGCCGAGATCGGCGCCGGCGTTGATCGCGCAGGCCACGGCGAGGCTGAGCGCGGCGGAATACCCGAGCCAGTGCGGATAGTGTCGGCAGAGCACCCCAACTAGCCCGACACCCGTCACGATGCCGATCTTCGCGGCGATGAACTGCGCCGCCGCCATCATGGGGAAGGTCACCCAGGCCGTCCAGAGCGTCGCGTAGCCCAGCGACGCGCCGGCGACGGCATACGTGCCGACCCCCGAGGGATCGTCATCGGATGCGCCAGCGATGAAACCCGGACCAAGAATCTTGAAGACCCGACCCAGTCGCGTCCGGGCCCGTCGGACCTCGGCCTCTCGGACGCCCTCCGGCGCGGCCTTACGCGGCGGGGCGCCTGCCCCCTGAGGGGTCGAATAGTCATGCTCCGCCATCTTTACTTGATCCTCGCAAGCGTCGTGCCCGTGGACGCTCAGATGTGGGGCGGGCGGCGTTGACCTTTCGGTGTCTTCGTTGTCCCGGCGCATTCGACATGCACGTATGATGCGCCCCGGCGAAGCGCGCCGGTTCCGGGCGGGATGCGTTTGTGACAGATTGCGCACACGAGTTCTCGGGATTTGTTGGCCATACCGTCAGTCGGCGTCGCGCCGGGCCAAATCCGGATCACCGGGAATGTAGGCAACGACGATCGTCGCCTGCCGGCAGATGGCGCAGCGTCCCTCTCCGATGAGAATCGGCGCGCCGGCGCGCAGCATTCTCTCAATCCGGTCTCGGACCGACTCGGGCGGGAAGGCCTGCCTCAGACAGCGAAAACAGTAGGGGCGGTCTCGAGTCTCCAGGAACAGACGTAGCTCATCGGACATTCGGACGGCTCCGCGTAACCGTTCCTTGCTGACGATCCGAGCGCAGCGCGATTCTGTTGTCGCTCGGCGCCACCGCGCTCGTCAATCGGGGTGTCCCCTAAGAGTGCCTCAGGGATACCCTTAGACGGCTCCGCTCAGAGTTTACCGCGCTGATCCGCCAGGGACGTCACGGAAGAACCCGCAGGGCCTCCACCCTGGGTGGCCGCGAGGACCTCGCGCAGCCGTAGTCAAACGCGCCGTCTCGGAGCGCGCCCCGGGGCGAGGGCTTCGTCGATGTTGGCCGTGACCATGATCACCCGGCAGATCCGGCCGGACGCGTTTGATGCCGCGCAAGGTCTCGACGCCGTCCAGCCACCGCGGCGGGGCGATGTCGAGCAGGACGGCGTCCGGCGGTGGATCCGCGCAGTGCGATGCCGGCCACGCCGGTCCTGGCCATCACGGTGGCGTGGCCGATGTTCGAGACTAGGTCGGAGAGGACGTCAAGGACTTCCGAGTTGTCGTCGACGATCAGAACCGTGGGCGGCGGCGGGCGATCGGAGCGAGGCATGAGCGGTCGCAGCGAGGGTACCACGTGGATCTACGTATGCGCCGGGCGGTGGCGCTCCCTCCACTTCTCGAGATGCGAGCGGCCGGGGCGTGGGGCTCCCAACCGTTGGTGTCTACGCGATTACGCCGCCGCGCCGGTGTTCGTACCGCGAGCGCCGATTCGCAGCGAGTCGAAGCGCGGGCCTATGTCCTTGAAGTGCTGGCCGATGTCCGCACCATTGATCGGAGCCTTCGAGTCCAGGAGCCGCCAGAAGCCATCTGACTCGTAGGCAGCGAACGTCCACTGCCCGAGGCGGTTCCTCACCCAGTAGAGGCCCTGCTCGCGCGCCATGGCGCACATGCTACGCCGCTGTCGGCCATAGCACCAGCCACGACAGAGCCGAAGTGAGGCGTTCAGCACCACCGCAGTCCCCTAGTCAGAGTCAGGGGGCCATCACTTCGAGGCCTGCGAGCAGCGCCGCCGCGACGAGAATCCACGGCCAGGCGGCTTCCCGCGCCCGCGGCCGTGGACGACGGCGAAGCCGCAACGCGCACGCAATCCTTCGCGTCGCGAGCCATACGCTCGTGCGTTTAGGAAATGATTTTCCTACCTGCGTCACGATGATTTGACGGAAAGTCGCTTATACGTAGACTTACGTAGTCGAGACGTTTGGCGCGCCGCTTGAACCCTCGGCCTGAAGGGGGCCGCAAGGATGCAGCCCGAGAACCGACCCGAGGAAACGACGGCCGCGAGAGCACCACTCGCGCCCCTTCCGTTCCCCTGGCCCGACCTTTCAGGGATTCACGCGTTCCTCATCGAGGACAACGAGGACACGCGCACGATGGTCACGCAGACGCTGCAACACTGTGGCGCCATGGTGACGGTTTACGAGTCGGCCGAAATGGCGATGGCTAGCCTTTCCGAGTTGCGTCCTACCGTCTTTATCTGCGATCTATCCATGCCGCGTCTGAACGGTCTGGAGTTTATGCGAGCGATTCGCCGCCTGTCGCCGGATCAGAGAGGCACCGTCCCGGCAATTGCGATCACGGCATATTACGAAGACTTCGCCGCCGCCAAGGCGCTGGAAGTCGGCTTCAATGCCTACATGACCAAGCCGATTCGTTTGGATGAACTATGCCGAGCGGTGAAGGAGTTGGCGGCGACTCGTGCCTAGAAGGTCTGTCGTTCTAGCTCCCAGACGGCATGGCAGGTCCGATGAAAACGTATCGGCTTCAGTGTTGAGCCGACGGGGAACTGCGTCTCGTACTCCGTATCGTGCCAGCGCCGGGACCGGCCCACAATCGCAATTCAGGTTCCTTCGGTAACACGCCGCTCCGGAGTTTTTCTCGCACCTTCTCTCGGAGCGATTGTTCGTCCGCACGCCCAGCACAGCGCGTTGGCGATTCTGGGGGGAGAGCTGGCGAAGGTGGACGGGCGGCCTGACGGTATGCGGCCGGCGGCGAGCATCTTCCGGTGCAGTCCTCCTCCTCGTCGCTGCCGGCCGCAACCGGTTGCCGAGTGGCCTGCCGTAGGGAGCAATCGCGTGTCGCCGGGCCCGGCGGCCGTTCCGGCATGGGCAGACAGGGGCGCCGCGGCTCGAGGCCGTTCGGCGCCAGCCGGACGTCGAACGCGATGAGCACGGGCGGTGTGGCCAGCTCGGCGGGCAGAGGGTGGCGCAGCGAGGCAAAGCGTGAGCGGAGTTGCCTGTCGAACACCGCCGGTCTCGCCGTCGAGCACAGTTGTCCGCGGCGTGAGCTGCGCAACCGCGGCCGCCATGACCGGATAGCGGTGGGTGTGGTCGATGCCGTGCCGGCTCACCCGGCGCACCTTCGTGCCGTCCTTGTAGGCGAGCATCCGGTAGCGTCGACCTTCTTCTCATGCATCCAGCCGTCGCGGTGGAACGGCCCCGCGGACCAGCGCCGGAGTCATCAGGCCATACTGCGGAAGCACGACGAGAGTGGTGCGCCTGCGTCAAGGTGCCAGTTGGCGCCCGGTGCTACGATAAATGGCATCCTCCCATCGGGCCTCAGCCGACGCACCGGGCGTCGTGCCCCCTGGTAGCGACTGGAATGACCCCGATGAACGAGAACGTGCCTCTTCAGCTTCCTCGCTGCCTCGACTGTGGACGACGAGTCCATCCCGGCGAGGTTGTCGCGTTCCGTGCGGATGGCGGCTTGAAGCACTCCGTCTGCCCTCCCCGAACCCCCCTGCAATTCGCCAATACCGTGCTGTCCGAGACCGCCGAGGTCCTACTGACCTTGCTATGGTCGATACCAGACAGCGCGACCTGTGAGAACTGCGCCGCGGCCTATCTGCAAGTCGACCGACATGGTGCGCTCAAAGCCATCCGTGAGTTGATACTCAACGGGCGCATCCTCTGTAAGCAGGCGCCGTGCTCGATCTGTCACGACGACCGCGTCGTGGCCCGCCTACGGCGGGACCTGTCCTCGGCTTGACGAGCAATCACCCCAGACGGAGAATTTTCACTGATGACTGCCGAACTCTCACGATGCGCGGTCTGTCCGTGTCGCCGTCGAGCCTGGCCAGAACGTGGTGTTCCGGCCGGATGGGCGCGTGCAGCACGTCAACTGCCCGGAAGTGAGGGGTATCAGTGATCGGCAGGAAGCGTACTGGAGGCCGAGTGTTGAAGAACCCGCGTCCGCCCGAACTCACTCGTAGCCCCAGAGGAGTCAGGCTTGGCCGTACCTTCCAGTTGCCGCCGGCGCACGCTGCGCGCCCGCGCCCGTTGTTTCCGCCGATGCCGGTGAGAGCGGGCAGCGTCGTGCGCGTGGTCGGCGGTGCTCCCCTCGTCGTGCCCAGGCAGCTTCGCCCCGGCACCCTAGCCGGCGCACTAGGCTCAGTCACGCGGATGCCAGGCCCGCCGCGAGCCACGGCCGCGACGTCGCTAGCCAGCCGAATCGGCATTCGTCTGCCGCGCGTGGGTGCGCCGAGGTCCACTCGACCGCAACGCAGTCGATAGCTCGGGATACGTCCAGCGGCCCGACGCGAGCGTGGCTCAGGGTGAAGGCGCCGGGGTGGACTGTGGCCGAGCACCGCTGGTGGCGCACGCCGGCGGGACGCGCGGACCAGGTCGGTGCCGGCGACGGGTCCTCGAGCCGTGGGCGCCGATGGCGGAGCGCCGCCGGCTGAGGTCGTGGCCGCCGCGGGCGGGGTGATGGTTCTGCTCACTGATCGCAGGCGCCGCCTGGTCTGGAACTGAC
>VBPC01000274.1 GCA_005887895.1 Candidatus Rokuibacteriota bacterium
CGTGAAGTAGTCGACGAACCCGTTGGCGATCGGAATGCCGCTCGGCGCGTAGGGGCCGGTGCGGTAGACCAGCAGCGGGATGAACACGTCCTTGCCCTGGGCGGACACCGCCGCCGCCAGCGGGCCGAGCGCCAGCGCCAGGGCCAGCGTGCCGATCCACATGCCTCGAATCCTCATCGTCTCCTCCTCTCGATCAGTGCGGGAACGGCCACAGCCGCAGTTTTTCCTTGCCGATCTGCCAGAGCCGCGCGAGGCCGTGCGGCTCCACGATCAGAAAGAAGATGATCAGCGCGCCGAACACCATCAGCTCGATCTGCTTCTGCAGGGCGACCGGCAGCGCCAGCCCCAGGTGGTGCGGGGCGTTGGTCAGGAAGATCGGGATCAGCACGATGAAGGCGGCGCCGAGGAGCGAGCCCAGGATGCTGCCGAGGCCGCCGATGATCACCATGAACAGCACGAGGAACGACAGGGTGATGTCGAACGCCAGCGTCTCCGCGCTTCCCAGGTAGAGGAAGACGAGCTCGGCCCCGGCCACGCCGCAGTAGAACGACGAGATGGCGAAGGCCAGCAGCTTGGTGCGGAGCGGCCGCACGCCGATGATCTCGGCGGCGATGTCGCGGTCGCGGATGGCCATCCACGAACGGCCCATCCGCCCGCGCACCAGGTTCTTGGCGACCAGCGCGAACAGCGCCAGCACGCCGAGGGCCACCACGTAGCGCACCGGCGCGGTCGCCTGGGGCCCCGTCACCATGACGCCGAGCATGGTGCGCGGCGGCGCCGTGATCGTCCCCGACGAGGCGTAGTTCACGAACCACGGGACCTTGTTGAAGAGCCACACCAGGAAGAACTGGGCGGCCAGCGTGGCCACCGCCAGGTAGAAGCCCTTGATGCGCAGGCTGGGGATCCCGAACAGGATGCCCACCATCGCCGCCATGAGCCCGGCCAGCCCGAACACGACCAGGATGTTGAGCCAGGGGAACGCGGTGGCGAGCTTGAACGCCGCGTAGGCGCCGACCGCCATGAAGCCGCCCGTCCCCAGCGAGAGCTGCCCGGCGTACCCGGTGAGCAGGTTGAGCCCGAGCGCCGCCAGCGCATAGATGGTCAAGGGGATCAGCACCGCCTGCAGCCAGTACTCGTTGGCCACGAGCGGCGGCACGACGAACGCGGCCAGGATCCCGAGCGTGACGAGCATCCGGTCCTGGAGGATCGGAAAGATCGCCTGATCCGCGGCGTAGGACGTCTTGAACTGGCCGGCCTCCCGGTAGATCACGCCGCCCTCGGCGACGGCGATGAAAACGGCCCATCTGCAACGTTCCCTCGGAGGGGGCCTCGGCGGCCCCCTCCGAAGCCTCCCCCAGAGGTTGCGCCGGCAAAGCCGGCGCTCGAACGAAGCTCCAGGGCAGCCGCCTCGCATCTGGACGGTTTTGATCGCCGGAAATGCTCGCGGAACATGTATGTCATACGCGCTCGATGATTCGTTCGCCGAACAGGCCTTGTGGGCGGAACAGCAGGAACGCCAACGCCAGCACGTAGGCGAACCAGTTTTCGATCGCGCCGCCGACCAGAGGGCCCCAGTAGACTTCGGCGATCTTTTCGCCGACGCCGATGATGAGGCCGCCGGCGATGGCGCCGGGGACCGACGTGAAGCCGCCGAGGATGAGGACGGGCAGCGCCTTGAGGGCGATGAGCGAGAGGCTGAACTGCACGCCGCTCTTGGCGCCCCACATGATACCGGCCACGATGGCGACCAGCCCCGCCACCGACCACACGACGGTCCAGATGGTCCTCAGCGGGATGCCGATCGAGAGCGCGGCCTCGTGATCGTCGGCCACCGCCCGCAGCGCGCGGCCGATCCGCGTCTTCTGGAAGAACACGGCGAGGGCGGTGACCAGCACGGCCGCCGTCACGGCGGCCGTCAGCTCGAGCCGGTTCACGAGGACGCCGGCGACCTTGAACGAGGTGTCGGGGATGCCCACGTCGAGCCGCTTGACGTTGGCGCCCCACACCATCTCGCCGAAGCCTTCCAGGAAGAAGTTGAGGCCGATCGTCGCCATGAACAGGATGATGTACTCCTGGTTCACCAGCGGGCGAAGCACGATCCGCTCGATCGCGAACGCCAGCAGCACCATCACCAGCACCGTCAGCGCCAGCGCCACCGCCACCGGGATGCCGCGCTCGATGAGGCCCACCAGCGTGAGGGCGGCGAACAGCACCATGACGCCCTGGGCGAAGTTGAAGACGCCCGAGGCCTTGAAGATGAGCACGAAGCCCAGCGCCACCAGCGAGTACATGAGTCCGGCCGCCACGCCGCCGATCAGGACCTCGGCGAAGAAGCGCGGGCTGCTCGCGATGTCGGCGAACGGCGCCACCAGCCCGGCCAGCACCTCAGTCATGGGCCACGCCCAGGTAGGCGTCGAGCACCGCCTGGTCCTTGCGCACCTGCTCGGGCGTGCCGTCGGCGATCTTGCGCCCGTAGTCGAGCACGATCACGCGGTCGGAGATGTCCATGACCACGCCCATGTCGTGCTCGATCAGCGCGATCGTCGTGTCGAACTCGTCGTTGACGTCGAGGATGAAGCGGCACATGTCTTCCTTCTCCTCGACGTTCATGCCGGCCATCGGCTCGTCGAGCAGCAGCAGCTGCGGCTCGGCGGCCAGCGCCCGCGCCAGCTCCACGCGCTTCTGCAGCCCGTACGGCAGCCGGCCGGCCGGGGTCTTGCGGATGGCCTGGATCTCCAGGAAGTCGATGATCCGCTCGACGAAGGCCCGATGCTCGAGCTCCTGCCGCCGGGCCGGCCCCCACCACAGCGCGTCGAGCAGCACGTTGCCGCGCATCCGGAGCAGCCGCCCGGTCATGATGTTGTCCAGCACGCTCATGCCGCGGAAGAGCGCGACGTTCTGGAACGTGCGCGCGATGCCGAGCGCCGCCACGTCGGGCGGGCGCAGCCACGTGCGGTCGCGCCCGGCGAAGCGGATGCGGCCCTGGTAGGGATGGTAGAAGCCGCTGATGACGTTGAGCAGCGTCGTCTTGCCGGCGCCGTTGGGACCGATGATGGCGAGGACCTCGCCGGGCTGGACGGTCAGGCTGACCTGCTGCAGGGCCAGGAGCGCGCCGAACCGGACGCTGACGCCGTCGACCTCCAGCAGGGGGCCCGGCGTCGCGCCGCTCACCGGGCATCCACCGCCACGTCACAGATGCGCACGTCGGCCCGGATGACGCCGGTGCGACCATCCTCGTAGGTGACCTTCGCGTCGACCGTCACGCGGTCACGCTCGCCGTAGAGCGCCTCGATCAGCGCCGCGTACTTCTGGGCGACGTACCCGCGCCGCACCTTGCGCGTGCGGGTGATCTCCTCGTCGTCGGGATCGAGCTCCTTGTGGAGGATGAGGAACTTGCAGATGCGGGCGCCGGCGAGCACCTCGTCCTCGAGCAGGGTCCCGTTCACCCGCGCCACTTCCCCCTGGATCAGCTCGGAGACCTCCGGCCGCTGGCTGAGGTCGGTGTAGCTCGTATAGGCAATCCCCCGGCGCTCCGCCCAGTTCCCGACGGCGACCAGGTCGATGTTGACCAGCGCCGTCACGAACGGCCGGTCCTGGCCGATGCAGACGGCCTCCTTGACGTAGGGCGAGAACTTCAGCTTGTTCTCGAGGTACTTGGGCGCGAAGATCGTTCCCCCGGCCAGCCGGCTGACGTCCTTGGCGCGATCGATGATCTTCAGGTGGCCGCTGGCGTCGAGGAACCCGGCGTCGCCCGAGCGGATCCAGCCGTCCTCCAGCGTCTGGCGCGTCGCTTCCGGGTTCTTGAAGTACCCCTTGAACACGCCGGGGCTCCGGAACAGCACCTCGCCCTGCTCGGAGATGCGGATCTCCACCTGCGGCATCGGCGTCCCCACGGTGTCCAGGCGCACGTCGCCGTCCTTCTGCACCGCCACGAACACGCTGGCCTCGGTCATGCCGTACAGCTGCTTGAGGTTGATGCCGAGCGCGCGGAAGAAGACGAACATCTCGGGCCCGATCGCCTCGCCGGCGGTGTACGCAATGCGGATGCGCCGCAGGCCGAGGTTGTCGCGCAGCGGACCGTAGACGAGCGCGGCGCCGAGCGGCCGCAGCAGGCGCGGCAGCAGGGGCAGCGGGCGGCCCGCCAGCCGCCGGCGCTCGAGGTCCTGGGCCTGACCCAGGAAGAGCTGCACGAGCTTGCGCTTGGGCCACGCCGCGTCTTCCAGGCGGATCATCACGTTGGTGAGCAGGTTTTCCCAGATGCGCGGGGGCGCGAAGAAGTAGGTCGGCCCGATCTCCTTGAGGTCGTGCAGGACGGTGGCGGCGCTCTCCGGGCAGTTGATCGTGAAGCCGGTGACGATGCCCTGCGCGTAGGACAGCACGTGGTCGCCGACCCACGCCATCGGCAGGTACGCCAGCGACTCGTCGTCCGGGCGCAGCCCCTCCCGCTCGCTCGCGATGCGCGACATCGTCACCAGGTTGCGATACGACAGCATGGCGCCCTTGGGACTGCCGGTCGTGCCCGACGTGTAACAGATGACCGCGGTGTCGTCGGACCCGCCGTGGGCGATGGCGTCGTCGAGGTAGCCGGGATGGCCGAGCGCGAACTTCTCGCCGCGCTCCTCCAGCTCGGCCAGCGACAGCAGGCACGGCTCGGAATACGAGCGCAGGCCGCGGGGGTCGTCGTAGATCACGTACTCCAGGCGCGGACACTGGGCCTTGATGTGCAGGAGCTTGTCGACCTGCTCCTGGTCTTCCACCACGGCGAACCGCGCCTCCGCGTGATCGACGATGTAGGCCAGCTCTTTCTCGATCGAGTCCTGGTAGAGCGGCACCGGAACGCCGCCCAGCGCCTGGGTGGCGGCGACCGCCCAGTAGAGCTCCGGTCGGTTGTCGCCGACGATGGCCGTCTTGTCGCCGCGCGCGAAGCCCAGCGAGGCCAGACCGAGGGCGATGCGACGCGCGCGCTGCTCGTAGTCGCGCCAGGTGTAGGACTGCCAGATGCCGAAGTCCTTCTCGCGGATGGCGACCTTGTCCGGCCACCGCTCGGCGTTGGCGCGGACGAGCTTCGGGAACGTGTCGAGAGCTGACTCGATCGTGGTCATCGCTCGTCGTCGAGCCTCCACGCTTCCCTTGTCTGGCAGCCGGACCGAGAACTCCCGGATCGCTGGGGGGCGAGCGAGTGGCAGGAGTGTACGCAAGGCGACCGGGCGTGTCAAGCAAATCGGTCGGTATGACGGGGACTTACGACGCGGTGCTTCGACGCGCTGTTTCGACGCGCCGCGTGCGCGTCAGCTCGGCTTCGTCCGTCGCACGAGGCCTTCCTCGACGATTCGCTGGATCGCGGGGAAATTCCGCTGCGCGGCCGGCGGCACCGGACGCCAGTCGGCCGCGCCGGCGCGGCCCACGAACCAGTCGAACGGACGGGCGCCGGGCCCGCCGGGGCGACCGACCACGAGGCGACCCACCATGCCGATGGCCTCGAAGGGCGCGCAGAAGTAGTCGTAGACACCTTCCTCCGTCAGCGTGACCTCGAACTGCCGTCCGTACTCCACGAGGAGGCCGGAGTCCCACGGCCGCGCGGCCTCGGGAATCCGCAGCGGGTGGTTCGCGTTCGCGGGATGGTAAGCGGTCGTCGTATGGGCGTTCTGATGGACCATCCAGCGCACCGTATCGCCCGGGGCGAGCCGCACGCCGATGGGATCGAACCAGACGTCGGCGCCGTCGGCGTCGCTCCGCATGGCGACCTCGACGGTCGCGGCCGCCCGCCCGACGGCGGGCACGCCGACGACGGCCAGCCCGAGGCCGCCGGCTCCGAGAAATGTTCGTCGCGTCAGCATCGCGCCGCCTCAGCTCAGCCGCCGCTCGAGCAGCGGCATGGCGAAGTACAGGACGAAGGCGGCGGCGGCGAGATAGAGCATCCAGTGGACCTGGCGGCCGCGGCCGTTCAGGAGCTTGATGAGGACGTAGGTGACGAAGCCCCCGCCGATCCCGTTCGTGATGGACCAGGTGAACGGCATCACGAGCATGGTGACGAAGGCCGGGATCGACTCTTCGTAATCGTCCCAGGCGACGTCGCGCGCGACGCTCATCATGTAGAAGCCCACGATGATCAGCGCCGGCGCGGTGGCCTGGGCCGGGATCACGCTGGCCAGCGGCGAGAGCCACATCGCCACCAGGAACAGCGCCCCGGTCACCACCGCCACCAGCCCCGTGCGCCCCCCCTCGGTCACCCCCGCCGCGCTCTCGATGTAGGTCGTGTTGCTGCTGCTGTTGGCGACGCCGCCCAGCACGGCGCCGAGCGAGTCGACGAGGAGAACGCGGTTGGCGCGCGGCAAGCGTCCCTCGCGGTCGAGGAAGCCGCCCTTGCCGCCCACGCCGATGATCGTGCCCATCGTGTCGAAGAAGTCACTCAGCATGATCGAGAACGTCACCAGCACCGTCGTGACGAGGCCGAGCCGGGCCGCCACCCCGAAGTCGAGCCGGCCGAACGTGGAGAAGTCCGGCCACTGCACGATCGCCACGGGGAGCTGCGCGGCGCCGGGCGTGGCGAAGCCCTTCCAGCCGGCCGTGAGGCCGTTGAGCGCGATGGCGACGAGCGTCGTCAGCACGATGCCGAGGAGCAGCGCGCCCCGCACCCGGCGGGCCATGAGCCAGGCCGTGAGCACGAAGCCGATCAGGAAGACCGCGCTCGGCAGGCCGGCCAGCGACCCCAGTCCCACCGGCACCGGACTGGAGGCCGGCTTCGTCACGAACCCCGCGGTGAAGAAGCCGATGAAGGCGATGAAGAGGCCGATCCCGATGCTGATGGCGCGCTTGAGCCCGAGCGGGACGGCGTCCAGCATGGCCTCCCGGAAGCGTGTGAGGACGAGCAGCGTGATCGCCACCCCCTCGAGGAAGATGATCGTCATCGCCTGCGGCCAGGTCAGCCCGCGCCCGGCCACCAGCTCGAAGGCGACCACCGCGTTGAGCCCCATGCCCGGCGCCAGTACGAACGGATAGTTGGTCCACAGCCCCATGGCGATCGAGAGCACGCCGGCCGTGAGACAGGTGACGGTGAGCGTGGCCGCGAACGGCAGGCCCTTGCCGTCCAGGCCGGGGACGCCGACGTAGCCCAGGATGATCGGGTTCACGAAGATGATGTAGGCCATGACCATGAACGTCGTCAGGCCCGCCCGAATCTCGGTGGCGACGTTGGTGCCGCGCTCGCGCAGAGCGAAGATTCCCTCGAGCGTTCCAGTAGGCATCGTCAGCCGATCTCCTTGGCGCGCTCCCGCAAGACGAACTTCTGGATCTTGCCGGTGGAGGTCTTGGGGAGCGGCCCGAACAGGACGTGACGGGGCACCTTGTAGTGGGCGATGTGGTCGCGCAGGAACCGGATGATCTCCTCCGGCGTGGCGGCGGCGCCCGGCTTGAGCGTCACGAAGGCGCAGGGCGTCTCGCCCCAGGTGACGTCGGGCCGCGCCACCACCGCCGCCTCCATCACCGCCGGATGGCGATAGAGCTGCTCCTCGACCTCGAGCGAGGAGATGTTCTCGCCGCCCGAGATGATGATGTCCTTGGAGCGGTCCTTGATCTCGACGTAGCCGTCGGGGTGCCAGACGGCCAGGTCGCCGGTGTGGAACCAGCCACCGTGGAAGGCGGCGCCGGTGGCGGCGGCGTTCTTGAGATAGCCCTTCATCAGGGTGTTGCCGCGCAGCATGATCTCGCCCATCGTGCGGCCGTCGCGCGGGACCGGCCGCAGCGTCTCCGGATCGGCCACGATGCAGTCCTGGAGGGTGACGTAGTTGACGCCCTGCCGGGCCATCTGCGTCGCCCGCTCGGCGAGCGGCAGCGCCTCCCAGGCCTCCTGCCAGGCGCAGAACGTCGCCGGGCCGTACGACTCCGTGAGCCCGTAGAGATGCGTCACGCGGAAACCCATGGCCTCCATCGCGCTGATCACCGTGGACGGCGGCGCCGCGCCGCCCGTCGCCATCTCGACCGTCTGCTCGAAGCGGACCTTGAGGGCCTCGGGCGCGTGGATCAGCATCGTCATGACGATCGGCGCCCCACACATGTGCGTCACGTGGTGGCGGCGGATCGCCGGGAAGATCAGCGCGGGGTCGACGCGGCGCAGGCACACGTGGGTGCCGCCGACGGCGGTGACCGCCCACGTGTAGGTCCAGCCGCTGCAATGGAACATCGGCAGCGTCCAGAGGTAGACCGTGCGCGGCGAGAGCCCGAACGTCAGCGCGTTGCCGAGCGCGTTGAGATACGCTCCCCGATGGTGATAGACGACGCCCTTGGGGTCGCCGGTCGTGCCGGAGGTGTAGAGCAGGCAGATCGCCTGCCACTCGTCGACCGGCAGCGTCCCCGTCCACGCCGGATCGCCCTCGCCCAGCAGCGCCTCGTAGTCCTGCTCGCCGAGGCGCCGGCCGCCCTCGTACAGCGGGTCGTCGATGTCGATCACGGGGATCGGCCGGCCCAGCAGCCGCAGCGCCTCCTCGATCGTCGACGAGAACTCGCGGTCCGTGATGAGCAGCTTCGCCTCGCCGTGCTCGAGGATGAAGGCGATCGAGCGGGCGTCGAGGCGGTAGTTGAGCGGATTCAGCACGGCGCCCGCCAGCGGCACTCCGTAATGCGCCTCCAGCATCGCCGGCACGTTGGGGGCCATGATCGCCACGCTGTCGCCGCGACCGATGCCCCGCCGGGCCAGCGCGGAGGCGAGCCGGCGACAGCGGGCCGTGAGCTCGGCGTAGGTGAACGTGCGGTCGCCGTGGATGACGGCCGGCTTGTCGGGATGCACGCGCGCCGCCCACGCCAGGAACGACAGCGGCGATAGCGGCGTGTGGTTGGCCGGACCGCGGTCGAGATCCTGCTCGAAGGCGCCGGGCACCGGGCGCTCCATCAGAGCGGCTTCCGGAGCAGGCGACCCAGCTCGCCCACGAGGCCCCGGCGGAAGGTCAGCACGCACACCACGAAGATGGCCCCCTGCACGATCGTGAGCCAGGCGCCGAGCTGGGCGAGGTAGTTCTCCAGCCCGATCACGACGAAGGCGCCGACCACCGGGCCGAAGACGGTGCCGAGGCCGCCCAGCAGCGTCATCAGCACGACCTCGCCGGACATCGTCCAGTGCACGTCGGTCAGCGAGGCGAGCTGGAACACGAGGGCCTTGGTGGCGCCGGCCAGCCCGGCCAGCGTCGCCGACAGCACGAACGCGATCAGCTTGTACTGCTCGGCGCGATAGCCGAGGGAGACGGCGCGCGGCTCGTTCTCCCGGATCGCCTTGAGCACCTGGCCGAACGGCGAGTGGATCGCGCGGTACACGACCAGGAAGCCGAGCAGGAACACGACGAGCACCGTGAAGTACATCGCGTAGGTGTGGCGAAGGTCGAGCACGCCGAGCAGCATGCCGCGCGGCACCGACTGGATGCCGTCCTCGCCGCCGGTGAACTTCGCCTGCAGCGAGAAGAAGTAGATCATCTGGGCGAACGCCAGCGTGATGTTCGCGAAGTAGATGCCGCGGCTGCGGATGGCCAGCGCGCCGACGACGACGCCGAGGGCGCCGGCGACCGCCGTGCCGAACAGGATCGCCAGCTCCGGCGTGACCCCCCATACCTTGGCGGCGTGGGCGGAGGCGTAGCCGGCCGAGCCGAGGAACGCGGCGTGGCCGAACGACAGCAGCCCCACGTACCCGATGAGGACGTTGAACGCGCAGGCGAACAGCGCGAAGCACAGCGCCTTCATGAGGAAGACGGGATAGACGAAGAACGGCGCCGCCACCAGGACGGCCACCATGACGAGGAACGCGACGACTTGATGCCGGGGCGCGGGCTGAGCCGCGGCCGCCGTGCCGAGCTGCGCCTCGACGGCCGTCGCCACCGTCAGCTCGTCCGGCCGAACAGCCCGGCCGGCCGCACCAGCAGCACCAGCGCCATGATCTCCTCGGAGGGGGCCTCGACGGCCCCCTCCGAAGCCTCCCCCGGCCTCGATGGCGCCGGCAAAGCCGGCGCTCGAACACCACGACGCCCGTCCCCGTCCGCGATCATGACGCTCTCCCGAACAGCCCCGCCGGCCGCACCAGCAGCACCAGCGCCATGATCACGAAGATCACCGTGTTGGAGGCTTCGGGGTAGAAGACCTTGGTGAAGCCCTCCACGACGCCCAGCCCGAACCCGGTGACGATCGAGCCCATGATCGACCCGAGACCGCCGATCACGACGACGGCGAAGACCACGATGATCAGATCGGCCCCCATCAGGGGGTTCACCTGATAGATCGGCGCGGCCAGCACCCCGGCCAGCGCGGCCAGACCGACGCCGAAGCCATAGGTGAGGGTGATCATGCGCGGCACATTGATGCCGAACGCTTGCACCAGCGTCGGGTTCTCGGTCGCCGCCCGCAGATAGGAGCCCAGC
Source organism: Candidatus Rokuibacteriota bacterium (assembly GCA_005887895.1). GTDB lineage: Bacteria > Methylomirabilota > Methylomirabilia > Rokubacteriales > CSP1-6 > AR5. The sequence goes on from VBPC01000274.1 coordinate 10,395, forward strand.
TTCGTGCGCTCGATCACATACCAGGTCGCCAGGCACACCGCCAGCGAGAACAGCACGACCCACGCACGGTAGGTCGGCAGGAACATGAAGCCGAGGTTGTAGCCGCCGGTGAGGAGCGCCGGCGCCCCGTACGGCAGTCCCGAGGAGCCGAACTCGTTGCGGAAGATGCCCTGGATGACGAGCGCGAGGCCGAACGTCAGCAACAAGCCGTAGAGGTGGTCGAGATGGTAGAGGCGCTTGAGCATGGTCCGCTCGAGAACGATGCCGATGGTGCCCACGACCAGAGGCGCCACCAGGAGCGCCCACCAGTAGCCCAGCCCCGCCCATTGCAGACAGAAGTACGCGACGAACGCGCCCATCATGTACTGGGCGCCATGGCTGAAGTTGATGATGTTGAGGAGGCCGAAGATGACGGAGAGTCCGAGGCTGAGCATGGCGTAGAACGCCCCGTTGATCAGCCCGATGAGCAGCTGCCCGAACAGGGCCTGCGTCGGCATCACGGTATCGGAGCAGCAGCCCGGCTCGAAGCGTGGGTGGCCTGGTCTCGAGGGTTCACGGCTCCGTTCCTTGGCTGGTTACTTCTTCGCCAGCGGGCACTCGCCCTGGTCGAGCGGCCGGAACGCCTGCTCGGCCGGGATGGTGGCGCGCACCTTGTAGTAATCCCACGCGCCCTTGGACTCCGAGGGCTTCTTCACCTCGAAGAGATACATCGGATGGATCTTGCGGCCGTCGGCGCGGACGGTGCCCTTGCCGAAGAGGGCGTCGTCGGTCGGCATCTCCTTCATCTTCGCGATGACCTTCGTTCCGTCGTCGCTCTTCAGCGCGTCCACCGCCTTCAGGTAATGCAGCACCGCCGAGTACACGCCGGCCTGGACCATCGTCGGCATCGCCCCGTGATGTTGGGCGGCGAAGCGCTTGGACCACGCCCGCGTCCGGTCGTTCAGATCCCAGTAGAAGGCCTCGGTGAGGACGAGGCCCTGCGCCCGCTCCAGGCTGAGGGCGTGGACGTCGCTGATGAACACCAGCAGGCCGGCGAACTGCTGCCCGCCGCGGACGATGCCGAACTCGGCCCCCTGCTTGATCGCGTTGATCGTGTCGGCGCCGGCGTTGGCGAGCCCGATGATCTTCGCCTTCGAGGCCTGGGCCTGGAGCAGGAACGAGGAGAAGTCCGAGGTCGGGAACGGATGGCGGACCTTGCCCAGCACCTTGCCACCACTCTTGAGCACGACGGCCTCGGTGTCCCGCTCGAGCGCATGGCCGAACGCGTAGTCGGCGGTCAGGAAGAACCACGTGTCGCCGCCCGTCTTCACCACGGCGCTGCCGGTGCCGTTGGCCAGCGCCCACGTGTCGTACGTCCAGTGGATCGTGTTCGGTGAGCACGCCTTGCCGGTGAGGTCGGAGGCGGCGGCGCCCGAGACGAGGAAGGCCTTGCCCTTGTCGCGGGTGATCTGGTTGATCGCGAGCGCGACCGACGAGGTCGGCACGTCCACGATGACGTCCACCTTCTCGGCGTCGTACCACTGGCGGGCGATCTGGGAGCCGACGTCGGGCTTGTTGAGGTGGTCGGCGAAGATCACCTCGACTTTCGTGCCCTTCTTGGTGATCCCGGAATCCTCCACCGCCATCCGGGCGGCCACGACCGACCCCTGCCCGCTGATGTCGGCATAGGTTCCCGACTGATCGTTCATGACGCCGATCTTCACGACGCCGTCGGAGACCTGGGCCGACGCCGGCGCCGCTGCCACGGCGGCGATCAGCGCGAGCGCGACGAACCATGCGGTGCGCATACGGTGGCTCCTTGGTATGAGAGTGGCGGCGCGGTGACTATACCCCAAGGTACTCGTGCAGCTTGTCCATGCTGGTGGCCAGCGCCGCGTTCGGAATGAGGTCGACGACGCGCCCGTGCTCGACGATGTAGTGACGGTCGGCCACGGTGGCGGCGAAGCGGAAGTTCTGCTCGACGAGCAGGATGGTGAAGCCGTCGCGCTTGAGGCGCTCGATCGTGCGGCCGATCTGCTGCACGATCACCGGGGCCAGGCCCTCGGTCGGCTCGTCCAGCAGGAGCAGCCGGGCGCCCGTTCTCAGGATGCGGCCGATGGCCAGCATCTGCTGCTCGCCGCCCGACAGCTTGGTGCCCTGACTGTGCCGGCGCTCCCGGAGGTTCGGGAACAGCGCGAAGATCGCGTCGACGCCGAGCCCGCCCGGCTTCACCACCGGCGGCAGCAGGAGGTTCTCCTCGACGTCGAGACTGGCGAAGATCCCGCGCTCCTCCGGGCAGAACGCGATCCCGAGCCGGGCGATCGCGTTCGACGGCAGCGTGGCCAGCTCGGCGGCCTCGAACCGCACCGAGCCGGTCCGCCTGCGCACGATGCCCATGATCGCCTTCAGCGTCGTCGTCTTGCCGGCCCCGTTGCGACCGAGCAGCGTCACCACCTCGCCCGGAGAGACGTCGAAGTCGACGCCGTGCAGGATGTGCGACTCGCCGTACCAGGCGTTGAGCCCGCGGACGGTCAGCAGCGGCTCAGGCATGGGTCGAGCCCATGTAGGCCTGCACGACGTCGGGATTGCGCGAGACCGACCGGTACGAGCCCTCTGCGAGCACCTCGCCTCGCGCGAGGACCGTGATCGTGTCGGAGAGATTCTCCACGACGCTGAGGTTGTGCTCCACCATGAGCACGGTGCGATCGGCCGCCACCTTCTTGATGAGCGCGGCGATCCGCCCGACGTCGTCGTGGGCCATGCCGGCGGTCGGCTCGTCGAGCAGCAGCATCTGAGGCTCCAGCGCCAGCGTGGTGGCGATCTCCAGCGCACGCTTGCGGCCGTAGGGCAGCTCGACCGCCGTGCTGGCCGCGAACGGCGTCAGTCCCACGGCGTCGAGCAGCTCGAGCGCCCGCCCGTTGAGCCCCTCGAGGACGCGCTCGGAGCGCCAGAAGTCGAAGGACGCGCCGCGCCGGCGCTGCAGCGCGATGCGCACGTTCTCCAGCACGGTGAGATGCGGGAACACCGCGGAGATCTGGAACGAGCGCACCAGGCCCAGTCGCGCGATGTCGGCCGGACGGCTGCCGGTGATGTCGCGCCCATTGAACACGATGCGGCCGGCGGTCGGCGTCAGGAAGTGGGTGAGGAGGTTGAAGCAGGTGGTCTTGCCGGCGCCGTTGGGACCGATCAGCGCGTGGATGGAGCCGCGCCGCACGCGCAGGTCGACGTTCCTGACGGCCACGAAGCCGCGGAACTCCTTCGTGAGCCCCCGCGTTTCGAGAATAGTGTCCGTTGTATCGGAGCCGCCCGCCCGGCTCATGGCGTGGGTGGGCTGTCATGGAAGGTTGCCGGGTTCGTCTTTCCCGCCACCCAGGCGCGATTGGCTTCGGCGGTCTCGCGCGAGGCGAGGCACTCGAGCTGGGCGGCCATCACGTCCTCCTCGACCGCCCGCGGGTCGCGGTGGAACGACTCGTGGAGGAGCCGCTTGATGTGCGCGTTGGCGGTGGGCGCCTGCCGACGCAGCCGCTCGATGAGCGAGGCCAGCGTGGCGTCGACGTCGGCGGCCGCGCCCACCCAGCTCACCAGACCCATCGCCAGCGCGGCCGCCGGCGTGACGTCCTCGTTCAGGAGCGACAGCTCCTTGGCGCGGCCGAGCCCGATCACGCGGGCCAGTCGCAGCACCGAGCCGTCCGGGATGATGCCGTGGCGCGAGGCGCCGAGCCCGAGGATCGCGTCGTCGGTGGCCAGCCGGAGGTCGCAGGCGAGGCCGAGCTGCAGGCCGCCGCCGATCGCGTAGCCGTGCAGGACGGCCAGCGAGACCTTCGGCATGTCCTCCAGGCAGTCGAGCGCGCGCACCCAGGCGCGGTGGAACGCCTCGCCGATCGAGCCAGCGGCCAGCGCGGTGCGATCCATGCCCGAGCAGAACGCCCGCCCGGCGCCGCGCACGATCACCAGCCAGACCGCGGGATCGGCGGCGGCGGTCTCGGCGCGCTCGGCCAGCAACGCGGCGAGGTCGGTGTCGAGCGCGTTGAGGACGACGGGTCGGTCGAGCGTGATCCACGCCACGCCGTCGGCGACGCGGTAGGCCACCGGAACGACGGTCATCGACGATTGTGAACGGCGCGACGGAGGTTGTACGATCGCAACTGAGTGCGCGTTAACGTATCACCCCAGGGAGGGCGTGTCCATGTCATCCATCAGCCGGCGTCGTTTCCTCGTCACCGCTTCCGGCACCGTCGTGGCCGGCGCGCTGGCGCCCGCATTCGTGAGGGCCCAGGCCTCGGTCAAGGTCGGCACGGCCGTGCTCGGCGACTACGCGCTGGCCGGACCCTTCATCGTCGCCGTCGAGAAGGGATTCTTTCGCACCGAGAACGTCAACGTCGAGTACGTTCCGTTTCGCGGCGGTCCCAACCTCGTGAAGGCGGTCATCGCCGGTGAGATCCTGCTCGGCGCCGCCGGCAGCACCGACATCCTCGTCTTCCGCGAGGCCGGCATGCCGCTCAAGATGGTGGCCACCCACACCGAGGGGAATCACTTCACCTTCAACGTGGCGCCCGACGTGCAGACCGTGGCCGAGCTCAAGGGCAAGGCCATCGGCGTCACCTCGGCCGGCGCCACCACGTGGGTGTTCGCGCGCATGGTGGCCCAGGCCCAGGGCTGGGATCCCGACCGCGACGTGAAGATCGTGGGCCTCGGCGGCCTCGACGCCCAGCTGGCCGCGCTGGCCCGCAAGGAGATCCACGCGTTCGTGTGGGGCGACGGCGGCGCCGTGACGCAGCTGGCCGGCAAGTCGAAGGTCCTCATGCGGCTGGACAAGGTCACGCCGCGCTGGATCAGCCAGATCCAGTACGTCTCCGAGGACGGCATCAAGAAGCAGGGCGACGACATTCGCAAGGTCATGAAGGGCCTGTTCAGCGCGATCAAGTTCATGACCGAGCACACCAGCGACGCCGCCGAGATCGTGGCCAAGAAGATCGGCTGGAGCACGGAGGCCGTGCTGGCCGCCCACAAGATCTCCGGGCCCCTCATGTCGGCCGACGGCACGGTCAGCATGGAAGCGCTGCGCTCGATGCAGGACACGCTCCTCGAGTTCGGCGTGATCAAGAAGCGGCTGCCGGTCGAGGAGCACGTCGCCCGCGAGTTCGCCCCGGTGAAGCTCGGCGGATGATCGTCCGGGCGTGGTGGCTCACCGCGCTGCTGCTGACGGCGGCGCCGAGCGCCGCCCACGCCCAGATCTTCTTCGCCGACAAGCCGAACCCGACGTTCACGCTGGGCCCGCTCTTCGTCCGCGCCGGTGTCGATTCGAAACTCGGTCGGATCCCCGTCGACGTCATGTTCTCGGTCGTCGTGCCGCCCAACGAGAGCGTGGCCGACGTCGAGCAGGATCTCTACCTGCTGTGGCCCGGGGACGTCGTCGGCGATCGCAAGCTCGGCGCCGCCGACCCGGCCCTCGAAAAGGACATCGCCGGTCGCGGCTTCACGGTCATCGGCGGCGGCCGGCTCGCCCTGACCGTGCGCAACCTCTACCAGGTCGGCCAGCGGGCGCCGGCCGAGCCATTGCCCGGCGGCGCGCCGTTCGTCACGTTCGTGCGCGAGGGCGGCGCGCTCGGGCTCAGCTCGCCCGCCAGCTGGATCCGCATCCCGTGGAATCCGAAGTTCGCCAATCGCGTGTACCTGATCGACCTGCACATGGACACCCGCGGGCTCATCAAGGACAAGGCGGGGACGTGGTTCGAGCACACCTTCTGGGGCCCGCGCCACCGCCTGACGCTGTCGTTCAACGAGATCCGCCACCGCGCGGTGTTCCCCATGTACTTCCAGCAGCGCGACCGCGTGGTGAAGCTGGCCGAGGATCCCGCCCAGCTCATCGTCAACTTCGCCGACGCCGACCACTTGAAGATCGACGAGATGTTCCCGCAGTCAGCCCGCCGCCAGCTCAGCGAGACCCTGGAGAGCACGGAGACGGTCTCGCTCTTCCTCGACCGGTCGGAGGGCCTGCAGCCGCAGGTGCTGACCGTCCAGTTCGGCTACTTCACCCGGCTGCAGTCGTGGGCGCCGGTGCTCATTCCGGCGCTGTTCTTCGCGCTGGGCAACGGCGCCGGCGTGCTGTTGCGCAACGTGGCCGAGCGGATCAGCAAGCGCTGGACGGGACGCGTGGAGTTCGGACGGGCCAAGGAGAAGCCGCGTGTGAGGACGCGCGGTGTGGTGCTCGAGCCGGACACGCTGCGCCGCATCGTGCCGGGCGTGACGACGTACGAGCAGGTCCTACAGCTGTGCGGTCGCCACGTGGAGGAGCTGTCGCGGCTGACAACGCCCGACCACCGGACGCTGGTCTACCGTGGCCGACGCATCGTGCCGCGGCGCCGACGCGCGCTGTCCTGGCTGGCGACGATCGAGCACTGGGACGCCGAGGATCACGAGGTCGACATCGAGCTCGAGCGCGACGTCGTTCGCGACGTTCAGGCCCGGGTGCGCCGCTCGCGCCTCAGCGCCCCCGAGCCGGCGTGAGTCCGGCGGCGTCGGCCAGTCGCGTGAGGACGTACGGCGTCACGGTGACGTGCTCGCAGCAGGTCAGACAGTAGAAGTCCAGCTCGAGGCCGGCGCGGCCGCCCATGAAGTCCATGCGGCTCGCACACCGCGCGTGATGCAGCGCACCGTCGGCCGACCGATATACCGTGGCCACCGGCGGCATCGTCGACCGGCTCGGGGTCGGTGTCTTGGTCGTGGTCGCTACCGCCATGGTCGTTCTCCTCGAGCGAGGCTCGGTCGAGGCCAGTCCTCGGTCCGTTACTGTCGCCACAGCACCACCCAGCAGAACCCCACGCCGCCGGCGAACACGGTGGCCGCCACCGACACGTAAGCGCCGAACTCCGTCCAGGTCATCATCCCGATCGCCTCCGGGGCGCGTGGGAGAGCAACCGGCGTTCCAAAGGCGAGCACCGAGGCGATCCGCGAGATTCCGCATAGATGCGCGCGTGCCTCGGACCGGCGCCCGGTCAGTTTGGAGGCGCCGCGGGGAGACTCTCCGGGCAATAAGTGACCGCCGTGGTGACTGGTTGCACCTCGCGGAGGTTCGGCGTCAGCGCCAGCGGGAGAGGCGATTGTTCAGCGAGTCGAGGGCGAGGACGATGGCGATCGACGAGGCGGAGACCAGGGCCGTCGCCGCGAAGAGCTCGGGGGCCTGGAAGCCGTTGGCGAGGGAGCCCATGACGAACCCCATGCCCCGCACGCCGGCGAACATCTCCACGATGAGCACACCCAGCAGGCAGAACACGATCCCGAGCCGCATCCCGGCCAGGACCGTCGGCACGATCGCCGGCAGCAGCACTTTCCAGTAGAGCTGCCACGACGACGCGCCGAACGCGCGGGCGACGGTCACGAGCGTGCGATCGACGTCGCGAACGCCACCCATCACCAGCACGAGGATCGGGAACAAGCCGTGGATCGTCCCGTAGAGGATGGCCGGCGCGGTGCCGAACCCGAGGATGAGGACGATCCACGGCAGGACGAGGATCTTCGGCATGCCGTAGGCGGCGACCACGAAGGGGCCCGACACCTCGCGCAGCACGCGCACCGAGCCCACGGCGACGCCGAGCGACACGCCGAGCACGACCGACAGCACGTAGGCCACCGCCGTCTTGGCGAGCGTGTCCGCCAGTCCCGCCAGCGCGCTGGGCCCGATCCGGCCGAACGCCCCCACCACCGCGCTCGGCGCCGGCACGAACAACGGATCCACCCACCCCGCCCTCGCGGCGCCCTCCCAGATGCCGAGCAGCGCGAGGACGCTCACGACCTGCAGCACAAGGACCCGAGCCCGCTCGGCGCTCGTCATTCGAAGTCCGCTCCGCGTCCCTCATTCACCGCGTTACTCACCGCCTTCGAGCGCCGGCTTCGCCGGCGCAATCCGATCCTGGGGGGAGGCACCGAGGAGTGCGCCGTCAGGCGCGCGACGAGGGTCGGAAGGGGGGCGAAGCCCCCCTCCGAGGGTCAATCGCTCCATCGCTGCGCGCGACGCTCGACGAGGCTGGCGACGACGTCGGAGGCGACGACGAGAGCCAGGGTGACGAGCACCAGCGCCACGTAGTCGGCGGTGCGGAAGAGGCCGTAGGCGTGATTGATGAGCGCGCCCATGCCGCCCTTGGAGCCGAGGATCTCGCCCACGATCACCCCGATGACGCTGAGCGCGAGGCCCGTGCGCAGACCGCCGACCAGCGTGAACAGCATGGCCGGCACCATCACCTTCGCGAACACGACCGCCGGCCGGGCGCCGAAGGCCCGGGCCACGAGGACCATGTGAGGATTGACCTGCCGCACGCCGGCCAGCACGGCCAGCGTGATCGGGAAGAATCCCAGCAGGAAGCCGAAGGCGATCTTCGAGGCCGCGTCGAGCCCGAAGAACAGCATCAGCGAGGGATACCAGACGACGGCCGGGACCGCGTAGAGCGCGGCGAGGATCGGACCGTAGGCGCGACCGACGAGGCGGTTGAGCCCGAGCACGAAGCCGCAGCCGAGACCGGCCGCGATGGCGAGTGCGTAGGCGATCACGATCTCGCGCAGGGTCAGCAGCAGGCTCTGCGGCAGCTCGGGGTACGAGTCGAGGACCAGCAGGCGGCCGAGCGCCGGGACGACGACCGAGGGCGGCACGTAGAGCAGCGGATTCGCCGCCCGCGCCAGCAGCTCCCAGGCCAGGACGAGCGCGCCGAGGATCGCGAGGCGAATGAGGGCGACGCGCACGCTAGGCGTCGCCCATGGCGCGCAGCGATTCGTCGCGGATGTCGCTCCAGAGCTTGGCGCGCAGCGCGATCAGGTCGGCGGACTCCATGGCCCGGGGATAGGCCATCGGCAGCTCCAGCACGCTCTTGATCCGGCCCGGGCGCGCCGTCATCACCACCACGCGCGTCGAGAGCGCCAGCGCCTCGTGCAGGCTGTGGGTGACGAAGACGACCGTCTTGCGCGTGCGGCGCCAGATGTCGAGCAGCCACTCGCCCATCAGCAGGCGCGTCTGCTCGTCGAGGGCGCCGAACGGCTCGTCCATGAGGATGATCTGGGTGTCGATCGCGAGCGCACGCCCGATGGCCACCCGCTGCCGCATGCCGCCCGACAGCTCGCGCGGGTACTTGGCGCCGAACTCGCGCAGGCCGAGGGGACCGAGCAGCTCGGTGGCCACCGCGCGGCGCTGCCCGCGCGGCACCCCTTGCAGCTCGAGACCGAACTCGATGTTCTCGAGCGCCGTGCGCCACGGAAAGAGGCCGGCCTCCTGGAAGACGGTGGCGACTCGCCGGGGATCGGGACCGGTCACCGGCCGGCCATCCACGACGACGCGCCCGCCGTCGGGCACGACGAGACCGCCGCGCACGTCGCGCAGCGCCTCGATCGGGCCGGAGCCGGTCAGATAGCGCTTGCCGACACGCTCGACCGCGATGAGATCGCTCACGTGAGCTGGAGGATCTCCCGCGCGATGACCATCCGCTGGATCTCCGACGTGCCCTCGCCGATCTCGGTCAGCTTGGCGTCGCGAAAGATCCGCTCGACCGGGAACTCCGTGATGTAGCCCGCCCCGCCGTGGATCTGCACGGCCCGGGTGGCGGCCTTCATGGCCGCTTCCGACGCAAACACCTTGGCCTTGGCCGCCGCATGCATCGCCGGCTGCCCCGCATCCTTCAGCCAGGCCGCCCGCAGCGTGAGCAGCCGCGCGACCTCGACGTCGGTGGCGACCTCGGCCAGCATGCCCTGCAGGCCGTTGAACTCGGCCAGCGTCCGCCCGAACGCCGTGCGCTGCTTCATGTACTTCACGGACTGGTCGACGGCCTGCACGAAGCCCTGCCCGCGCTCGCCGATCAGGGCGCCGGCTTCCACCCGCGCGTCCTCGAAGATCAGCTCGGCGGTGTCGGAGGCGTGCAGCCCGAGCTTGCGATACGGCGTGCCGGCGCGGAAGCCCGGCGTTCCCTTCGGCACGACGAACGCCGAGATGCCCTTCGACTTCTTGTCGGGATCGGTGCGCGCCATCACGACGGCGACGCCGCCGACCGAGGCGTTGGTGATGAAGGCCTTGCTGCCGTTCAGGGCCCATCCATCGGCGCGCGCCTCGGCCCGCGTGAGCAGCGCCGCGGCGTCGGAGCCCGAGCCCGGCTCGGTGAGTCCCCACGCCGCCAGCATCTCTCCCGCGGCCAGGCGCGGCAGCCACCGGCGCTTCTGCTCCGTCGAGCCGAACAGGCTGATGTGGTTGGCGCCGAGCGAGTTGTGGGCCCACATCGTGATGCCGACCGAGGCGTCGCCGCGATTCAGCTCCTCCACGATGAGCGCGTAGGAGACGTAGTCCAGACCGGCGCCGCCGTACTCTTCCGGCACCAGGACGCCCAGGAATCCCAGCGGCCCCAGCTTGGCGACGATCTCGTGCGGAAACTCGTGGCGCGCGTCGTAGGGCGCGATCTTGTCCCCGAGCTCCGCCTCGGCGAAGTCGCGCGCCACCGCCCGGATCGCCGCCTGCTCGGCCGTGAGCTCGAAAGTCATCTGGACGTGGGGGGCCCCGAGATGGCCCCCCACACCCCCCCAATGTTCGGAGCGTCCCGGCGAAGCCGGGACTCTCCTCTGGCGCCGGCGCTTCCCGACATGGCCCCCCGCACCCGCCACACGTTCGGAGCGTCCCGGCGAAGCCGGGGCGCTCCTCGATTGGGGTTGCTCACGGGCGATGTCACGCGGAGCGCCGGCGGGCGGCGCCGGCCTTGGTGTGTTTGAAGAACTCCACCTGGCGCAGGCGCTTCTCGGCCTCGCCCTTCGTGTCGTAGCTGCCGAAGCTGCGCCCGGTCTTCTCGGAGAGCACGACCCACTTGCGTCCCTTCTTCTTGATCATGGCGTCGCCTGCCTCACTGGATCACGGCGTCGGCCGCGTTCACCACCGCCGGGGGAATCGTGAGGCCGAGCGCGCGTGCGGTCTTGAGATTGACGACCAGCTCGTATTTCTCCGGCGCCTCGATCGGCAGATCGCCGGGCCGCGCGCCCTTCAGGATCCGGGCGACGTAGCCGGCGGCGTGCCGATAGAGCGCCAGCGTGCTGGGCCCGTAGGCCATCAGCCCGCCGGCGTCCACGAACTCCCGCCAGCCGAACACCGTCGGCAACCGGTGGGCCAGCGCGAAGTCGGCGAGCCGCCGACGCTCGCTCAGGATCAGCGGATCGCCGACGGAGTACAGCGCGTCGACCTGGCCGCCGGCGATCGTCGCCAGCGCGGCGTCGAGCTGATCGGCGGCGCTGACCGACACCGTCTGCAGCTGCCAGCCGAGCACCCGCGCGGTCGTCTGCCGCTCGCCCCACAGCCGTTGCTCGGCGAGATTGGTTGGATTCCAGAGCACCGCCACCCGCATCGCCCCCGGCACGGTGCGCCGGAGCAGGTCGAGATGTAGGGGCGCGAGATCGGACAAGATGCTGGAGACGCCGGTGACATTGCCGCCGGGGCGCTCGAGACTCTTCACGAGGCCGTACGCCACCGGGTCGCCGGCCTCCAGCATGACGATCGGCACCGTCGCGGTGGCCGCCATCGCGGCCATGGTCGGGCCCGGCCCCGGCGTGACCAGCACGTCGACGCCGCCTCGGACGAGGCCGGCGGCCAGATCGCCGAGTCGGTCGTACCGTGCCTCGGCATACTGCTCGACCACCGCCACGTTGCGTCCGTCGGCGAAGCCCAGCTCGGCCAGGCGCTGCCGGAAGGCGACGAGATACGGGGCGCCGACGTCGGAAGTCGTGTAGCCGAGATACGCCACCACCGGCACGTGACGGGCCGCGGCCGGCACCGGCCCGGCCGGCGACGCGCACGCGACCAGCCACGCCGCGACGAGCACGACGAGGAGGGTCAGCCTTCGCATCGGCGCCACGATGCTCAGACCGCGGCGCGGATGTGCTCGCGGACGAAGCGGACGATGTCCTGCGTCGAGGTGCCCGGCGTGAAGATCTCCTTCACGCCCATGGCTTTCAGCGCAGCGATGTCCTCGGGCGGGATGATGCCGCCGCCGAAGACGGCCACGTCGCCGGCGCCCTTCTCGTGCAGCAGCTCCAGCACGCGCTTGAAGAGATAGTTGTGGGCTCCGGAGAGCACGCTGAGGCCGATGGCATCGGCGTCCTCCTGCAGCGCGGTGGCCACCACCTGCTCGGGCGTCTGGTGCAGGCCGGTGTAGATCACCTCGAAGCCGGCGTCGCGCAGCGCGCGGGCGACGATCTTGGCGCCCCGGTCGTGGCCGTCGAGCCCCGGCTTGGCCACCACGATGCGCACCGTGCGCTCCGGGCTCACTTCAGCGCCTGCTTGAGCCGCTCGCCCACCGCCTGGATGTTGGCGCGGTCCCCCGGCACCAGCGTCCAGTCGAAGCCCTTGCCGTCGTTCTCCCAGCGCGGGATCACGTGCAGATGGTAGTGCGGCACCGACTGGAAGGCGGCCGGCCCGTTGGCCTGCAGCATGTTGAGCCCGTCGGGCTTGAGGGTGTCGCGCACCGCCGTCGCCACTTTCTTGACGGCGACGATGGCGGCCTGGAGGTCGGCGGGCTGGGCGTCCCACACGGTGGGCGCGTGGGTCTTGAGGATCAC